>CAZRMH010000362.1:0-8508 GCA_964600935.1 uncultured Candidatus Obscuribacterales bacterium
CAAAGTGGCAGCCGAACTGGCCAATACCGGCGGTAAGGTGATTCAGACATCACTTTCACACGCCGATGAAGCAAAGCTGCAAGCGGTGATCAATGAAGTGAAAGCTTCACCTCAATCCGTTTAGAGAACGCGAAAACTATGGCGCATTCGTTCGCCGTCACGGTGTTCGAACGGTTGTGGCAAAAAACTAAAAATGAAGAATCGCTTCAAGCAATTCTTCCCGATTCGATTGGATCACCCACTAAAGTTTGAAAGACTTCAGTGATAAAATAGCGACCCCCACTTTGGAGCGTGCGCAGTCCATCTATGAGATTACAAGCTTGGCATCAGTTGTTTCTTTCCAGTCTGATTACGTTGTCTTGCGGGACTGGAGCATGGGCGCATCCGGAAGTTTTTTCCGAATATTCGCTTGACCAGGCGAAGCAGGAAGCGCAAAAGAACAGCAAATTTCTACTGATTGATTTCACCGCGACATGGTGTCCGCCGTGCCGAAAAATGGAAACGACGACCTGGACAGATAGCGCAGTGCAAGCCTGGATCAAAGAGAATGCGATTGCAATTCAGATTGACGTCGACAAAGACGAGAAAGCGTCAGCCAAGCTGAATGTAACGGCGATGCCGACGATGGTTTTGTTCACTCCTCAAAGCGGAGCCCGCGAGTTTGGTCGACAAGTTGGCTACATGAGCTCATCCGAAATGTTGCAATGGCTCGAGGGAGCTAAAAGTGGAAAGTCCGGCGATGAACTTGAAAAAGAAAAGGAACAGACTCAAGCAGGAGACGCCGAGATCTGGACGCACGTGAGCAAGGCGCGCGAGATGCAGTCTGCTGGACAGAATGCCGAAGCACTAGAAGAATTACTTTGGCTCTGGGATAACATTGGAAAAGGTGATCCCAGTCTTATCGATCTCCGCACCTCAATGGTACCTAGTGAGGTGAAGAAGCTTTGTGCAGTGCACTTACCAGCAAAGACCAAGATCGCAGAATTGAGAGATGCAGCGGAGAAAGCAAATAATCGGAAGGATTGGATTATCTTAAACGGAGTGTTAGACGAGAACGCACGCACCTTGTCCTGGTTCGATAAAAGCAAAACCGATCCGAAACAACGAGATCTGATTAAAGCATTAACCCCACAGCTTGAGCCCGTCCTGTACTCAAACTCCAGATGGGCTGACGCTGCGAACTTTTTGTATCCTGATCCTCTGGCGATAATAAACCAGTATTACAAGAAGGCTGAGGAGATGAAGAAGCCGCGACCCGACACTGAAGTCTCCAAAGATTTTGATCCATTTCCAAGCATGGTGCTCTTACTTTACGGTGCATACATCGGCGCGGGACGAGACCTAGAAGCGCAAAAGATTGCAGATGAATGTTTGCGTTTGGACAACACGTCGGGCATGCGTGATGCTCTGAATAACATGGCCAAGGGCATGAAAGCGGCCCGCAGCGCCGCAAACAAACCGGCTAAGTAAAACGTTCTGCGAGCCTTCCCGCGCCGCTTTCAGACAACTGCTGCCCGACTTTTGTTGTCACCAATTGTGGTGCAATCAATGCCGAGTATGGCAAGTTCATCGCCAAAAAACTAAGAATCACTGTCGAGTACTTGACCGAGCGATAGCTCGCTCCCGACTGCATGAATTTCAGCTATGCTGATTGGGTGGAGTAAGTCGAGGGACCGTACAGAACGGACTAAATCTTGAATCCTGCAAGACATAGACATCTAAACACCTCAGATTGACTTTTGGGGAATAATCAATAGGCGAAGTTAATTGATAGAAATAACCGAACCTGTTTTTAGAGCGAGAAAATCGTGCAGCGCGAACGCGAAGACAAAATAGATCTTGTTCAGAGTGACCCGATAGTCAAAGGTCTGCCGCCTGAGTCGGCGGCATCGAACAGCGATTTGCCAAATTTCGGGGATCGATACGAAACGATTGAGCTGATCGGTGAAGGCGGAATGGGTTCCGTTTACAAAGTCAAAGATCGACAGCTCGGCACATTCTTTGCAATCAAACTGCTGAAGCCCGATTTAGCAAAAGACAAAACTTCTGTAAAACGCTTTGAAAAAGAAGCCGAAGCAACAATTAGATTGACTCACGAAAACCTGGTCACTGTTTACGAACATGGTTGCACCAGCGATAGCATTCCCTTCATCGTGATGGAGTTTATCGGAGACCAAAATCTTGGTCAGTTCATAAAAGAACGGTCTCACATCAAGCCTGCCGAAGCGATCGAAATATTCAAACAAATCTGCGACGCACTCTCTTACGCACACAAAGCGGGTGTCATTCATCGGGATCTTAAACCAAGCAACATTGTCGTAAGTCACCTGCCACAGCCGACAACAGAAAGATCGAATGGAAACGAAATCAGCAAGTCACCACCATCGAACCTGGTCGTTAAAGTGACTGACTTCGGCATCGCCAGCGTAGCCATCGAAGGCGCACCGGCTGGTGAGACGCTGACAAAAACAGGTGATATCATCGGCAGCCCGCTCTACATGTCTCCGGAACAATGCCAGGGTCAGTCACTCGACCAACGTTCCGACGTCTACTCTCTAGGCTGTGTCATGTATACGACACTGACTGGCCGTGCCCCCTTCGAAGGGGCCAATCCAGTTCAAATCATCCTAAAACAGATTCAAGAACCTGCACCGCCTTTCCCAACAATTGTCAAAACTGGCGTGAATAAAGAGCTTGAGAAAATCATTCAAAAATGTCTAGAAAAGGACAAACGCAACAGATACGCGTCTGTGGAGGAGGTAAAGCAACACCTGCTGCAGGCATCCAGCGGTAAGTCGATAAACTACGTGCCGTCTGGATCGAAAATGAAGATCTATTTTGCTGGGAAAGCTCTCTTGCTCACTACATTTTTGATTTTTTTCTGTGCCTTGGTTTCTTTTAGACCGGACAAAAATACCTCAGACGCGAACCTTCGTCCCGCGGTGGAGCCTCCAGCCGCAGCCCGCCCTGCCGATCTTACTATCGACCGGGCGCTGAAACACTTCAAAGCCCGCCAATATGATGAAGCGATTCCCTTGCTTCAATATGTCGCAGCAACGGCAAAACGTGAAGGTAATCGACAATTCGAAGCCTTCTTGTATCAATGCATCGGTCAAAGCTACCTGGCGTTGAAACAGTATTCCGACGCAGAACTTTGGTACGAGAAATCGATAAAGCTGACGGCAGAGATTCGCCAGGAAAGTATGGAAACTCTGCAAAACAATGGAGCGATTACAGAAGCCACCACAGGTTATATCGAGAGTTTACGCGCCCTCAATAAGCAGGAAGAAGCAACGCGATTACTCAAGTCCATGAACATAGAAAAGTTGCGGGAGCTCGAAACTTTCTATGAAAGCAACTTTCCTCCGGAAGATCTAAAAAGAGTTCACGATCTGCGGATACAGCGGCAAAAGCTGAACTAGACGAAACGATCAAACTCGCGAGGTCCAGGCAGATCAAACACATTCGAGATACAAAAACAATTGTTTTACGCGCTTCTTGCTGACGGGCACAGACAAAGAGAGCCTCTAATCCGTGCGGTTCTCTAATGGCCTGATTCTTTTTTCTTGATTTGCTTATCTAAATCGCGCATACCTTTCTTTGCGATGCTGGCCTCTTTCTTCGCTTCAGAATCGAGCTTCTTCGCGGCTTTCTCAATTTCTTGGACGTGATTTTGCATCAATTGAGCAGCCTGAGCAATTGCGTAATTATCATACTTCGGTCCCTGGGTGACAGATTGCAAACCACTAATGTCCTGATTAAGCGTTGTCGAAAGATCGGTAATCGTCTTCAGTTCAGCTTTGGCATCGTCGCTGGCATTATCTGGAAGCAAAAGAGCAGCCACTTCGCTCTGAGTCATCTTCGATAGATCGACGACCTGAGACATAAAATAGTCGAGAAACTTTTTCCGAGGTTCGAGAAAACCACCAACGCCAATCATCCCGCTCGGACTGGGCATCGCAGGAATGATGATCGGTCCGATGACGTCCGGCTCTCCGACGACGACCATATTCTGCCGTTGAACTTCAACGAAAATATCGAACGCGGATCTCTTCAAGTGATGCAATGTTTTCGACAAGTCGCGCAATCCAGTTCCAAGCGCCACGGCTTCGTCCTGAACACGCCCCTCCAAATTCTTCTGCTTTTCCAATGATGCATCCGGCGCTGGCGGAGTCGCGGTCTCCGCATCAGATGTCGTCTCCGCAGAAGCCACAGTGCCCCACGAAATCGATATTAATGCCGCCAGGGCAACTGTTGAGCGAATGAATCTCACGTCATGTCCTCCAATGTACTGTTGATTTTAAATCTCTTAGAACGATTTGTCATTTTTCGCCCTGATGTTGGCTTTGTTGATCGCTCTGGTCGGTCGGGATGCCAGGAGTCTCCGATTGATTGTCGGCACGAATTTCCGAACTCAACTCCGGCATACGCAATCGCGCGTCGAAAGGAGTCTCCAATCGCGAGCCTGTTGGACTTTCCAAACCAACTGAAGTCGAATTCTTATCAAAACCTTCGGTGATTCGAGTTTGCCCGACATCTTGAATCGGAGTCGAAAAAATCGGTTCGGCAATTTCTCGGACGGAAGATTCGAAGGGAAACGGCAGTTCATCTGCCGGCGTACTCTTGAGCAAAGTCTTGTACACCGAAGTCATAGTCAACAACTGAAAAACTTGAGCTGGAACCAGACCAATGAATGTAAGCCCGGCTACAGTTTGAATGATTCCCAAGAGAAGTCCAAGAAAAAACAGTTCCCACATCGCACCAGCTGTGATGGCAGCACTAGCTTTGAGTGCCTGAATCGGACCGAGCTTATGTTCAACGATAAAATAAGGGTAAAACTGAAACATGATACCGAATATGATGCCCGGTACAACCAGAAACAGAAGGCCCATACACACGACCCAACCGTAAATCAATGTCGCACCAAGAAAAGCCGGATAGCGTTTCCACGATGTCCATAAATCATCGGAAGAAATACTTTGACCGTTAACAACCCGAATTTGCAGATTGATTACTCCTAATGGCAAAATCGCTTTGAGAACCAAACCAAGAATGGAAAGTCCAATCGCAAACAGAGCAAAATTGGATGACAGTCCAATCGCGGTGCTGGCTATATCAGGAAGAAACATTAGAAGTATTGCTAAGGACGCTAAACGAGCGAACGTCCAGAAATTATCGCCGAGCAGCTTCCAACCGGCCGACATGGATTGATCGACAGAAAGTTTCTCAGTACTCATTTGTTAAAACTCTCAAACACACTCAAGTAAACTCCGGCAGACTGCAAGTATCTTTCTTTTGCCACCACCAATAGGGCGTATTGAAAAATCATCATTTTGACAAAGTTCTCTGATCCTTTGCACTGGCTGGAAGTACTTGCAAAAGCTCGCCCCACAAGAATCCTTGAGCGAAATGAATGCCAAGCTCCTGAAGAATCGGCAAGTCCTCGCGACGTTCGACACCCTCTGCCACCACTTCTGCGCCCAGCGATTTCGCGACGTTTGTAAGCCGCTTTAAAAGCCGAACTTTATACTTATCCTCGGATATACCAGTCACATACGTGCGATCGACCTTCACCACATCCGGTTCTAAAAAGATCAAAGTTTCAAGTGAGTTTCTACCAAAACCAATATCGTCAATTGCAACGAGCACTCCAGCTGAACGCAGCTTCTGAACGTGCTCTCGCATAAACGTCGGATCGCCGATGAATTGTTGTTCGCTTATCTCGACACAGTATACGCGCCCTTTATCTTTTGGGAACGCAGCGATCAAAGTCTCAATCGGTGTATCTAAAATCGTGGAGGGAAACAGATTGACGTGAACCCGCATGTTCTCAGCGATATCACGCGACATCTCAACACAAAGTTTAAGACATTGCATATCGACCTTGGTCAAAATATTATTCTCAATGCAGATTCTGAAAAGATCTCCGGGGTTCTCGAAAGCACCATCAGGTCCACGTGTGAAGATTTCAAAACCAGCGACCTGCTCTGTGGCCAGGTCGATGATCGGCTGATATACAGTTCTGAAGTTGCTCGCGTCCAGCAGCGTTTTGATTGTCTCATCACTACTGATGCTGCTCGCCGAAACATCCGCAGCCCCCTCGCGAGCCAACGAAACTTTGTTCTTACCAGTCTGCTTACTGCGTCGCAGAGCGCTTCTCGTCAGGGACAAAATTTCTTGTACCGAAGACATCTTATGAGGCAGCATCGCGACACCGAGACTGACAGTTACCGGTCCAATTTCTTTCAAATTATGCAAGGGATTCTCAGATATCGCTGTGCGCATACGTTCAGCGACACGAAGACCATAAGCCAATTGCGTATCAGGCAAAATCACGATGAATTCATCAGTACCATCGACACGCGCGACATGATCGGACGGACGCAAAGTTGCTAATACCCGCCGAGCGATGTCTTTGAGAATCGCGTCACCAGTCGCCATACCCAGTGACTCATTGATCTTTTTGAAATCATCACAGTTAACCAGCACGGCAATCATATGTCCGCCTGATCGCGTTATTTTGTTTTCTTCAACTGCAATCGCTCGCTCCAAACCACGCAGATTCAACACTTCCGTGAGCATGTCAGTTCGCGATATGCGATCGAGCTGTTCTTTCGTCGCAGTCAGTTCAGTCGTAAGACTCTCAATCGTTGCAGCGGAATTGTCATTTTTGCCAGTCACTGACCGCATCATTACAACGCCAGCGCCGCCCAGCACCATAATCACGACGATCCACGGATATGGTCCGATCAAGTGATTATAATCTGCCGCTTTGTTTTTCACCGCCTCCAGTTCATCTTCCTGCTTCCGAGCCAGCTGCCTGACGATTTCGCGAAGCTCTCTATTCTCCCCGCTCTTCAACGACAGTTGATCCGCTTTAGCCTGACCTTGTTTCTGCCGAACCTCTGCAGACAAACGAAGTTCTTCGAGCAGGCTGCTCACACGAGCAGAGAGGTTTCTGTCCTTATCATCAAACGACGACTCGTTTTGTCGCATTGTGTTCATCAAACGCTGATGATGTTGAACGCTTTTTGCGGCCTCGTTAAAGGCTTCCAACGCATGAACATCACCAGTTATAAGATATGAATGGTGGCTGAACTCAACATCTCGAAGCGCTTCTTGCGTGAGCTGTAGTTCTTGAAATAGCGAGACACGCTGCTCAAGCCAAGTTTCAAGACTCTTGCCCAGAGGAAAAATCGCCGGAACACAAAAGACGAACCACACCCATACAATACTGAGCGCGGCTGCGAACGCCATAAAAGTTTTTAGATTGAAGCGACCCATGAGGTGAACGCTGTCCCGATTGAGGTCACGTGCCTACAGTTACCTACTATAAGTACACTCTATCAGTATTAATCAAACCTATATAGGCGGTTATAAGACACCGATCAAGATCACGACCAACAACGCGGTCACAGCAAGAATGACAGCGACGCGGTACAGTCCAGGGTTTGAACGTTGGAACTGATGCGTTATTTCAAACAAACGATGAGAATAATGCTCATATTTTTGAGTGACATGCTCAACGTCGAAACGAAATTCGTCTTTGCTTTCTGGACTGGATATAGGATCCATCGTGTCAGTCTGAATTTTTCGCAAATCTTGATGACTGCGTCTGGCAATACGTTTCGATTGATCGTCGACATCGATTTTGGCAAGTTCAGTGCTGCTGATTCTACCAAGGGCATTGCGTTGATGAGCTTTAGCACTAAAACTCGAGAGAGAAGGAATTTCGCCGCTAGTAGCCCCAATAGATGCAATCTCGTTGGATGAACTGCTCGTGGTCGAGCTCTTATCGACAGAACGAAGATCTTTGACTGTGGCACGACCAGCTTGTTTAGAATTTGAGCGAGCCGCTCTAGCTGCGCGTTGAGTAGAAGAATCCGAATACATATCCGGAACATCAACATACTCCCAGATCGTATTCAGATAGTTTCGAGCTTCTTGAGCTGATTGAAATCGGTCGCGCGCATCGCGTTCCAACAGTTTCGCGACAAACATTTCAACTATAGTCGGAACTTCACGAGCCGGGTTATATGCCCGCGATCTTTTCGAATCCGTCAGGAAATCGCTGATTGGTGGTACTTTACGATTGAGCCTGTTCACCAGTGTTTCCATTGACGTTTCACCCATCAATGGTGGCACTCCTGTGAGCATCTCATACATCAAACAGCCCAGAGAATACAAATCGCTGCGGGCATCAACTTGAAGACCAGTGGCTTGTTCCGGACTCATGTAAGCCGGGCTTCCCATCGCGGCACCAACGGCTGAAAGAGTGACTTGATCATCTCTGTCGAGAAGTTTCGCCAATCCGAAGTCGAGAAGTTTAATTACTCGAGCCTCACCTTCCTCATGCAAAACCATGATGTTCCCTGGTTTCAAATCGCGATGCAAAATGTTCTTCTTGCTTGCATGGATAAGCGCAGAAAGAATCTGCTCGATAATGTCGAGAGTATCTCTCAAAGACATTTGGTCTCGCTCATCGATGTATTCTTGAAGAGTGCGTCC
>CAZRMH010000363.1:0-8504 GCA_964600935.1 uncultured Candidatus Obscuribacterales bacterium
GGTCGCTTTGATCAATGTGTAAAAGACCCAGACAATCAGCATGGGCGCGGCAAAAAATCTAGCGAAGTTGGCGACACCTTTGAAGCCCCAGAAGTTATTTAGTGCCATCAAAATCGCAAACGCGGGTGCTAACACTGCCATCGGTATTTTGAAATGAAACAGTCCTTCCAACCCTTCCGCCATGAATAGCGAAGTCAGACCATACCAGGCGATGAACATCCAGATCAGATTGAACGAAACAATATTGTTTCCTAGCTTTCCGAATACGTCTTTGATCAATGAGCAATAACTTCGTCCACTTTTTGCACCGAGATGCGCCGAAGGCAGCGCGTAAATCAGGAGAAGTAAACTGCCAATCAACGAACAGCCGATTACTTGTGTCAACGACAGCCCGGCTTTGAACCAGCTAAACCCAATCAAGACACAAGGGAAGACTGTGACCATCGTCACCCAGAGCAGTCCCATCGTGAGAGGAGAGCGCCGTTCTGACTGCGAAATGATTCCATCGTGACCGTGATTGCTGTCGGTTGAACTCACGTGCAGAGCCTCTCAGTAGATAGTTAGATAACTATAATGAGTTGCCAAGTGCCTGTCTCGATGCAGGTGGGGTAATTACGCGGTGGCTATTACGAAAAAAATACACTGTGATTTTTCAGAATGATGCGGTGAGGTTAAGTTCAACCACACGAATCATGGGACGATTCCAAGTTTTAGTGAACAATTTCAAAATCAGAACAAGTCTAAAGCGCCAGCGAAACAGCTTTGAGATCACTGTGCTCAGCCCCTTTACCAGCTTGTCGAATTTGCGCAGCAACTTCCTCAGCATCGAAAACAAATGACTGCATATTTGCACAGTACATCAAGCTCTCGGAGATGGTGTGGTCATTGGCATAATTGATGCATTCTTTCGAGCCCGCCACTACCAGTGGTGCCTTACTGGCTATTTGCTTCGCAACTGTCAGCGCTCGTTCGAGCAACGCTTCATGGGTTGGCAGCACCTCATTGACGAAACCTAATTCGCAGGCGCGCTTTGCCGGCAGGCGGTCTCCAGTGAATGCCAACTGACGAACAATGCCATCGGGGAGTTTGCGCGGCAAGCGCTGCAATGTTCCCAAGTCGGCCATAATGCCGATGTTAACCTCTTGAATGCAGAAGTAAGCATCTTCAGTGGCAAATCGAATATCACAAGCACTGATCAGGTCGAGACCCGCACCGAGACAGCCGCCTTGAACTGCGGCAATGATAGGACAACGAGATTTTTCAAGAACAGATAATGCGTCCTGAAGCGACAAAATCAAATTTCTCAGATGTTCGCGATGCGTTGAGGTATCGGTTCTAAACTTATCTTGAGCCGCAAAAACAGACAAATCCATGCCACCGGAAAACATCGGTCCCTGAGCGTCCACGACAATGCAGCGCACTTCGCCACTATCTGAACATTCTTTGATGGCTCGCGGGAAGTCTGTCCAGAACTCAGGCAGCATTGAATTACGTTTTTCAGGACGATTGAAAGTGATTCGAGCAATCTTTTCATTCACGCTCAGATCGAAACAACTAGTCATTTGAGATCCTCTTCTTCAGCTCGTTCGCACTATTCAGTTTGCTTGCGTTCACTTCAAGGCTTCTTGTTTCACTGGATCGAGGAAGAAGTCGCGCATTAATTCGCCACTCGGATCGATAGTGTATTTTGAAAGATCTTCGACTCCGGAGGCGCGCAAAACATCAACATCTACGAAGAAGTTACCGGTGCACTCACTGGCCTTCTGCGTCAAGATCCAATACGCTGCGTCGGCTACAATTTCCGGTGTTCTGCATTTTTTCATCGCTTCATCGCCGCCAAGCAAGTTTTTCACAGCTGCAGTGGCGATGCCGGTCTCCGGCCAAAGTGAATTAACGGCGATGCCAACTTTCTTCAACTCGGCTGACATTCCGAGCGTGCACATGCTCATTCCATATTTCGCCATCGTGTAAGCAAGATGATGAGCGAACCAACGAGGGTTCATGTTTAGCGGTGGAGACATATTCAGAATGTGTGGATTCGCCGAATTCTTTAAATGCGGAATGGCATGCTTGGAACACATGAAGGTTGCGCGGGCATTGACTTGATTCATCAAGTCATAGCGTTTCATCTCAGTATCGACTGTTGGGGTGAGACTGATGGCGCTCGCGTTATTGACGAGAATATCGAGACCGCCGAAATGTTCGACTGTTTTTTTGATCGCCTCAACCACTTCTTCTTCATGCCGAACATCGCATTTTATCGGCAGCGCTTTGCCGCCGCGTTCTTCGATCTGCTTGGCAGCAGTATGAATCGTGCCTGGCAACCGCGAATCTTCCTCGACTGTCTTGGCAAGGATGGCAATGTTGGCACCATCAGCAGCCGCACGTAAAGCGACGGCAAGTCCGATGCCACGCGAGGCTCCGCTAATTACAAGAGTTTTTCCAGCTAAAGTCATGATTTCTCCGACATGCCGGTTGAAAAGTTTCAATCGGCAGGACATAGGGTTTTCAGCGCGCATCATAGCGATTTTGCGCACTTTTTAAAAGACGAAAACGTTAACTCAATCGCCAGTCTCGAGAGTCGAGATTCTTTGACAACCAAGCGAATATGAGCGTTCCAAGCCCACAGTGGAATTTATTTTGTTTTCTGCGACTCAGCTTTACGGGAGGTTCAGTTTTACTGGAGTTCGTTTTACTGGATTTCAGTTTTACTGGAGTTCAGTTTTTGCGGACCAAAAGCCAATCACCGGTTGCCCCTGACTCGCTTTTCCAGGTTCCCTTGAGTTGAATAGAGTCGTAACTGAGCTTGAAATCCGCGTTTCCCTTCACGTTGCTCCAGGTTTTGAAAAACGGAAAGCTTAGAATTTGCGTCTTGGGATCATACGTTCCACTCTGAACGATACCTTTCTGCGCGGGACTCTCGTGCCATTCCCCTGTCACCTGAACATTTTTGGAGCCAGGTGTGCGCTGAGTCATTAAGATCACTTCGCCCTGGCCCGAATCCCATTTTCCATCAATCAACCAACAGGCCTGGTCAACTTTCAGAGTCCCCTTGTCACCAATGATGGTATCACGGTCATATGGCACAATAATAAAATCGAGGCGGTTGTTTCTCTCATGCTCCTTCTCAACTTCACGACGAGCCATGGAGCGAGCGTCATCGAAATAAACCATCTCTATACGATCCGCCGGGATTTTGCCTTCGCCGACTAGAAACTGTTTTGTGGCGTCAGCACACTTTTTTGCATTGGGATTTTTTGTGTCCGATGTCGACGATTCACCCGTGGAAGTTTTTCCATCAGAATGCGAATCGCTATAAACCTCTACAATGACTTTATTAGCACTAGAAGAAGCGAACAACGCAGCGACTTTTTTCAAATCAGCATCTATATCCACTTTTCTAGATTCACCACCCTCGGTGGCAGCTTTTTTCTTACCGGTCGCAGATTGAGGACACAAAGCTTGATCTTGCACAGATACCTTACTGACCGAATTCAAGGCACCAACCGCATCTACGTCTGCACCAGGCCATTGGTCCGCCGGATCTACTTCTGAAAGATCTGTGATTCTGATGAAGTTGAAAATTGCGTGTTTTCCACCTTTGCCGGCGATATCGATTTCACTGGCGGTATGAAGATCTGGGCCGAGGTCAACCCAATTCTTGCCGTCACGAGACACTTCAACCTGCACCGGGCTAGAGTTTTCGCGAGGTTCAAAGATGTAGATGTCGGGACCTGGGAAATCGACGATGGCATTGTCAGTGAAACGCAAAGTGATCGAACCACCACCACCGAGCGCAGCAAATGACGGCTTGCGAGCGAGCCTATCGCCTTCATGATCTTTGAAATTGGGTGTACCTAATGCGGCGTCAGGACTCTCCCACAGATGAGGCGGCTTTTTCTTTCCGACTTTGTACTCGACGGACTCGTCAGCGAAGGCCTCTGCTCCAGCCGGAAAGTAAATCCTCGTGTGTTTCGCACTATCGAAAATATGAGCGCTGGTCGGCGCGGCGAATGATGATTGAACACAGAGACTAGTCAGCATCATCAAGGTCATCGGATAAGTCAATTTCGTCCAGATGGGTGATAGTGCATCAATCCGATTTTTCTTCAATTGTGGAACTCCTTTTCAGTTACCCTTCGGCTCGACGGGGTTTGAATCGTTTAGCCCCCAGTCATATTCCTCGTAACGCACCTTAAATCCCTTCAAATCATCAGGACCAAAATTTTTAGACGCGGCAGAAGGTGTTTTACTTAAAATATATGAAGCCACAATCTCATCATCGGTGGGTGGCGGGAAACGTTTGCCCAAACCAACAACGCTGGCAAAGTCGAGCGGAAACCACTTAAACAACGCCGAAACTGAAATCGTTTTTTTATCGAAATCTATTTTTACGTTCTTAGAATCACTGAGAAATTGTTTCGCGGCATTATCTAACTGCTCATCAAGCTTAGCGGCGCTAAACGCGACTCGGTTGAGAGGCGCGCATCCCCAAGCGGCACAGACCACGGCGAAATGCGTGCGCGGTTCCAAAAAATCGCGACGTAAAATATCGTGCTCCATACTCTCGAGCGTCACCTTTCTGCCGGCCAATTCGATCGAATTGTCTTCCCAAAAACCTTCCACTTGGCGAATGCTACTGGCTGGATAGTAGGTTTTGGTGCCCTTTATCGGATAGTGGTCCAATACAAGTTTAATCGTGTACGCGTTGTAGGCGTTGATCCAGTAAACCAGTTTTTCATTTTGCGAAAGTTGCTCGTACTCGTTCTTGTCTACTTTAGAAAGAGTGCGTAAGTAAGCCTTCAACGGCTCAGGGTGTAATTTCCATTCGCTGTAGTTCACACCGCGATCGGTGACATATTTTGCCAGTTCAGTAGAAAACAGTTCATGGGCTCTCGCCAGTGCATCACCCACGGTGAGTTTACCGGCACCGGGTTTGTCCGCGTCAGTTTTCGAGCCAGCGTCCACTTTTGGAGTTTCAGACTCAATTGCAACGGCTGGTTCGATCGCGCAACCGCTTAAGCAGCATGCCAGTGCCACCAAATTTAATACCAATACTCTGGAAAAGTGTCGCAAGCAGTCCCAAATCTTCCCGCCACTGGGGATCTATGCTAGCACAGTCAACCAAGACTTTCAGGGCAAGTTGCCCTTGGCATGGGCGTTGAGGCGAATTTAACGCTTCAGTCTAATAAATTATTGGTCAATCCGAACGGCAATCCCAAAACATAAGCTAGCAGAGGATTTGCCGATTCACCGGTTTGTTTAACTGCAAGGTTACTGCGGCTACAATTGGGGGAATAATGTGGAAGTCTAGAGGTTCACGTCTCCATATGCGTCATGGCGGTCGTCTATCTTTCATACTGGTCTTGTTCTTCCTTGCCACGCAGTTTATTTCGATTTTCGGAACGATAAGCGTCTTAGCTTCGCCCGAAAATATTGGCAACTACGAAGACATAAGCCCAGACCATCTCGTCCCGCTGGACCCATTCCTCGCGGGCGGCGCTTCCGGTCACGCCTGCTTTCGTAGTACCAATAGCAACGCCAATGCGCCATTGAAGCTGATCGGCTGGTTGCCGATGTTCGTCATGCAGTACGTCACGCTTCTGCTGGTCGCGCCTGTGTTCCTGCGCTGCTCCAGGTCGTATAGACTGATAACATACACTCCAGATCTGTGGTTGTTGAACAGGGTCATGTTGATTTGAAACGCGGCAGATCTGCGCGTATGCGTCTGACTACCTCATCAGTTTTGACCCCAAATCAAAAACACAAACGCGAGTCAGCCGAGCTACAGCAGATCTTGAATTGTCTTGAAACCAAATATTCGGCGGTTTGAAAACGCCTGGATGTTAGCTCAGGCTTCGCAAGATGACCCCAGGTGCGGTGCTCGCGCCACTATTCACGAACCTGTTTCATAACCCACCATTTTTCACCCCACGCCAGCTTTGGTTTCACCCCAGGAGAGTCTCACACTCCTGTGCCGTACCTCGTGGAGCCGCCATGCCTAAAGTTTCAACCAACATCATCTTTCACAGCAGATACTTTAAACGAAGAGATTATCTGAAAGACTTGCTAGCTTCCGTCGTTGTCTTTCTCGTCGCGCTACCGCTCGGGATGGGTATCTCGATCGCATCGGGAATGCCCCCGGCGACAGGTCTGATCACTTGCATCGTCGGTGGACTGGTGGTCGCACCACTAGCCGGAAGCCCGCTCCAGGTCAGCGGTCCAGCGGCAGGTTTGAGCGTTATCGTTTACGAAATCCTGCAACAGCACGGCGCTGAAAAACTCGGAATAATTATTGTGCTCGCCGGACTAATGCAGATTGCAATGGGATACTTTCGGCTGGGGCAGTGGTTTCGCGCGGTCTCACCAGCTGTAGTTAATGGCATGTTGGCAGGTATCGGAATCTTGATTTTCGCAAGCCAATTTCACGTCATGCTCGACGATGGTCCACGAAAAACAGGACTGCTTAACCTGACGGCTATTCCAGTTTCACTGTTCGAATGCCTGACCGATACGCAGATAAACAGCTCGCACATTGCAGGATTCATAGGCGTTCTCACTATCGTCGTCATCATCCTGTGGGAAGCGATACCGATAAAACGCATAAAAGCGATTCCGTCTTCTCTGGTCGCGGTTGTTCTTGCAACTGCACTGACTGCTATTTTTAATTTACCAATCAAACACGTAGAACTGCCTGAACAGCTCTTCTCCGTTGTAAAAATACCGACTCATTGGGCGCACTTCTGGGACATCGACATCTTGCTCGAAGCAATGGGACTGGCTCTACTAGCCAGCGCGGAAACGCTGCTCAGCGCGATTGCAATCGATAAAATGCAACCGTTGATGCGGACCAAATACGACAAGGAACTCGTCGCGCAAGGCGTTGGAAACAGCGTTTGCGGAATGCTCTGCTCGCTGCCGATGACCGGAGTCATCGTGCGAAGCTCGGTCAATATTCAGGCTGGGGCGAGAAGTCCACTGTCCTCCTTTCTGCATGGCTTGTGGATTTTGATTCTGGTTTTGTCCTTTCCAGTGCTGCTGCGGCTGATTCCGACTTCTGCTCTGGCAGCATTGCTGGTTTACACCGGTTATAAACTGACCAACTTCAAAATCGTAAAAGAGCTGAGACGCGCCGACAAAATTGAAGTCGCGATTTATTTCATCACTATGGGCACCATAGTGGCAACCGATTTGCTTACTGGCGTGCTCACCGGAGTCGCACTGTCCGTCGGCAAACTGGTCTATATGTTCTCGCATTTGGAAATCAGAACGGTGATGAATTCTGAGAACCAAACCGCAGTCCATTTGCGCGGAGCAGCGACGTTTTTAAACCTACCGAGACTCGCCGAAGCATTGGAATCTGTTCCTCCAAACACCGAACTTCACGTCCACTTGGAAGAACTCGATTACGTCGATCACGCTTCACTCGAAATGATCATGACCTGGGAGCAACAGCACAAAGCCACTGGAGGGCTTTTGGTAATTGACTGGGGCACTCTGGGCTCCATGTTCAGAGATCGCCGCCGCAAGCCCCGACCAGACCCCAATGCGGTGCCTGAAAGTGAACGTGCTGCTGCGTCCGAAAAACCTTCCGAGGATAAAGCGACCGAAGAGGTCAAACCGCAACGAAATTAGAACGAAAGCAGGTCAAATCATTCTGGAATTTCTAGTCAAGTTAGCTATGAAACATGCACACTTATTTCCAGACGAAGCGATTCGTTCACCGAGTGAGGCCGTTGAATGCCTAAACCGAAGCCATGTAAGAGTTAAGTGCCACCATTCGAAACGAAAAAAAGCTCGCGGCGCTGGATGAACTTCGCGTGATTTCACGTGATCACCCAAATGGGTGATCGTGGTATCAATCACCCATTTGGGTGGTCTTGCGACATGGTGGATCGCAAGCCACACCTGTTCAGCATTTTCAGAAATAAGAAATAAAATCAAAATGTTCGTCACTATGAAACCCGCGCGACCTGGGCGGGCTGTCAGCATAAAATCTGCAGAAAAACTGAAATCCCTTACCAGCCATCGATTGAGGGCATTAAGCGATATTGCAAATTCGGCGTTAGCCCCGAAAGTCAATCACCGCAGCGATCTACGGACTGTGTAACAGTCGCGTGCAATATTTAGCGAGGTCTGGAAAGCGTTGTGCCTGGTCGACTAGGTTTTAGGTAACTACTCGAAAAAACTACTCAACAGGACGAATCCCCGGCAGGCGCAACGCAGAAATCATACCCGACTCTTGACCAATATAAGCAGCGAACCAGTTCGTCATATAAGTTTCTTGCTGCCTCGCGAGCTCTCAGCCGCGACCAACATCAGAAAGAAAAAAATGTCCGACAATCCCAATATAGGTCCAGCCCAAGAAGCCGCTGACCTTCCTCCGCCACCGCCTCCACCTCCGGAGGCGTCTTACTTTGAAAAGCTATTGGCCTATATCCCAAGTGAGCTTGTTGCTGCCTATTTGTTCATGGACGGCATCCTCAAAGAAACCTCATTAGACA
>CAZRMH010000364.1:0-8404 GCA_964600935.1 uncultured Candidatus Obscuribacterales bacterium
CGGCAGAGAGTATCGCAACCGCTTGAAGTTCAACTGGGGCGTCGTTGATATGCAAGACTGCGCCAACGCTGCTCGTTACCTCGTCAAAAAAGGTTTAGTCGACGGCAATCGCCTTGCCATCACCGGTGGCAGCGCCGGCGGATATACGACGCTATGTGCGCTGACGTTCCTCGACGACTTCAAGGCTGGTGCCAGCCACTTCGGCATCGGCGATGTCGAGGCACTTTGCGCCGATACGCACAAGTTCGAATCACGTTACGGTGACTACCTCGTTGGTCCATACCCGGAGATGAAGCAGCTCTATATGGAGCGTTCACCCATTCACTACACCGAGAAACTGAACTGCCCCGTGATATTTTTCCAGGGACTGGAAGACGCAGTCGTCCCTCCATCACAAGCGGAAGCCATGGTCAATGCTCTCAAGAAGAAGGGCTTGCCTGTGGCATATATCGCATACGAAGGCGAGCAACACGGCTTCAGAAAAGCGGAGAATATCAAACGCACAATCGAAGGCGAATTCTATTTCTACTCAAGAATTTTTGGATACAAACCAGCAGACGATACGGAACCAGTAGAAATCGAAAACCTCACCGTGAGCGCGAATCACTAGTTAGACTTCACCCTTGTAGCGCTTCTCGTCGGCTATTGCGTCTGCCAACGAGCGGTACTTGTTGGACGATTTCCCGATCACCTGATCGTACGCAAAACGCATCTGCTCTGCACAACGTTCAAAAGGCATCCGTCCGGCACCGGTGCAAAATCCAGGAATAGCCACCGTCTTAATCGAATCATTGTGCTCTTTGTTGAACCTGAGGATAGCAAGCAGCGTCGCGCGCATAGCAAGAAATGCATTAACAGTTCCAGCGACATTTTGCGGAACTCGCATCGTCGGCGCGCAGACTAGAAATTTAAACTGGTCAAACCCCGTTGCCACAATTTCCGCCTCTCCGACAAGTAGCTCTCCAGCATGTTTACTACGAATCACATCTTGCACGACAGCCTGGATTTTTCGATCAAACAATTGACTTATACTCTCGTCGATACCGCCATCCATAAATCCAAAACTATTCGCGGGGCTGACGAGTGCATCAGCCCTTGCCAAAAGAATATTGCCACCTCGGATAGAGACGTCAGCCAAACCCAGAAACTGTGATTCCCAGGCAGCAATCAAATCAGGATTTTTATCGCCCAGAATTATGCTTAACGCCATTGGTGGTGCTCCTCACGAAATATCCAACTCATTATTCCGCGCAGACGCTAAATCCATCGCAAAATAATTTCAACCGCTAGCGGTTGAAGTTTTAGCGAGGATTTTCAACCGCTAGCGGTTGAAATTATTCGCATCGCTCCAACCACGAGAACCTTTGCAGAACGGTATTTCGAGACTCCGGCTGTAATCGGGACCCCCTTGACGCTTTACTACGATTCAACAGAATTGGCCGCACTGAAAATCGACTTTCAAATTTTTCAACCGCTAGCGGTTGAAAATTATTTGCTGACCCACCAATGAGAACCCCTGAAGAAACAGCGATTCCGAGTTTCAACTCGCGCGATGATGACCTTGACAGTTACGGACTGCACCCAGAAGTTATCTAAAAATTGCCGTTACCGTAATACTTCGAGCCCGTGTCATGCCCCCAGGCTCCGCCACCAGGAGTGACACCATATTGCCGCCTAAATGTATCCGGATCGTTGCCTCGTCGCAAGTTGTTCGCACTAGCTTCACGCGCAGCATTTACCTGCTCCTGAACCACGGCTTGCTGCCTGGCGGCGCTTTCCAGCAACTGTTGTCGGATGCGAGCCTCGGCGCTGGATTGATAATCGTTGACTCTTGTTGTTCGCCGATTCACCCGAACATTTCGTCTATTTATGTAGACTGAATTTTGATCAGAATCGTCGGGTCGATCGACCACCACTGGCGGAATCCGCGTTGCGTTATCCGCGTTCGATGAACCGTATCGATACGTTCGAGTCATCGTTTCCGGATGCCGCAAAGCTTGTTCTAGCCTCACTGTCTTTGGATGTTTGGGTTTTAATGCGGTTTTCGGGACGGGTTTTGCCGGCTCTTTTGTCGCTGTAGCTGGAGGCTTATTCGTTGGTGGCGTAAGGGTTTCAGAAGATTGATTGTCGCTTTGCGGCGTGGTCTCAGTTGTTTTAGTTTCCTCTACTGCAGTCGATTTCTGGTTTCCAGTCAAAGTGGGAAGAGCGACGGAGCCACGTCCTAACAACCAAGCGCCGCCTGCGATTATGGATACCAGATAAATCGCACCAATCGATACACCAATCACAATCATGTTCTTACTGGAAATTCTCGGCGTGTAAACCTGACCAGTTTCGTCTAACACCGGTGGCACGCCCTGAAGATGCGACTGCTTTTTGGTCTGAGTCTGGCGACCTCGCGAGCGGCTGGGAATCGAGCGACTTCTAGTTTGCGTAGAACGACCAACATCTTCTGCTGTGTCCTGGCTCGGCGAATGCTTCCCTGCTTGGTACGGCATTGCCGGATTGGTTCCAGAAGCATTTGGATTGCGCGATTGTCTCTGAAGCGCCGACATAGACATTGAAACCGAGCCGGGATTCAACATTGCCGATAGAGCGTCGCGCACGATCGTCATAGACGGCGGGCGATCTTCCGGTTCAGTAGCCAGGCATGCAAGTGTTAGGCGCTCCAACGCTTTCCACTCCGACAATTCAGGCGGAAACGGAGGAGCCTGCTCCATCGTCTTACGCGTCAGAGTTTCAATCAGCGTGGCGCCTTTGCAAGGGACGATGCCGGTTAGCGCTTCATAGATAATCACACCCAACGAGTAAATGTCCGATCTGAGATCGAGTTTTACGCCGCGACACTGTTCAGGACTCATATATGACGGACTGCCAATCAGAACTCCTGATTGCGTGAGACTCAGATCCTCGGCGGCTTTTGCTATTCCGAAATCAAGGACTTTCGCATAATCGCTTGTATGCTCGTTGTCGAGCATGATATTGTCCGGCTTCAGGTCGCGATGGACCAGCCCCTGTTTGTGAGCGTAAGCCATCGCATCCGCCACCTGAGCAGCTATGGCGATCACTCGTTCGGGGTGCAAACGCTTCTCGTGAGCGATAATCTCGCCGAGACTGCGACCCGAAATCAACTCCATAACCAGGTATGGCTGACCGTCAGAAATTCCAAAATCATGAAATGTAGCAATGTTCGGATGGCGCAAATTAGCCATCAAGGCGGCTTCTCGCTCAATCCGTTTAACATTGACCTGATCGTGAATAAGCTTGGCAGATAACAGTTTTATCGCCACGTACCGCTTAATCGGCAGTTGCTCGGCGCGATAAACCAACCCCATTCCGCCGGTTCCGAGCTTCGAGACCAGCGCGTATTTATCGATCACCCGTCCCAAGTATGGGTCAGGCGGTTTGGGACGCGGGTTCTCGCTGAATTCCGGCATTAGTTCATGTTATCGATCTGCACAGTTTTAATCTGTACATCATACTTGAACATATTGACCAATGCCTGACCGAGTCGGGAAATCGAGCCACAGCCTTAAGTTCCGAGAAACTCTCAACCACTAAGTTCAGCGCTCGATCAGGGACTGCCGCTCGGGTTTGGAACGACAGTCCTGGTTTGATCTGCGACTCACATTGTTTGAATCTTCAGCTTCTTCGGTTGATTCTCAGCAACATGAGACTTCGGTATGGTGATCGACAACACGCCATTCTTTAAGGACGCGACGGCTTTTCCACTTTCAACGCGCCCAGGCAATCTTACCGTTCGTTGAAACATGCCATAACTCCGCCCAATCGCTTGAACCTGCTTGCCAGAGGAATTGTTGTCGGCAGAGCGACTTTCGATTTTCTTCTCACCTTTTATGGTGATCGAATCGTCAGTCACTGCAACGTCAAGATCTTTAGCCTCAATCCCGGGAACCTCGGCAACCACTTTCACGACGTCATCGAGCTCATCTACATCAATGCGACAAGAGGAGCTGCCAGCGCCGTTTAGACCTCGCCATCCAGGTTCGAAATCACTCGAAACTCTATCGAAGTGATTAAGAATCCAGTCAGCGTCAGGATCGTGCATCATTGTCCGCCACCAGGGTTCGAACATCGATGAGGGCAGGCTCCGCTTAGAAACCGAATCGCCGTTAAATCGACTATCCGCTTGACCCTCGTCAACTTTGTCTTGCGATTTCGCGGCTTTGACCGGGACAGAGACGGAGGACGCATTCTCGTGCTCATCGGACGAACACTCTGCGCTCATATGGAGTCCTTGGCCTATACTGAAGCCTGCGGCCAGACCCAGTGACAGAGCCAGGACGACCCACTTTGATTTTGCTCTCTCCGCAAGATTGTTTATCAAATTTCGACTCATAAAACTCCCTCCCACTTCAGTCGAAACAAAGTTGGTTCAGTAATTACAGTTTCTGCAATCAGTATCGCTATTCAGTTTTAACGGCAATTTTCCTTGGCAACGAACGCTTGCTCTTTGGCAAAACCAGTTTAAGAACGCCGTTCTTAACAGTGGCTTGAATATCGTCGCGGTCGATTTCGTTCGACAATGCGAAGACCCTCTCGAAATCACCAACTCCGTATTCAGAGTATGCCAACGTGTAGCCTTCGAACTCGGGAGCTTCGACGCGTCCACGAATGGTCAGAATATTTTGCTCTAGCGTGATGTCGATGCCATCTTGCTTAACACCGGGCATGTCGGCAAGCAGCAACAATTTGTCCTCTGATTCGAAAATGTCGGTTTTGGGTGAGAACTGTTTTCTCGACCGGGGTTGATCAGAGCTGGTTCTCGAGGTCACTTCTTGTTTCTCTGCATCCATTAATCGGCTAGCCATATCAAATCATCCTCCTTCAAGTTTCTACTCAACTACGCCGTGGCCACGCTAATTTTTCTTGGCTTTTCTTCCTCAGCGCGAGGCAAATTAATTTCCAGAATTCCATTTGAAAAACGTGCATCGACTTTGTCCGCATCGACGGTAAACGGCAGCTGCAAAGATCGGGTAAAGTGACCGGTATTGCGTTCCTGCCGGTGACAAGATTGACCACTGCCTGCGGTTTCTTCGCATCGTGATCCACGAATAGTCAGTGTGTTATTTACAAGAGAAATATCGACCTTTTCGGGATCGATTCCCGGAATCTCAGAACGAACAATGGCACCATTCTCACAAGCCCAGACGTTGGTCGGTGGAAATTCGATCGCGCGTTCTGCCTCACTGGACGCCAGAAGGCGATCCAATTGGTTTTGTAGTCTTTGCATGTCTTTTAAAGAACCGAACAAATCATTGTCAGTAAGTTTCCGTAGCAACATTTCGAACCTCCTTTAAAACCATGATTCAAAACGAAATTTATAAATGATTGAAAACACTGTTAAATCGCTTTGGCTGGACTTCCGACTGAGAAGAACGACTCAAAACTCACACTAAAAAATCTACCAAGACAATTTTTTCGCTCCGCGAAATTTGCATATTTTTTTAAACATTTTCGTTATTCGCCGCACCATAAGCGGTGCGACGCGAACGCAGGCGTGGCTGACCTAGTGTCCATTATCGCCTGACTCGGATCCGCGCAATTCTGCGGATAAGAATGGTCAAAATTAAATAGAAACGACAACCACGTCGATTGCAAATTCAAAACGAAATAGCATCATCAATCTAGAATTAGCGATTAAGCAATCGTCTTAGAAACAGCTTAACCTTAGTCGGAGCCTTGATCTGACGAGTCCGGACCGGTGTCCTACTCCGCTGCGTTTTAGAGACTCGAACATTTCGCTTCCGAGATACGGTCCGGCTTTTCTTCGCCGCTGGCTTCCCGCCCCTATTCAGAGACCGCTGTTTGGAAACTGTTTGCTCTATCGGTACTCGAACATCAGGGCTGGGGGACGCGGACGGGACATCCGGAGGTTCTGGAACCGGCTTGAGCGGCGCCGGCGCTGCCGGCAAGCTTTGAGTACCCGCCTCAACAACACCACCGCCGGTGGCGACCTGTGGCTGCCCCACAAGTTTTAGAGTTAGACCACCGAGCGATACTAAAACGACAGCTCCGAGTGCCGCGGCAGTTTTGGTCAATTTAAATTTTGAGGAGCGCTCGGGAACCAAATGTCCCGTTGAAACGGTGGCAATTTTTTCGTCGGTCTCTAACGCGGCAGCGAATGTCTGAAGCTCATTGGCTGTATCGTGAACTTTGGAAGTCACGACCGTATGCTGCTCTTCGGTGATATCCGGGATTATAGGTTGGGAGGGGAGCTGGAGCTGCACGCGCCGATTTGGATCACTGACAGCGGCTGTCGACGGAATTTGATCTGAATTAGACAATCCAACAACAGGATGACGCGCAATTAGGGGAGTGGTCGGTAAAGCTGGACTCTGAGCGACAGCTACACTTTCAGCAGTAATCGAGATTTGCACACTACTAGGCATTGCTAAATCGATGGTTGCCGGTTTAAGCGCGTTGAGCATTTCACGAACAACTTGCATCGACTCGGGGCGATCGGCACGCATCGGCGCCAGGCACAAACGCGTTATCCGCTCTAATTCCGTAAATTCAGAACAGCTCGGCGGAAACGGCGGCGGTTCTTCAGTGCTCTTCTTGCAAATGGTTTCATATACGGTGGCACCTCTGCATGGTACCGTTCCGGTCAACATCTCATAGAGGATTACACCTAACGAGTAGATGTCACTTCCGGCATCCAATTTTTGCCCAAGACATTGTTCTGGGCTCATGTACAAAGGGCTACCGACGACCGTACCCGGGCGTGTTAACGATTGAGAAACATTGACGACCGTATCGACAGATTTGGCGATGCCGAAATCGAGAATTTTGACGAAGTCGTCTTTATGCTCACAAGTAAGCATGATGTTGTCCGGCTTCAAATCTCGGTGAATAATACTGTTTTTGTGTGCATAATCCATCGCTTCGGCAACCTGAACCATTATGTCAATGGCGCGAAGCGGCTCTAGCATCTTCTCTTGTTGAAGCAGATTGCCCAGACTCCGACCGGTAATTAGTTCCATGACCAGGTAAGGCTGACCCTCTTCAGAAAAACCAAAATCGAAGACAGTGGCAATATTTGGGTGGCGAAGGTTACCCATGGCGGTTGCTTCGCGCTCGATTCGTTTGACGTTGACCTCGTCATTGCCCATCGTGAACGGCAGCAATTTGACAGCGACGTGACGTTTAATCCGGGCTTGCTCGGCGCGATACACCCAACCCATCCCACCCGCACCTAAACGTTCAATAAGTCTATACTTGTCGAAGACTTTGCCGACGTAAGGATCGGTCCTTTGCTGCTGGATAGGCTCTTCGTTGGGGAGCATAATCGCTACGTCGAAGCTAGTAAGGGGATGCCGGAAGAGATTCTACTTATGTTATAGCGCGTCTTCATGTTCTCTTGCCAGTAGGAACCACAGACGCCTTGCCAATATACTTGTTCCGAGCTTTGCATAAATTAATCCAGTCAAGAGGTTACCCTAGACTCGCCGCCGGAGGTGCCACCACAAACAGTACCATGCAGAAACCCAAACATCCTGCGCTGATCGAATTTGAATTTCCGGACATTTCGCTTTCAATCGGCGACATAGTCAGCCGCGCTGCTCGATTTGTGCGGATCAATTATAAGTTGGTTTATAAACTCTACCTGATTCCCTCGGTCGTTTACGTCATATGCTGGGAGATTATGCTCTGGCTCGCTGAGCATGCCTGGGAACCGATGCATTCTGGAGGATCGAACACTGCGGTCAACTTTTCATTTGCCGGAATAATAATTTGCTTTCTACTAATCTGGTTCTGCGTTTGGTGGCTGAGAGCAAGGACACTCACCCTCTGGCTATTAATTTCCGGAGCGGAAATTAGCCTGGACAGCGCGATTAAACGAGCTCGCGATCTTCGAATGTTATGGATCTATTTTCCCACTCTTCTAATCGAGTTCGTTGAAACGGCCTGGTCCACAGTACTGATGATCTTCATCTCACAAGCCGAGGCATCCAAATCTACGACTCAAGTTTTCCAAGCGGCCGGACTCTACTTCGCAATGTTGATTGTGTGGACGATACCGTTCCGCATGCTGACAATTTTAAATTTGTTCCCAGCCTACAACTTGTTAGTTACAGAATCATCAATCAGAAAAGGTTTCAAAAAATTCTTCTTCTACTGCCGAAACGCCCCTCTCACTATATTCTACGCAACAACAGCAACAGCAATTGTTATTAACTGCCTTGAGATACCAATTACATTACCGACCGCAATCGGTGCAACGCTTCAGACATCAGGACTTGATCAAACCAGCGCGGAGTGGATTATTCTGATACCAAGATTGGTGATGGAAATACTGATCGGAGTGGTTTCGAGCGCCATGTGCACGGTCATCGCAGTGCTCCTCGACAACGAGTTGCAGGTGCGACTTCAGGGACGA
>CAZRMH010000365.1:0-8403 GCA_964600935.1 uncultured Candidatus Obscuribacterales bacterium
GTGATGATGCCTGACCTGGACGGCTTCACCGTCTGTCAGAGAATGCGTCAAAACCCAAGCACGCATCCGATTCCTATCCTCATGCTGACTGCGCTTGGCATGACTAAGGACAAGGTCACCGGATTCGATTCCGGAGCAGACGACTATCTCGTCAAACCATTTGAAATCCCCGAACTGCAAGTTCGAGTGCGGGCGCTGTTGCGAAGAGCAGGCTCAGTGCCTCATTCGGCAACACTCCCTGAAATTCTTACAGCTGGCGAAATCACTCTCATCCCTGAGAATTTGCAGGCCAAAGTCGGCGATCGCATCGTCAAACTTACACCTACCGAATTCGAAATCTTGCACTGTTTGATGCAACATCACGGTCAAACCGTTAGCACTGGAAAGCTTCTCGAGGAAGTCTGGGGCTACTCTCCCGACGATGATGTCGACACGATTCGCGTGCACATCAGACACTTGAGAACACGCTTAGAAACCAGCGAACGCAAGTACATAAAAACCGTCTATGGTGGCGGTTATCAACTCATTCCCGAAGGCTTCGCCAAGTCCGGGAAGATGCCTGACTGAGCCCTGTCTCAGATGTGAAAGTTCTTATCATTAACAAGAAGAAGCTTTCACTTCTTATCTACTTACAACAGTATTGTTCTAATCGAGATAGTCAAGCGCTACGGATCGTCAGCAGCGCGCGGATTCAGTCATCTTGAGAATTGATACTATAAACGTTTTAAGTTAAGACGGGCGCTGGCTTCTGGAATTCTTGAAAACAAGCCGATATCATGTGAATCGCTATCCATTGATAACTTATCTGGATGGCGCGCAGCTTAGGTTTTGGAGTTCAAGGAGAACTTAGTTTGTTATTCAACAGCCTGCAGTATCTTGTCTTCCTCCCGGTAGTTTTTCTTCTCTACTGGGTCTGCCCGCACAAACTGCGGGTGCCACTGCTTCTGGTGGCAAGCTATGTGTTCTATATGTCGTGGAAACCAATCTACGGCATCCTGATCTTCGCGCTGACGCTCGGCAACTTCCTGTTAGTGCCGTTCATCGCAAAGTCAGTCGATCATAAAAAACTGTGGCTCGGCATTGTTGTTGCCGTAAACTTGATTGTTCTCGGCATTTTTAAATATGCCTACTTCACCGTCGGAGCAATCAAATCCGGTCTGGCCATGGGCGGTATCGACTGGCGCGAGCCGCACCTTCACATTCTTCTGCCGCTCGGCATTTCATTCTTTGTATTTGAATTCATTCACTACGCAGTTGAAGTTTATCGCGGAAAACCGCTGGTCAAAAACTTCTTGAACTTCTCGCTGTTCGCCTCATATTTTCCCACTCAGATCGCTGGACCGATTAAGCGCTATCAAGACTTCATTCCACAGCTCGACATCAAGAACAAATTCAAATGGGAATATGTCGATGAAGGTATGCAGCTAATTCTCGTCGGTCTTGCCAAGAAAGTTCTGCTCGCCGATAACCTGGCTCTGGTTGCCCAAGCCGGATTCAATCATCCGGAACAATTCTCGGCTTGCGATCTCTGGCTCATCACTTATGCGTTCGCCTTCCAAATCTTCTTCGATTTCGCCGGCTACACTGACGTAGCGCGTGGTTCGGCGTTGCTCTTCGGCTACAAAGTACCGATCAACTTCAACCTACCTTATATTGCATCCAACGCTGCCGATTTCTGGCACCGCTGGCACATCAGTCTTTCAACCTGGCTCAGAGACTATCTCTTCATTCCGCTGGGCGGTTCGCGCGGCAGTCGCTGGGCGACACATCGAAACTTGTTCATCACCATGGCACTTGGTGGTTTGTGGCACGGAGCCGCGTTCCACTACCTGATCTGGGGAGTCTATCAAGGCGTGATTTTGATCCTCCACCGCGAGTGGCAGCATCTTTGCAAAATGGTCGGAGTTCCCAAAACCGTCATCGAAAGCAAGCTCTATCACGCCGCATCGGTCGTTTTGACATTCCACTTCGTCTGCGTCGGCTGGGTATTCTTCCGAGCAGATTCAGAAAAAATCGCCATGACGATGCTTACAAAAATGGCTCAAGCACCGGTCGAGCTGCTCAATTTCAGCCTCAATCAACTCGAAGTTCTGAAGATTCGCGATCCACTTATTTTCCCATCGCTGGTTTTCTTGCTGCCGACACTGATGATCGCGCAAGTCGTCGTCAACTGGCTTAACGACAAGAAGTTCTATAAATCACCACCATGGGCAATGCAAGTCAGTGTCATGGTAGCTCTCATGTGCCTGCTCACAATCTTCAGTCCTGACAGCTCACCACGGTTTATCTACTTCCAGTTCTAATGACTGAAACAATCACAATGGCATCATCTTCTAGCGAAACGAAAACTCTGCGCAAAGCGCATGGGAGCACTGCGCTCTGGGCTTTCGCATTGTTCGTCGTCGTCTGTCAGGTGATGGCGGCGACAAAACTAGGTTCGTTAAAACCAGAAGATTTCGCATATCCGACCTGGACTTCGTGGGCAATTACCGAGTTCCAAAAGAACAAAACGGAGCGCCCCGAGATAGTCTTTCTGGGCTCTTCTCTGATGCTCGTACCACTTGACGGTGTCGACGCGGATTACACGAAGAAACCAATTGACGGTGCCCAACACCACAAGAGTATTTTCTTCGAAGAAAAATTCAAACAGTACTCAGGAACTGATGTCACCACCTACAACTTCGCTCTGCCAGGCGAGATGCCGTCCGACGCATTTCTTGCCACGAAATTTTTATTGAAAGACGAGAAACGCCCGGATGTAATCGTCTATGGCGTCGGACCACGAGACTTCATGGATAACCTCTTGCCTAGCCCACGGGCGACAGATCCGTTTCGCTACTTTTCACGCCTGGGAGATTACAGCGAACGCATCAGTTTAATTGCACCTCAATGGGAAGAGCGGCTTGGTTACGAGCTTGGACGTTTGTTTTATCCAGTGCGCGAAAGTGAAAACATCATGACTTCATTGTCGCGTGAGAGCCGCAAATTCTTAGCCTCGACGTTCCCGACAGTCGAACCTTCAAGCATGGACAAGCGCAGAGGTTTGCTTCCTGAATATCATCCGTTCGAAATTCAGCCAAACGAGTGCATGTTCAAGCCGATCGACGAGAAAGATCGTCCTGCTTTTGTCGACAACATCGACGAGTACAGGAAGCGTTATAAGACGTTGAAACGCGATACATTTCTATCACAAATGCAATTTCTTACCGACATTCTCGATATCGCATCAGATCGTGGCACTCACGTAGTCTTAGTAGCCATGCCGATCACCGACATCAATCGCCAATTGATTTCCGATGCAGCATGGAACGAATACAAAACGCGTCTAGAAACTCTGGCAAAAGAAAAGAACGCAACTTACATCGATATGTACGCAACTGGAGCATTTCCATTGAAAGATTTCGGCGATACCGTCCACCTGCACTCAGGAGGTGGAGCGCGTTTCCTAGACCTGCTGGCGAAAAAACTGGCTAAAGATCACGTCACCACTGCCGCTCTCAACATAAACAGAGAAGACAGTGAGCATTCGTCGATCGCCGGTTTG
Source organism: uncultured Candidatus Obscuribacterales bacterium (assembly GCA_964600935.1). Lineage (GTDB taxonomy): Bacteria > Cyanobacteriota > Vampirovibrionia > Obscuribacterales > Obscuribacteraceae > JADYXR01. The sequence continues at coordinate 3,545 of CAZRMH010000365.1, forward strand.
AAGAACGGAGGTCTATGACGGTTCATTCATCCAGCGGCATTCCAGTAAATCCGGCGGGAGCTCTAGACTCTTCGCCGCAATTTGGCGCGCCGGCTGGCGGACCGACAGGATCTAGAATTGACGCTCCGAAAGTGGAAACAGCTCCACCAACCAGTGAACTCGACGAGACCTTAAAACTAGAATCAGCCTTATCGGATGCGGTCTCGAAGCAGCCCCTTGAGCCAGTTCTAGCCGGGCAATCTGAACAAAAGTCAGAACTTGATTCGTCGCATCCGGATTTTAAATCAGCCATGATTCACTCCTTCGAAGTTGTCGAACACAAAATCGAAGAAACCCTGAAGAACGGTCGGCATAGCGTATTCAACGTAGCCTTCGCTATTTTCGTGGTGACCAATTTATTGCTCAGTTTTTCGCCACCAATTGAATTCGACAAATTCAATTTCCCGTATAAGGGTTGGGCGTGGTGGACATTCAATGATTTGCGAAAAAGCGGCGACGAACATAATGTGGCGTTGCTCGGCTCATCACTGATGGTCAGCGCTGTCAACAACGCCGACGCGATGTATCTGCAGAAGCCGTTGAACCTCGCTAATTATCACAATGCAGTCTTTCTCGATAAGCTGCTCGTCAATAAGTTTGGTGGTCAGTTTAAAACCTACAATCTTGCCGCGCCAGGTCAGATGCCTTCTGACGCATACATGTCATTGCACGCCATGCTAAAAACGCATCAGCGTCCGGATGTTGTTGTCTACGGCGTGGCGCCAAGAGACTTCTACGACAGCTCAATGGCGAGCCCGGTAGACACTGAACCTTATAAGTTTCTGCATCGTCTGGTAAACCTGGATGACAGCTGGAATAAGCTCTTCAAATCTCCATTCGACAAACTCAATTTCATTCTGGAACGCGACTGCTTTCTTTATGGAAACGCCCTCGATATCTCGATGATCGTTTGTGAAAAATGGGATCAGACCTTGAACAAATTCTTCCCTGCACCAACCGGCAAGAACATGTTCACCTACTGGGATCGAGTGAAACTTTTGCCAGCATACAAGGCTGGAGAAATACATCCGCTCGCCGTGGTCTGCCATCCACAGAAGCCCGGTGAACCAGCGGAATTCGTAGACAACACGCCTGAGTACAAAGAACGTTATAGAGATCCGGACATCAAAAACTACAAGATCCAACACTACTTCCTTTTGAAGTTGGTTGAACTCTGCAAACGCGAACGGATTGAGTTGGTCGTGGTCAACATGCCGATTACTCTCGACAACATTCGCGTTCTCGGTTCATACAGATACATGGGCTACGTCAACGCTTTGCGTCAAATGTCGAAGGATCACAAAGTTCCAGCATTCGACCTCAATGACTTCGCACTCTACTCGAAGAGCGATTATCATGACGGCGTACACTTGAACGCCTACGGCGCCAAGAAATTGTTCAAACAACTCACTGGTATCATGGGCGGTACCTTCAGTACAAGCCTCGCACTGGAAGCATCTGGAAACCATCTGGCTCGCAGAAAGGCTCTTGCCGATCAGCGTCTCCCCGATAACTTCAAAACGGATATCCCTCTATAACGACTGCAGCGATGGAAAAACAGCAAGAGAAACGTAAAATGATCAACAGCCGCACCTTAGTTGCGCTGCTATCTTTTGTCGCGCTCAACGTGATAGTTGCTGGTCTAGTGCCGAAACACGAAAATAAATTGACCGCGAAAATCGTACAAAATTCGAACAACGAAAAACGCCAGGAAGGTAATTGGATCTGGTGGATCACCAGAAACTACGTCGTTGATGGAAAAGATGCCGACCTGGTATTCATGGGTAGCTCACAGATGGGTTCGGCGCTCTACGCCAGCGAAGCAGCGTTTTTAAACAAAGCCGTCGACACCGTAACCAATCGTCGTTCGACGCTTACTGAAAAACTTTTGCATGACAAACTAGGATGTGACACCTCGACATTCAATGTCTCCATCGGCGGTGCCATGGCTTCCGATCAATATATGATTTCGAAGTCACTGTTCAACTCAGAACACAAGCCAAAGCTAGTCGTGCTGGGCGTCAATCCGCGAGATTTCATCGACAACTCGATGCCTTCCGCCAGTGCCACCGATTCGTTTAACTACCTCAGCCCTTATGTGGAACTTGGTCCACTAGCGACCAGTTCATTTCCTGATTTGTTCGGATGGATGGATTGGCAGATTAAGAACGCGCTGCCGACCAAAGTCTCCGGAGACAATCTGAAAGCCTGGTTACCTGAAGTAATCATCAAAGCGTTGCCTGAAGCCCCGGCAAGAATCGTTTCAGAAGACGGCACCGTGACAAACGAAATCGGTGAGAAAAAAACGGAAGATTCGAAAACAAGCGATCCCAGTTCGGACGTACTCAAAGCCATTTACGGTAATCAGGGCGAAGTTCGACCTGGTCAATGGCGAGTGGTGGCATGCGCCTGGGGCGCGTTCAAAGACAACACGGACGAATATCGCGTTCGCTACAAAAATCCGAATCCCGCAATCTATCCAAATCAAAAGAAATTTTTCGAAGCCTATCTTGCTCACTTGAAGCAAGAGAACATCAAGGTTCTCGTAGTCGGTATGCCGAGTCTCTGGCCCAACCGCGCACTTTTGCCGGATAGCTTCTGGAAAGACTTCCGCCAATACATGGCAAGCACGAGCACTGAATACGGTGCAAACTTCATCGACGTTTCCGAAGACCCTCGCTTCGACAGCAAAGACTATTTGGACACTGTCCATTTAAACTCGAGCGGTGGAAACCGGCTGGCGAACATCATCGTCGACGCAATCGCAGCAAATGACAAACTCGCATCATGCCTGACCCAGGGCTCTATCGCGAAGAAAGCATCTAATAACAGCTGGCAGTAGATTTAAATGACGGTTTAGGCATTCTCAGTATCGCCTGTCCGTTGCAATGCTACTTACTGCGACGCTTACGCTTCGCTGGAGCTTTCTTCTCTTCAGGTGCAGCCTTCTCAGGTGCTTTTGCAGCCGGAGCATCGTCGTCATCCAAGGTTTCTTCTGCCGGCTCTTTGTACAATACCGCTTCGCGATCGGCGGGAAAAATCGTCGCCAACAGAGGTTGATGTGTCAGACCTTCAGTCGGGACAACATTGCGACTCAAAATTCCGACGCTCTTACTTACGAAGATATGGTCCATCGGTATGTGGAGCAATCCGAGCACGTCAATCGGTCCAATGTTGAAGTTCGGCTGCACTCCAATTCGACTGTCACTCATTTCGGTTTCTTTTAAGAACTCACCGAATGACATCGCATATGGTGTCGTATTGAAATTACCAAGAACAATTTTTCTACCGTCTAGAGGCTTCACTAGAGCCGCTACCGCCTTCATCTGTTCAGTTCTCTTCTCGAATGTCGCATTATCCGTTGCTTCCGGCAACTTCACTAAAATTACCCGAAACCATCCCCAGTCGAAGTGAATTGACGTACAAACAACCGGCAACTTCTCAGGTCCAACTTTTTTCTGCTGCGTGCCCTTCAGGGCGGCAGTACTGTAAATCGCTTGAGAATAGCCATCTTCACGAGGGAAGAAAGCTCGGTTCAGAAACTGTTGCGGCATTATCTCGTTTAACCGAACCAGTAATCTGTCCGGTATGCCGGTCACGCAGACCACTTCGGCTTTCGAATTATTGATCTGTTCGATAATTGGTTCCAGCTTGGTAGCTGGATCTTCGATGCTCAACTGCATGATCTTGAAATTGACGACGGTCAGCTCTTGCACGTCCTTCGCCAAAGCCGGTTTTGGAATCATCGGGGGCACGACACAGGCAAAATTGATCAGCGCAAACAATCCGCAGCCAACTAACATCGGCAATCTAAACTGGGGAGAAAAAGGCGCCGGTAAAGCGCAAAGCATGAGGATGATGACGAGCTGTGCTCGTAAACTGGCACAAAAATCTGAGAACCAAGCAAGTGGACCGATCGGAAGAAAACCTATGATGGTAAACGCGATGGCGGTCAATGCAATAACCACGCAAGGAAAACAGGCAAAGAATGCCAGGTCCGACCCGGACTCAGTCTTTTTCTTCTTCTTTTTCGACTTCCCAGTTGCCGTCAGAGAATCAGAAGAACCGGCATCCATCCCATCAGGTTGGCTGTCATCCCATTCTGCGCTAGTCTTTTGTGTTTCGGATTCCATTATTCGATGTAAGGAGCCCTCTCCTTAAAACCTCATGCACTATGCCCCGATATTATGTACTTCCCTCATACCAGCGGAAGTATTCGTTTTAAATCACATATTATCCGTCACTTCCCTTTCGGCAGAAGAGTGTCGAGCACGTAATGTAAATCGTCTCGAGTCCAGGCATCCCGCAACAACCGGTTGCTGCCGGGCGGCCAGCTGGGTTCCTCGCCAAAAACATCCAGGTCGAGCTTCTCTGAGTATATCTCGTAGTACCGCTTCGCCTTCTCATGATCCCCCGATTGTTGAGTCAAAACCATCATGTACAGTCGAGGTAGAAGCACGTCATCGTGTTCATCGATCATGTCAGAAATAATTTTGCGAGCTTCGGCTTGCTTTCGGCAGGCAACCAACCAACGGGCTAATTGAAGATGCATGCGCAGACTTTTTGGATAAAATTCAAGCGCCTTTTTCAACGAAGCTATCGCTTCGTCTCGTTTACCCAGATACCAGAGAGTATCTCCACGCGCCTCATAGATAGCCGCTGTAGCTAATCCCTTGTTCAACACAGTGCGTTTTACAAGAGATATTCCGGGCGAACTGTTCAACATTTTTTCAGCAGCTTCAAATTCGTTTTGGGACTCTTCTACTTTTTCATCGCGCACCGCTTGCGATGGCATCTCTTCACGTGCCACCACTTCAGCG
>CAZRMH010000366.1:0-8393 GCA_964600935.1 uncultured Candidatus Obscuribacterales bacterium
ACTCCACGTTTCCGGCTCCCAGACGATATTGCCGAGTTTCTTCGACAGACTTCGGCCCACAGCATCCTCTCCGACGCCCGCTCTGACCAGCGCTCCGGGATGACTATAGATTCTGCGCCTGGCAGGCCGACAATGCCCCCGGTGAATCCGTTCTCGTGAGAGCGCGCAACAATTATTCCGACTCTGTCTGATCTGTTTTGTACAAACTTGCCGCGCAATTCTTGTTCAGGTTCTTCGAAGTGAACTTCCGACAGGAAACGCGTGATTTCGCCTTGTTTCCAAACAAAGAGAATTGCTAATGCCGATGAAGACATCGCTATGCCGATGATGCCAGCGATGTGAGCAGCAGAGGTGAAAACAAATATACACGAAAGAAAAATCATCGAGTGCTTGAGGACAGCTTTGCACCATCGCATCAGATAGCTAGGAATTGACTCGCGAGTCTTTCCAAAGGCTCGTTCAATACGGAAACCAATCACGTCCAGAGGCAGGCTGAAAATCTCGTAAGAGACCACGAAGGTCAGAATGTTTGCGAACCATTCGACAGAGGAACGGTCTTCTTCTCCGAACCATTTCACGGCGGCGCCTGAGCTGAGCGCCCAGACCGAGACGACAACGATCGTACCAACGTAAAAGATTCCTAGTAGCCTCCGGCTCGCGGCATAACTGAGGCGGTCGCGTCTCGAAGAAAGTTTTTTTGATCCAATGATTTGATTGTTCATTCTTTGAGATTATCTGCTTTAGATGATTTCTGTGTGAACGCCGAGGACGCGACACTCAAGTCACTCAGTGCTAAGGTCGGCGACCGAAGTAGTGCGGAACCGTCACGCGCAGGTCACATTGATGTTTTATTCTTGAAGCATCTCAAATAATAGCCTTGGGATCCCCGTTAATTCTTCGCTCGCCTCACTTACTAAGTAAATGACTGATACCACCCGCGTTTCCGACGGCAGCTCTGCTGCGGAATCGCGCACTCATTCGGATAATTTCGATCGAACCGAACTGTTTAACAGCTTCGGAAAAACGACTAGTGAAAAGATTTCTACCGACACGACGAGAAGTAATTCGGATAGCTCTATAAATCCCGAAAGTCAGTTCAAAAAATCAGATGCCACTGATAGTAATCCGCTTCCATTCAATCAAAATGATAGACAGAACGGTGAACACGCAAACGATTCAAACCGCCGCTCAGATGCGAAGTTCAATGGCGACTCACTAGAAGTCTCCAATGTTTTCGAAGAACTCGGACTGACTCGCGGTCTATCCAGTCGCGGCAATTCCGACCAACCGGCCGAGGGCAAGGCAAATCGCTCGCCACTTAAAGGTTCTGAACAACAGCTTCCGCAGATTTCGTTCTTCGATTCTGCAAGTGCAAGCTCATCGAGCAGAGTCGAAGTTTTACCAGCGAAAAATAAAAGCCGAGATCAGCAGCCCACCAATCGCGGCGACAAGCCCGGTGTCAGGCAGGGCGATCGGCTAGAAAACTCGCAAATGCTCGAAGGTGCGAAACCACAGAGTGGTATGCTCGTCGAAAATCTTGGAGCGTCAAAAGAATTTTCCAATAAGGTTCAGAAACAGATAGACAGTTTGACTCCGGAAACACGCGCAGCTCTTGAAAGCAGTGGTGTCGAAATTATCACTACCGATAAGCTCACTTCGGTGAGACCAGATCTGAAAGGCAAAGAGCCTTACAATCAGTCAGGATCTACGTACGAAAATTTGGATGCGTTCTACCTTCCAAATTCAAAGTCGATAGTAATTGCGGAAAGCCGAGAAAATCGAGCTGGAAAAACTGTGCCAAACGATCGCGTAGAAGGCGTGGTTAAGCATGAAGTAGGTCATGCGCTCGACGAAAGCCTCGGCAATTTTTCGCAGTCTCCTGCGTTTGTTGAAGCTCACAAAAAAGATACCGAGAACCTAAAAACCTCTGATAAGAGCTTGTTTAGCTACCTCGTGGGATCGAAAGACGGCGACGGCAAGAAAGAGGCATTTGCAGATGTTTGGGGTGCGCTTAACGGCGCGAGTTCCAATCCTCAAGAATCCAAAAGGATCTTGGAAAAATTCCCGAATGTCGCAAATCTGATCAAGGAACAGCTTCCCCAATATATAAGAAACAAATCGAGATAGAATCTCGGTTTAGTCCACTTCCCTAAAAAGGATGTTTGACCAAATACGCCTGTACAACATCAGCCTGAAGTGTCAGGAAGTGGTATCACACAGTGTTCTCTGAAGATGTCGATTGAGTCTGACCGCGAGCTTGTTCACTTCTCGATTTTGCGATTAGCGGCCAATGCAGTTCACAAAGATCGAGTCCTGATGAGCTTTGACACTAATGTGTTAGTTGTTGTTTGAACTCACGGTGATGGGGTCGCTGGTTCCAAACGTGAGGTTGGTTGCCTTACCGGTATTGTTTATCAATACAGCTGACCCGGTGCCTCCGTTAAAGACTGTCCCCGCAACTGGTTTCAGTCCAGTTCCGGTTAGTGAGACGTTGCCCTGAATAATCAAACCGGGCGGTATCGGCATTGCTGAACCCGTCGCTGCGCCAAGTGAGATTGAAACGTTGGCTGCTGTTCTTGTGATCACGTTATTGTTAATCGCAATTTTACCCGCCTTATCGAGATTGGCGATGCTCACGGCACCACCGGACGAGATTTGCTGACTAAGCTCTAGTGAGCCGGAAGTTGTTGCGATTAAAACGTTGCCGGTGTTCTGAAGTGGAGAGCCAGAGAGTAGAACCTTCTTGGCGTTATTCGCAAGTATTTCCAGGTTTGCACTAGCTTTGGTGTCAAGAAACGTTATGTTCCTTTGAGATGAGACGTTTAGATAGACTGATCCTCCGGTCGCCTGAGCCCTGATGAAGTTGACACTCTTATCCAGGTTGAGCGGGGTAGCAGAGGCTGTACCGATGTTCAGGGCTGCGAACAATTCGAGAGTACCGTCAACATCGACACCGTCAACCGTCGATTGTTCGATCGAGCCGGTGAGCGACCTGAAACTGCCATTGTCTGCCACTATTTCCGAAAATGCTCCGAGTTGGCTTCCGGTTATAGAGAGTCCTTGAGCACGAATGGCACCACTGGCAGTGATTGTTCGACCGATTCCAAAGATGCTGACGTCAGCTTTTGTTGCGTTGACGGAAGTGATGTTGGTCGTGCCAACTCCGTCAATCCCGATGTTGGCGATGGTACCGCCTGCGAAGGCATTCAGGTTTGGAGTGATGATATTGATTGCATCATCCGCTAATCCGATATTGCCATTGGCAATAACCTCTATTGACGTTGCTGACTGAATCGGAGCGATAATGCCGTTATCGAGAATGTCGCCGCCGGCATATAACGTAATGGTGCCAGCGCCAGTGACAGCGCCGTGAATGGTCAAATCTTCACCCGATAACAACCCGATTTCATTACCGGCGTCGATATTTGTGTTAACGAAGATTCGCGCTTTATTGTTTAACTTGCTTACAGCGACGAGGGAGGCTGGGCCTTTGATTCCATTGGCGTCGTAAGTAACGTCTTGACCCTTAATGCTTGACACGATGTCTGCTGTCGTTGCGGTTATAGTGCCAGTTTGGGTGATAGCACCATCTGCCGTGAGTGTTCCAGTTCTGATAGCGAAACTGGGAGCCTTCGCTGCTTCTGCGACTAGTTGGATGTTACCGTTGTTCCCGGTGCCAGCGCCGCTTGTATTCACGGTGGCATTGCCGAGGTCAATCGTTCCCGCTGATTTCCCCTCTAGTCCTCTTCCGTCAAACGCAAACATTTGAACATTTCCGCCATTGGCATTTGCACCAGGGGTGATGGCATGTGCCAGCACTGAGGAAACTCCGGAAAGCGTTATATTTCCACCCGTTCTAGACGCTTTTCCAGATAGTGAGACGGCACCTGCGCCGGTCAGATCGCCATTGCTGAGTGTCGATCTGTTGTTGCCTCCTTGATTCGTGAAATCCGCTCCGGCAATCAATGTGATATCGAAACCGGTTGTGGTTGCATCTCCTGCTTGGATCACTACGCCGGAACCGGTGATGTTGCCAGATGCGACGACTACGAGGTTCTCAGCGGCAGTTAAATTCCCGTTGATTAAGATACTGCCGGCGGTGTTAAAATATGTGGGGTCTCCTGTCAGGCAGCTTTCGCCGATTGTCAGCAAATCCGTGCTTGCTGTGAGGTGTGCAGCGTTGCCTGTTTGTGAAACGACACCTGTGAGCTGCTTGACGTCGGCAACTGCTGTTCCCTGCCCGGCGTGCATGTTGAACTGTTTGCTGAGCAAATCTCCGCCCACAATCATGCTGTTTGCGTCGCCGTTGTAAGCGCTGTCTCTGAGATTGATCGCGCCGCTGAGCGCGCTAATCGTGCCGCGACGATTGTCAATTACGAGCGCTGCGTTTGAACCGCTCAAATTCACGTTTCCAGTTGTCGAGCTTATCGAGCCACGATTGTTAACGTTTGAAGCGGCAAAACCAACATCGCCGTCGGCTTTGATTGAACCGTAGTTAGTGATTGTATTTCCTGCCGACAGTGTCAGTCCTGATGTTGAACTGATTGTGCCAGCGTTATTCAAATTTCCTGCTGCATCGAGTGTTAGATCGATCGTGGAATTAATTGAAGCCCCGAGGTAGTTGTTGATGTCGTCTGCTCGTATCGCTCCATTGTGAGCGCTTCCGCTCGAAGATGCTAGAACCGTTCCGAAGTTGTCGAGGTTGCCGAGCAATTTAAAGTCGGAACGTCGGGAGAAGTCACCACTGATAGTGACGTCTTTCGCGACTACAAAATCCGCTGCGCGCATCGCGTCTCGCGGTCCGGTTATAGCATCAAGATCTACATCTCCACCGGTGGCTCGACCACTGCGATCGATTGATAGTTTTTGACCACCACCGGCGAGTGCTTGTTTTACCGCTATATATTCCGCAGCTGTGACCTGGCTTCCTGCGCTCAAAGTCTTGGTTTCATCGCCTACTTTAATTTGAACTGACGAGGCTTCGCTGAATAGGTTGTTGCCCAGTGTGATATTTCTGCTATTGGATGTGAGGTCGAGATCCAGACCACTTCTCAATCTTACGATGTCACCTTGAGCATCGACTTGTTTTGTGCGGTTGCTGAATTGGCGGACAAGCGCATTGTTGTTCAGGTTGTTAGCGTTGAGTCTGGCGCCTTGCCGAACATTGTCGACCTGGATGGTCGGGTCGACGGGACTGTTGCGATTCTCGACGCGATTCCGACTTGCGTTGCCATTAGCATCTCTGAAAAGCGCTCGGACTGCATGTCTGTCTATATCCGGATTTTGTTGACGAAATTCTCTGAAGCTTTCGCCATTCTGTCCTGCAAGTGCCGCGCCGCTGGCGGTGATGAGCACTGTTCCGGCTACAAGTACTGCTTGTTTTGCCGAGCGAATTTGGTCGTGACCGTTCATTAGATACCTCTGGAGATGTTGCGACAAGCTCATCCAGGAGGTGAGCGCTTGCTGAAAACTTTTAAAGCGCACAGCCTAACATATAAGTGGTATCTCTTTCTAGTTGCGTTGGGTGACAAAATGCTTGAGTTAGTTATTTCTGCATCGCCTGTGACTCCAGATGAGGAAACCGATTCTGGGTTTGGGCAGAAAATCACTGTTCTCAAAATACGACACCTTGTTTACTCTCCGCGACATCGTCGTCGGCTACGCGATATGATAATCAGGCGATTGCATAATGGCGTTTCGCATGCCACCAATAGTGGTGCATCGATTGAGGAATCTGTTAAGGAGAGCAAGTTATGGCAAAGTTTGTCTTCGGGATGAACCAGTCTCTCGACGGTTACGTCGACCACACGGCGTTTTCGCCTAGTCCGACACTTTTCCGACACTTCGTAGAGCAAGTCGGCGATCTGGCAGGCAGTGTGTACGGTCGTCGCATGTACGAAACGATGCGCTACTGGGACGAGGAAACGCATAATTGGGACGAAGCGGAACGTGAGTTTGCAGATGCATGGCGTGGTCAACCGAAATGGGTCGTGTCGCGCTCACTCAAGGAAGTTGGTCCTAACGCCACTCTGGTTTCTGATGACATTGAGTCAGTTTTGCGTCGGTTGAAGGATGAGCTTGAAGGAGATATCGACGTTGCCGGACCAGAACTGGCAGCAAGTTTGGTCGATCTTGGTCTGATTGATGAGTATCGGATCTATCTCCACCCCTACGTGACTGGCGGCGGCAAGCCATTCTTCGCCGGACCTCGGCCGCCGCTGCGCCTGGTCGAGAGCCAGCTGATGGACGAAAACGTGATGCGATTGGTTTATGTGCCTGCCTGATCGTGCGATTCCTCAACTGCGTTATGAATTCTAAATGCCTCGAACCCATTATTTTCTGGCGGGAAAATTTTGATTGGATGCTTTTGATCTGTTTAACAAAGCACGAGAACCCAAGGCGCTTTTGACGATTGAGAATGGTCCGCATGGTTGCTTTGGAACACTGCCCGAATTCGAAGGTGCGTTCAAATCATTGATGGAAGAAAAAGCTTATGTCGAAAAGTAATTCCGGGTGTGTAAGAAGCGAGGAGGCTTAGCGTTTTCTGTTCCGATGAGGAATGTCGAAAGCAGCTGCACTGTAGTATTGGTGGTGCTGCTATAGCTATTTCTAAACTGAAGAATGATACCGCTACCGGTGCTCAAACTGGTCGAACTTCGGCAAGTCGTTTGACTGAGAATGCGTCGTCCCAACAAACGGCGGCTTCCCATGCGGCCGATGCTTGAGCCGCGATGTCTAGCGCGTCTTCGTCGAAATCTGCGGCGTTGTGGGGAAGCACCAGGTCGAGGTCGGGAACGTCGACGTGTGATTCATCCCAGTCTATCAGTGCAACCCGACTCGACGTGATGCGAACGTTGCCCAGGTTGTTTGGGTCTCCATGGACGACGCATGTCGGACGTCCGATGAGCCGCGCCCACGCTGCTCGGCAGCGAGCAACCCCTTCCGACGGCATCAGAGTGAGGTCAACTTTCGTTCCGGTGTCAAACTGTAGTAGGTCGGTTGACGATCGCCAACCTGGGCGCTGAGGGTAGTCTCGCGTCAGTCCATGCAGCTGGCGGAGCGTCTCTGCCACGCGACGCCAATCAGACTTCGACTCGGGTGGTCCACCTTCAACGTAAGTCATCACCACCAAACCGTCTACGAACAGTCGGCCATCCTTCGTCGGGATAGGCACTGGTACTGCTAGACCTTCGCGATCTAAATATTGGAGGAGCTCGGTTTCCCACGCAAGATCTGCGTCGCTTCTCTTGCCGAGACGACCGACCGCGATTTGACCGTCTATGCGCACGCTCCAGACGTCGTTGGCGACTCCGCCAGCGAGACGTTCGATGCGAATTGCATCTTTGCTCCACTGCTCAAGTGCTTCCCAACTCAATGCGTCAATTGTCCTCCGGGCTCACTAAAAGTTCATTATACGTTGTTGAACATTCGATCCCGCGCAGCCAAAGTGAGGTTTTCACCAAAGACATGTCGCTGCGGAAGTCTTACACTTGCATCGTTTCTCTTTTAAAACGAAAACAAATGCGCTTTGAAGATCTGAAATTTCCATCCAATTGTTGGCCATTACAAATGAGGAGTATTGTTCTCATTGCACTACCTTTGCTTATCTTAGGCTATGTCAGTCTTTATAAAGCAGTTCCTCCGTCGGAAGTGGAATCAGCAGTTTGCGGCGATTGTGCTTACATGCCGAGCGAGCAGATTCATTCATTTGTTCGTGCCTATTTGACTGGTATTCTTGAGGTTGATGATTTAGCGGAAGTGGTATCACAGTTGTCGGCTGGACGGCTAAATCACTTCATCCTCCACTGTATTGAAATGCAAATTGCCGTTGATAATGATCTAACCAGTTGCAGTGTTGACCAGTCCGGCATCACTTCGGACGGCGATACTTCTTTCGAATTCGCAACCAATTTAGTTAACCAATGCGCGGAGCAGAACCAAGACACCAGATTACAGACTATCGAATATCTGCTATCGTAAGATCAAGAGGCTGTGCTTATACGTGCCCAGCCCATTCAAGAACAGCTCAGCGACAATGTCGCTCGACTATCGGCAAAACTCTTCCGAAAATTCAGATGAATTTATAGCGACTTTTCGAAATTTGAAACTGCGCTGTTCTGGTATCACCGAGAGTGGTGCCGCATGCAGAGACAGCTCCGTCTTTTGTCAAAAAGTTCGCTAACTAATTAAGGCTCGAAGTCGTCAGTTGAAAGCACTGCGCCTTCGTTGATATCTCGCTTTGCGGTCTTTCCATACAGATTGCTGCTGTTTTCCAAATCTAGCAGTGCATGCGGTGGCAGTTCGCCCCCGGGCACACCGAACATTATCATGCCCTCTGCGACCTTAGTTCCCTTCTGGATTTTTTTATCGCCCGAGCTCCGAATACCGTAAGG
>CAZRMH010000367.1:0-8385 GCA_964600935.1 uncultured Candidatus Obscuribacterales bacterium
TTCGAGCGCGTCGAACAGCGTTTCCATCGCTCTCAGCGACGCGTCGACCGGCGCTGGCACCTTGAAGAATCGGAGCCGTTCCGTTTTGAATTTGCTCTGTCTGAGCGCCGGTGTTATTGAAGGTGTTGTTGCCACCACCGACTTCACCCATCGTGGCTTGTGAGGAGAACGCATCTCCATAAGATTGTGCATATGCTGGTGCGCCGGTGACTCCGAGAACAACTGCGGCTGCTACGAGCATTTTAGTGAAGTTACGCATGAGTAGACCTCCTGCATTTAAGCAAGTGAAAGGTATGTAGTAAATAGTAAGGTTTGGACAAGTTCGGTTGCGAAAAGTGCAACCGTCGAAAAAAATTCGATGCGATTAGACTACGTTAAGAAAGCCGTCTCGTCAATATGTTTTTTGTAGTGCAGAATACATTTTTCCATTTTTTTTTAAGAATGCGCCAAAATTCTAGCGACACGGCGATTACTGGTCATGAGAGCCTCGAATGTTGCAGCGGCCATGCCATCCAGGGAGGTCTCTCCCAACCGCTTCTCCAACTGACGGACTGCAGCTGTGACATCGAGATAACTCACTGAATCAGCACCACGAAGGCGAGCCAGCGCTTTTGATTGCATCTTAATAAGTCCGAAGGCCAAGGCAAGGTGATTGAACCCAGCGATCAGCGATAGTTGTCCAAAACCTGCGCCAAAATAATGTTTGCCAAACATTCGAGAATAGAAATACCGATAAATCAAGTCTTCAATATCCTGGTCGTTCGAAGGAAACGGCATTTTCTCGAGGATGTCGAATGAATAGCTCTTACCCGGCACTCGAATTTTCATTCCGGGCACGATTCCCATAAACCCTACCTGATATATGAATCTATAGAAACTAAAGTCGCCCTCGCCGCGCCCGAGTTTATCTACAGGGAAGTAAATTCGGTGGAGGGCCGTGAGCAAGTTCTTGTCCAGCCAATTGGGCGGGGGAGCGCCATTGAGCTGGACGGAAACAGGGGCTGTCGACACACCCCTAGCTTCATTCATAGCAGTGGCCAGGTAGTTGGAAGCATTGAGGAAGCGATTCTCTAGATTGACGGAACGTTCTTTTATAAAGGAAATCAGCCGTTCTTCGTGAGCTAAATATTGCTCCCAGGTCAGCGGTATGCCAGTAGTTAGCTGTATCTGGGACCAGTTCGGCTGATGGTCCGGATAAAGTGTGTTGAATTCCTGGAATTTGCTTTCGAGATAGTCTCTCTGCTCAATCAGAGCGCGCCCACTGTTATTTACCGCTCCCATACTGTAGAAGCTGATGGTCGCATAAGTGCCGCTTGGAGTTCTGTTGAATGAATATGGAAACAACTGACATATCGAAGGCTTCGTTTTCGACTCAAACTTACTGTGAATAAAGCAAAGCTTATCGACAAGAAAGGGGCAGTGACCATCAGGTCCTTCCATGATCGCATGAGTATAAGGTGTAGATTCACTCTCATAATCACGCATCTCCCGAAACAAAGTCTTTCCAAAGTATCTCTCTGGATATTGCTTTCCCCAATCAATATCAGCAATTCGAAAATAGTCTTGTTCGGTAAGTGGAACAGACCAACCGCCGCAGCATTTACCGCATCCGGTGCACTCATAATTCAGTCCTTCAGGAATGTGCAAGGTTTCGGCTGATTGTGCTGCAGACATGACTAACTCCAAATTAATGCCATTTACAGCTTACCCAGAATAGGTGCCTCTTGTCGAAGTGACAGAACTGAAATCTCAACCGATATCGGTTGAGATCCGGAGTCAGTTGGGCCAAGAACTGTAATTGTATTCTCGACCTGATGCGGCTTGGCAAAAGTCCAGTGATAATATAAGCGAAACCTATGGGGGACCAAGCTATGGCAAAGACTGTCCAAATCGCCCAGACTAAATTCGGCGACGAGCTCTCGATCGGACGAGGCAAACCCTCAAGAAGGGCTTATGGCTTCGACGAAGTAGCGCTGGTGCCAGGGTCAGCGACTTTGGATCCGGAGATTTGCGATATCTCCGTCAACCTAGCGGGTCACAAACTTCAAGTTCCCGTGCTGGCTAGCGCTATGGACAGCGTGGTCGACGTGAAGTTCGCCGGGCTTATGAGCCAACTCGGCGGGCTTGCGGTAATCAATTTACAAGGAATTCAAACTCGCTACGAAGATTGCGAAGAGATTTATGCAGAGATAACCTCATGCGATAAAAATCAGTTTGTCGAGGTCATGCAGAAACTGTATTCAAGCCCCGTGAAGGAGGCTTTAATCGGAAAACGCATCGAAGAAATCAAGAAATTAGGTGGCGTGGTGGCAGCCTCAGTCACCCCCAACCTGGCTGATAAATACGGTCGTTTAGCGATCGAGGCTGGCTTAGATATCTTGTTTGTGCAGTCCACGGTCACCGGCATTGAACACAGAAGCGCAAGTGGGGATGCCGGTCTTGACTTAACTAAATTTTGCAAGTCGGTATCTGTTCCAGTAATTGTAGGTAATTGCGTCGCATATCACACGGCCCTTGAGCTGATGGAGACCGGCGTTGCCGGCATCTTAGTTGGCGTAGGCCCGGGAGCAGCCTGTACATCGCGTGGCGTTCTCGGCATCGGAGTTCCGATGGCGACTGCAATTGCTGATTGTAGAGGGGCGGCACAAGAGTTCGGACAGCGAAACGAAAACGTTCCGATATTAATCGCTGACGGCGGAATGGTTACATCGGGTGACATTTGCAAAGCCATCGCATGTGGTGCCGACGCAGTAATGATTGGTTCACCATTAGCCAAGGCGACTGAATCACCTGGCAAAGGATTTCACTGGGGTATGGCTACGCCAAGTCCTGTATTACCTAGAGGAACAAGAATCAAAGTCGGAACAACGGTCAGCCTGAAGCAAATTTTGAGAGGTCCCGCGCATGTTGACGATGGAACCCAAAACATTTCAGGAGCACTTCAGACCAGCATGGGCACACTCGGAGCGGCCTCTCTTAAAGAGATGCAGGAAGTTGAAGTCGTAATCGCACCTTCAATACTCACCGAAGGCAAGGTTTACCAAACTGCGCAGCAGCTGGGAATGGGTCGCTAAATACAGGCGGCCGCACACTGATTTTAAAAACTCAACCGATATCGGTTGAGTTTTTCAGCATTATAAATTTCGGAGCAAAAACTCGCCTGACATCATGAAAAGCACCCGCCCTGGAATTACGATACATTGAGATGATGAAACATGACTTGGCGCGCTAAGATCTTCAGTCGAATTGTCAGCGCCTTCCGCCAGCTTAAATGGAGATACCTCGATGGCTACCTGGAAAAGAATTGCAGCACTATCTGCACTCTCTCTGACGCTTAGCGCCCTATTTATCGATAAAGCAGTTTCTGGTGCAGCGCCAACGAAATCTGACTCAGCCCCGACACAATCAAGAACAGCCAAGCTCCTGGCAGCACTTCCAGATGATGGTGGAAACACATTGCTGTTTCAGGGAAATAGGATAGCCGATATCGCTGAGGCCGCAGCACCCGCAGTTGTGAATATTGAAGTTGAAAAACCGGGAAATGGCGGCTTGCAGTCAATGCTACCGTTTGGTCAGAATGGTGTCAGATTTTTCTTCAATAACAAAGAAGTTGATCCCGACAAGATGACCGGTTTGCAACGACCTGTCAAACAAACGGGTTCAGGATTTATCGTTCGAAAAGAGGGGTTTATTCTTACAAACGCTCACGTCGTCAAAGGTGCAAAGCGAATTGAAGTAACCCTGAATGACGGTCGAAGTTTAGTTGCCACCATAGTTGGTATCGATACTTTTTCTGACCTGGCCGTTTTAAAAATCGACGCAAACAACCTGCCGATATTGCAAATGGGATCGTCGACGACCTTACGTCCAGGCGAATTCGCTATCGCTATCGGCAGTCCGCTAGGCTATGACCATACAGTGACATTGGGTATTGTCTCAGCAGTTGGCAGAAGTGTTTACGATATCAACGACAACATCAACTTTATCCAAACAGATGCAGCGATTAACACAGGCAATTCAGGCGGTCCGCTATTGAACTTGAAAGGCGAAGTTATCGGAGTTAACACGGCTGTCGTAAAAGGGTTTGTCGCTCAAAACATTGGTTTCTCGATTCCTGTAGACATTGCTAAATCAGTTTGCGACGACTTAATCGCTCACAAGAAAATACTGCGGCCATGGCTGGGAGTAGCAATGAAAGAGCTCTCCGAAACCATGAGTAAAAGCCTGGGGATGTCTCCGACAACAGCCGGCGTTTTGGTTTTTGAGGTTTACCCTGGCAGTCCAGCAGAGAAGGCCGGTATTCATAAACACGACGTTATTCAAAAAATTGACGGAAAAGACATCAAATCAATGAAAGACGTTCGCGATTATGTGCGCTCGCGAAAAATTGAAGACACACTGAACTTTCTGGTTCTTCGTGGCGGAACCGGAGAGGCACTGGCTGTGCACCTGGGTGAATATCCCGATCACTCGGCAGAAACAGCTACCACCGGTGAAGAATAGTTTTGGCTCACGAGGCGACTTGAATCTGCAAAGGCGAAATATACGCGCGAACCTGAGAGTCCGTAATTGGGGCAGTCTTTCGAAAGACTTTTTTCCAATTGTCGAATTTCCACGTTTCTCGATCCGCGGAAATCCAGTATCCACAGACGTATAGTTGCACGTACTTGCGACTAACACCATGAAATTTTCTTAGAATAAACTCGTTAACTGACAATACGCGACTATCAAGCAGTTCAGCATAATTTATCACTGCTGTTTTTTGATTTCTCGCAACCAAGTCACCGAACATCTGTTTAACAAGACCATGCAATTCAAGCATCAAAAGCGCCTCAGCGAGTTCTCCATGATTGAGCCCGGAGCGCGCGAGCAATCGGTCAATGGACATAACTTCGTCGTGTAGAAGTTCGAAAATAATGGTCTCATTCTCGCTTAGAAATGGAAGCTGCTGCGGTACAGAACATGCGTTTGACTCTTCGACGGATTGATAGTCATTGCAAGGGTGCTCGTTTGCTGGCGTTTCTGCACTGCGACGAAAATTAATGCTTCGAAAAGCGCTGCATGGAAACGTCGTACTATATTGTGAATGTTCGATTACTGCCATCGTAATTTTCTTGAAAATATTTTGTGACGTCGACGATGCGATACCCAATAGCTCGCTGAATTCACTGGAGCTTAAGACGATCCCCCGCTCGAGCAGCCAAATGCGTGCAAGCCAGGCACGAGGGCGTCGAATTTTCTCGAAAAATGTTCCGGCAAAAATCCATGTTTTCTTACCGCAACTTCCGCAGAGAAAAAAGCGCGTTTCAAACTGAAAACGATGATTTGGTTCCTGACACCATCCACAAAGAGGAACAGGTTCATCGGTAGTTCGCATCCATAAACTCCTGTTGCAATGCGCTTCTGATGGAAACTCTTCGTTGAATTTACGAAACCAACTACGACTGCGAACATCGATCGATTTCGAAATTGACGATTTTGTTTTTTTCTTTGGTTTCATGGTGAATACTCCTGAAGGGTCTCATTTCTTTAAACGAAAAAGAGCACCGAAAAGTTCAATGAAACTGAAAATAAAATGCGCTGAACCGATATCGGTTTAGACTTGCTACCAAAACGAAATCAGCATAGGTTGTAGGTTTAAGAGATTTATACAATTCCAAACCACCTTGCAAGAATCTCTCGCAATTTGCAAATTGCGAGAATTGGTACTTCCAAGAAAAGTACATTCTCCCCCAATACGGGTCGAGCTCAGCAGCCTAATATCGAGTTTGAACTCACCACTTTTGTCGCCACCATATTTGACACCACAAACTTACCCTGACACACTCCAGTAGACTCTCGCCAGAGCTCTCATGTCCCAAGAAGAGCTTGCTCGGGAATTAATAGAGACCGTCCAAAATCCACGAAATAGACGAGCGGAGAGCATTCTTAAACATTTGGGAACTATTCAAGAATTATTAACAGGTCCTGTAAACTTGATGGGAGTTGCGGGCGGATTGCCGTCCTGTGCAGTACATCCTTTTGACCGAACATCGGAGGGTCTGACATGGCCGTTATGCAAGAAAAAGAATTACTTTGCAAAGAATGGTTGAAGAAGCCGAAGAAGCTCCTCATCAACGGAAAGTGGGTAGAGCCCAAATCTGGCAAATACTTCAAGACGTACAACCCGGCGACCGAAGAGGTTTTGTCGGAAGTTGCGGAAGCCGGCAAAGAAGATATCGACATGGCGGTCAAGGCTGCTCGCCAGGCATTCGAGGATGGTCGCTTCCATCGAAAAATGACTGCAGCCCAACGTGCCCGATGCCTCTATAAACTGGCAGACCTGATCGAGCAACACGCCGATGAACTTGCTGAGCTGGAAACGCTCGATAATGGCAAGCCGATCTCCGAATCTAAGTATGTAGATGTTCCAGCGACTGTAGAAACCTTCCGCTACTACGCCGGTTGGACAACGAAACTCGAAGGCGAGACCATCAACGCCAACGATAACTTCTTCACCTACACACTGCGCGAACCGATAGGTGTCGTTGGACAAATTATTCCTTGGAACTTCCCGATGTTGATGATGGCATGGAAGTGGGGTCCAGCTCTGGCTTGTGGCAACAGCGTTGTTCTCAAACCAGCCGAACAAACTCCTCTGACAGCGCTGCGAATCGGTGAACTCGCACTGGAAGCAGGCTTCCCTGATGGCGTAATCAACATCGTCACGGGTCTGGGTCCCGACTCAGCCGGCGAATTCCTCGCTAACCATGATGATGTCGATAAGATCGCTTTTACCGGCGAAGACAAAACTGGACAAAAAATCGTTCAGGCATCTATCAAAACATTGAAGAGAGTCTCCTTAGAGCTTGGTGGCAAGGCTCCGAATATCGTGTTTGCAGACGCCGATATTGATGCCGCGGTCAAAGGCGCCATCACAGGCATTTTCTTCAACCAGGGCCAAGTTTGCTGCGCCGGATCGCGCCTGTTCCTTGAGAAGTCCATCCACGACGAATTCATGAGCAAGCTTCTTGACCGTGTCGGTAAAATGCGCCAGGGTTCTGGATTGGATGAGACGACCCATATCGGACCGCAGGTCTCAAAAGAACAACAAGAGCGCGTTCTTAGCTATGTAGACATCGCCAAGAAAGAAGGCGCGACCCTCGCATGCGGCGGCGTTCAACCAGAAGATCAAAAGAAAGGCTACTTCGTTAAACCAACGATCTTCACAAACGTCAAAAATGAAATGCGGATAGCTCAAGAGGAAGTCTTCGGGCCAGTTCTTGCAGTAATTCCATTCGAAGGTTTGGATGACGTTTCCGAACAAGCAAATAAAGTCCGCTTCGGATTGTCCGGAGCTGTATGGACACGTGATGTGAAAAAAGCTCACAAGTTTGCTTCGCATATTAAAGCCGGAACAATCTGGGTCAACTGCTACAACGTGTTCGATCCA
Source organism: uncultured Candidatus Obscuribacterales bacterium (assembly GCA_964600935.1). Classification (GTDB taxonomy): domain Bacteria; phylum Cyanobacteriota; class Vampirovibrionia; order Obscuribacterales; family Obscuribacteraceae; genus JADYXR01. The sequence goes on from CAZRMH010000367.1 coordinate 7,433, forward strand.
GCTGTACCGTTTGGCGGCTACAAGATGAGTGGCTATGGTCGCGAGCTTGGAAAGCACTCAATCGAGCTCTACTCGAACATCAAGAGTGTCTGGGTCAATATGGCCGACTAGACCGTCACTTTTCGGCAGACGTACAAACGAAGCCACGCCCAACCGGCGTGGCTTTTTATTTGTCGCTAAAATCTGAACCGATATCGGTTCAGATTTCGGAGAACATGAATTCGAGCAGGGAGCAATGTTTAAGTCGAAGTCGGTTCAAATCCAAGTTCCTGAGCCCTCAGAGCTCAACTTAAGATTGAAAAACCGCTAAACCGATATCGGTTTGAATTGAAGATCAATTATGATGAGCTTGTGGATAGAACACCCAGAATGCAATCTTGACAAACACATCTCAGAAATCTATTCGACACTGTCGAACTCGCACATCGCTGGTTTTTCTTTTAACAGCGCAATTTTTAGCAACGTCGGTCTATAGCCCGAAAGCCCTCGCAAGCGAGCTCGAAACCAGCGCATCCACGAAGATTTCGCAGCCAGCGACGGGGTTTCAATTGAATTCAATCAAAACTTTGGCGGATGGAATTACCTTTCAACAAATAGCAATTGATCCACGAGCGATAGCAAGCGTCGTACGCGTTGACACCAAATGCGGTGCCTGGTCGATCAGACCATATATGACCGAAGCAATCGAAACCACCTCATCTGCAGCCAAAAGGGTCAACGCGTTGATTGCCGTCAACAGCGCTTTCTTCAACCTGAGCGATGGCGAAAGTGCGAGTTACATCTGTATCGACGGCAAGCAAGTTTGTGATCCAACCCATAACATGGCCCTTGTGAATAATAGAGGTCTGGAGCCGTTCTTGACCAAAATTTTCAATCGTTCGGAGTTGCGATTTTTGAAAAGCAAATCTGGTCTGATCAAAATGACCATCCAGCCTCATTCCGACGCCATCCCA
>CAZRMH010000368.1:0-8356 GCA_964600935.1 uncultured Candidatus Obscuribacterales bacterium
CACCTTCCTCGACGGTCATCTCTAGAATATCGCCTATCGATTTGCCCTTGAACTTTACTTCAAGTGTTTCGCGATTATATCGGGCACCCTTACAAACTTCGCAGGTAACAAATACGGATGGCAGGAAGTTCATCTCGATTTCGTTCATACCCTCGCCGTGACAGGCTTCACACCGGCCACCTTTGACGTTGAATGAAAATCTTCCCGGTGCATAACCTCTGGCTTTTGCTTCGGTCGTCATCGAGAAAATTTCTCGAATTGCATCGAATAATCCTGTGTATGTCGCTGGATTCGAGCGAGGAGTTCTTCCGATCGGTGATTGATCGATATCAATTACCTTGTCTAGGAAGTCGGCCCCTTCTACCTTCTTCAGACCCTTTGGCATCGCCACAGTGCCGTAAAGATGGTGGCGCAAATATTGATAAAGAAGATCGTTTACCAGCGTCGACTTTCCTGAGCCACTAACCCCGGTGACAGCAACGAACTTTCCTAATGGGATTTCCAGATTTAGATTCTTCAGGTTATTCAGCGCAGCGCCTGTGACTTTCAGGGACTTCCCATTGCCTGTGCGTCTTTTCGAAGGAACTTCAATGCGCTTTCTTCCTGAAAGATATGCGCCCGTTGAGGATCTTTTAGAAGATTGTATCTGTTCGATTTTACCCTCTGCCACCACTTCGCCACCATGGACTCCGGCACCAGGGCCGATATCAATAATCCAGTCGGCGGCTCGAATCGTGTCTTCATCATGCTCGACCACCAGTAGCGTATTTCCAAGCTCTCGCAGCCTTTGCAGCGTTCCGATCAAACGATTATTGTCTCGTTGATGTAATCCTATAGAAGGTTCGTCGAGTACATAAAGCACTCCTGATAAACCGGAACCGATTTGAGTCGCTAACCGAATACGTTGCGCTTCGCCACCAGATAAGGTGCCTGCCTGACGTTCCAATGTTAAATATCCCAGACCGACGTCAATGAGAAACTTCAATCGGGATCTAATCTCAATTAAGACCTGGTGCGCGATCTTATTGTGTCGTTCACTGAGTTGTTCGGGTAGACCTTCGAAGAAAACTGAAGTTTTCAAAATGGACAGTCTGCAGACTTCAGCGATCGAGAGTTTGCCTACCGTTACAGCCAAACTTTCCTGTTTCAAACGAGAACCGCTACATTTCGCGCATGGCATTTGCGTCATGTATGCTTCGATGTCAGCTCTAACCTTATCCGAATTCGTCTCGGAGTGCCGTCTTGCAAGGTTTGGAACGATGCCTTCGAAACTTTTCTTGTAGGTCCAAAATTCTGTTCCGTCAAATGAGTCGTGGCCGAGTTTGATTTTTTCTTCGCCAGAACCGAACAGAATGTAGCCTTGATGTTTCTTCGACAAATCCTTAAACGGCGTCTTTATGTCGAATTTATAGTGTTTCGCGACGGACGTCAGAATTTGATCGTAGTAATTGTTACCGGTTTTTGCCCAGGGATAAATCGCGCCTTCGGCCAATGATTTATTTGGATCGGGAACGACAAGAGACGGGTCGACTTCGAATGTGCATCCCAATCCATCACAGTCTGGGCAGGCTCCATAAGGGCTGTTGAAACTGAATACTCGGGGTGAGATTTCGGCAAAACTAATATTGCAATTGGCGCAGGCGAAGTTTTCAGAAAACAGAAGTGGTTCTTTTTCCGTGGACTTTTCGCGCTTGCTGTTGCCACTGGTAGCGGTATCATTCAGAACGTCGATCAGAACGTTTGATTTGCCCCATTTTAACCCTACGGAGATGCTGTCTGCCAGCCGAGATTGGATGCCAGCTTTCATGACGAGTCGGTCGACGACCAGTTCAATATCGTGTTTCTTCGCGCGATCGAGTTCGATATCATCGTCAAGGTGATAAACCGTCGAGTCAATTCGGACGCGAGCAAATCCTTCTTTTCGCAGGTCTTCGAAAAGCGATGAATACTCGCCCTTCCGTCCCGATACCAGTGGAGCTAAAACCTGAATTTTAGTGCCTTCCGGAAGGCTGAGAACCTGATCGACGATCTGGTCGATGGTTTGTGGATTGATCAGTCTTTGGCAATTCGGGCAATGCGGAATGCCTATTCTGGCGTACAGCAAACGCATGTAGTCGTAGATTTCAGTAACTGTTCCAACCGTGGAACGAGGGTTGTGACTGGTAGCTTTTTGATCGATCGAAATTGCCGGGCTTAATCCTTCAATAGCATCGACGTCGGGCTTGTCCAGCTGACCCAAAAATTGGCGTGCATATGCCGAAAGCGACTCGACGTATCGGCGCTGCCCCTCGGCGAAAATCGTATCGAAGGCCAGCGATGATTTTCCCGAACCACTCACACCGGTGATTACCACCAGTTTGTTCCGGGGAATTTTGAGACTGACATTCTTTAAATTGTGTTGGCGGGCTCCGCGAACCGTGATGACGTCAGTCTCCACGAATCCGTTGGAACCGTTGCGAGCGTTAGGCATTATTCGCACCAAAAGGGATCCCATCGCCTCCCGGACTTCGGCAGACCGGTCAGGGATGCGACAAATAAATAGTATCGCCTTTTTCGCCGAAAGGCTCGTCGAAGTCAAGAATTTAGAAGCTTACAGTCGAGAAAAAACGATTGTTTTACGCCATATTTCTAAGGGTACATCCTCTTATGTATACCGCTCTGTTGGAATGAAGAGGGTCAGGCGTCTGATGTGGCCGAAACGCAAAAAGGGTAAAGCGCGCGCAACCAAGATGAAGCTCAAGGCTTTGCAGCCGCCCGGCGAACAACAAGGAAATGAACCGGTCTCGGATGCTGGCGGCGCGTCAGGGGGCGATCCGCCAGTTCAAGACGCGAAAAGCGCGCAAGATGACCTGGTTTCCGGCGTCTGGAAGTCCAAAGTTTTAACTAACTACAAACAGAATCCCAAGAATTCTCATAACCTGCTTGCCCGCATCCCAACAGGCAAGGCTGCTTTTGAAGCTGGGGAACGTCAGAAGGCCGAACTGGTCAAAGAGGCGATGATTAAGGTCGTCGATCGGATGTTCGACAATTTTCAAAACACGGCCTACGAATTTAATCAGGTAACAGCCGGGACGAATCTGGAGTTGAATTGGATCCGTCCACATTTCACTCAAGAAGAAGCATCCAATTGGCATGATTCGACAAAAGTTTTGATCGAGATATTTACTGGACGAATCTCCACCCGCTACTGGACTTTGGCTGTTCGTGGCACCACGTCGGGTGTCGATACTTACATATTGCCTAGCGACAAGCTTCTTGGTTTTAGCACCAGTCCGACATCCTACCCTACGTATCTGTCTATGACTTCGACCTGCGATGGTCTATCTGTTGACTGGATTGTCGCGAACAAAACCATAGACCCCGAGATTCTGCCGAGTATTTATCGCGCTTTGCTTGACGGTCTGATTCGATTTGCCAGCGAAGAAGCTCTCCCCGGCGAGACTTTCCGTTTAGAAGACATCGGAATCGTTCCCGAGGCCGCCGCGCCGATGGAAGAGCCTGTGGGCTATCAAGGCCAGAGCCAGCATGACTTGCTGGGGCAGAGTTCCACGGAGCATCCTTCGCTTGCTTCGCTGAGCATCTCGAGTGTCAGCTCGGGAAGCGCCGATCGTTTTATCGACAACATCAGCAATCAGGTCGCGCAGGCTGCTCAATCGGAAACGGATAAATTTAGAGAATCAATGCAGGCTCCGCCATTCGGCACCAGTACTCGGGCACCGGGTGACATGAGTCAGAGCGACGTGATCACCGCGCAGAGTAATCAGCTCCAACCTCAAGATGTTCAGCAGACTCCTGGTTTTCAGCACGCCCCAGCATTCCGCCAACTTGGTAACGGTCTTGATGAATCGAACGACGGTGACGAGGCTCAGTGGAAGTCGGTTTCTTCAGATCACGCTGCCAAAACCGACTGGCAAAAGTTCATGGAGTCGACTAAGGCGCATGTCAAAAACTCACCCCCTCCTTCCACAAATGATGACAATTGGAACACTTTGCCTGGAACGGAAAAGTTAGCGCGACCAGAACCACGCGTCTCTTCAGTCAGTCAGCAAATTAGTAACAGTGGGGTGATGCCAGGACTGCCTTATCCTAGTTACGGCAATGCCGATGATCCGCCTGAACTGTTGAAACCCGTAAATCATCAGAGTCAAGCTATCGGTCAAAGTGGCGGCTATCCGGTTCATCCGGCGGCCAGTCAATCCGGCGTGGATTCTTCGCAGTACCCGCAGCCGGCCCACTACGGCATGCCAGGCATTCCGTCGGGCGGCTATGCCGCGCCACCGGGGATCAGTCAGAGTGGAGTGTTTTCCGGTCAGCACCAGCAGCAAATGCCACCGCCGATGATGCCACCCGGCTACAACCAGCAGATGGGTATGCCCCAGCAAATGCCGGGAATGATTCAACCCATGCTTAACCATCCTGGTTTGCCGAGCCTGCCAGGTATGATCAGTCCCGGTCTTACTCAATCCGGTGCGCATCAACAGCCGATGATGCCGGAACATTTGCAGTACCCTCAAGCTCCCAACGGTATGGTTACTCCATCACTGCCAACCGGAATGATTCAAATGAATGCTCCGGAAGGAATGAGTCCGGCCGCACCTGCCATGCCACCGCATTTGATGCAAAGTCAACCCGTCGATCCGCAATTTGGGCAGCCATATAATGCTGGCCCTCAATACAACGCAGCCGCACAGCAAGCGCAATCTCCACAATACAATACGGGCGGACAACCTTCGCAAGCTTCGTTGTTTCACAGTGGGGCGCAACCGGGTCAGTCTCCTCAATACAGCACAGGCGCGCAGCCCCAGCAAGCTCCTCAGTACAACACTGGTGGGCACCAGGGTTTGCCTCCGCAGTACAGTACCGATGCTCAGCAGTCTCCAGAGCAATACAGCACGGACGCTCATCAACAGCTTCAATACGCGCAAGGTGGATACGAGGTTTATCCTCAACCTGTTCAGGAACAACCTGAAGAAGAACAGTCTTATCCAGAGTCTGAAGTCGGCGAGCAGGAACATCAATATCCTGAGGAGCAGTTTCCAACCGAAGAAGAGTCCGGTTGGCAGCCCGAGGAAGTGGTCGAGGTTTCCGTTGAAGTCGAAGAATCGACTTGGGATGAACCTGGCACCGCATTTGGGCAGTCTTCATTCCCGCAAGAGTCGTTTAATGAACTGCCCGTGATGTCATCGGAAACGGTGCAGAAATTTCAGGACGCGAACAAAGCCGGATTTGTGTTTTCATCGGAAAATGATCTGGTTGATGCAATCAGTGTTGTGCTCGATACGATCGACAGTCAGATTGAACTGCTCGCGCAACAGGGTACTGATGCTTTTCGCGAACGCGATTTTAGACGGGCTGAGTCGATAATCAAACTGTCGGAGCGGTTGACCAGCTTTAAATCCGAGTCTCAAGCCATTCTAAATTTGATGACCGAAAATCAGCATTAGCATGTTTGGACCGTAGTAGCAAAAACGCGACCGCCGGTTTGAATGCGCATATTTGGCTGTGAGCTGCTAAGGGGCTGGATCTTCAGTGTTTGAGGTTTCGGAACTTGGTTCGTCGGTGTTAGAAGATTCGGTTTTATTTTCTGCGCTGCTACTGCCACCATCGGGCGTTTCATGAACTTGTTGTTCTGATGGAAAGGTGAAGAGTTCTTTGACCATCGTGTCTAAGTAATTTTGATTTGAATAGACGAAGATCGCCACGATCAGAATTATAAGTGCGATCAGAAGTTGTTTTAAAACGCCTTCTTTCGGTTCGCTGGACCTTTTGAAACTGCCACTACGGGCAGTGACTTTTTCAGAACTTTCCGTCAGGCTGGCAGGTAAGCGATTGCGGCTCGTTCTGTTGGTTTTCCGCGGTGTTCTGTTGGCGCTGGCGCCGCTGCTGCCTTTTCTTCGACTTTCGCTGGTTATCCTTTGTTTTTCCTCGGTCACTTCGCCTGCTCGCAGGCGCGGAAGGTTCTGCGCGCTTGATCCGACACTTTTTGGAGCTTGTGGTTTTGTTGAAGTATCTGTGCTTGCTGCGATCACTTGCGGACCGGTCAGTTCGAATCTCTGGCGCTTGTCTTCTGGTGGCGCGAAATCCATTTCCGGCACCGGATTTGGTGCAGGCGCTTTCTTCAGTTTGTTCATCTCTGTGCTTTTCGAAACGGGCTTCGCCCATACGTCATCGCTAACCGATTCCGGCTCCGGTTGTGGCGCCGGCGCAGGCTCCGGCTTTGGCCTCGGCGATGGTGTCGTTTTGTTTAAACGATCAGGCTGTGGAAATTTCGGAATATCTTCTGATGTTACTCGTTGCTGAATTGTCGATGAAGGTCTCTCCGCTTTCGGGCGACCGAGTTGGTCTGATGTGACGCGCCTGGCATCTAGCTCATAGTCAGGAACAACATCTGTAATCTGATGCTTACCGGAAACACTCAGCAGTGTCGATTGTGGTTTTGGTAAAACATCAACGCTATTGTTGAGCGCTTTCTCCAGATCGCGTTTCACCTCCATCATTGTCTGGTAGCGTTCTTGCGGTTTTTTGCGCATTGCTTTGAAGACAATTTCTTCCAATTCCGAAGGTATTTCAATATTAGGATTGGCTTGCTTGAAGGTCGGCGGCTCTTCCGTAAGCTGCTTCATCATAGTATCGGCGTAGTTTCTTCCCAGAAATGGAACTTCGCCTGTCAGTGCCTCGTACATGACGACACCGAGTGAATAAATATCTGTTCTGGCATCAATGGTGGTGCTTCCCTGACATTGCTCCGGGCTCATGTAAATCGGGCTGCCCCAGACTTCTCCGAGGCGCGTGAGTTTTTGAGTTCCTTCAGTAACTTTGGCGATTCCAAAATCTACGATCTTTACGTAATCGTTTGTACCGCCGCGTTCTACCAGCATGATGTTGCCCGGTTTTATGTCGCGGTGAACTGCGTCGTGCTTGTGCGCATGTCCGATCGCCGCCGCTACCTGGACGAAAATATCCTGAAAGCGCCCCAATTCAAGCCGACCTTGAGTGCGCAAAATCTCGCCGAGACTGGTGCCAATCAAGTAGTCCATGACGAAATACGGCTGTCCACGCCGGTTTGTGCCATAGCCGTAGAAAGTGACAATACGTGGATGGTTCAATCGGTTGAGTACATCAGCTTCTCGTTTAAATCGTTTGACGACGTTCTCGTCACCGAGAACTTGTGTGCGCAAGCATTTCACCGCTACTACTTCGCCGGTTTTCAAATCCTTGGCTTTGTAAACGAGGCTCATCCCGCCTTTACCAAGCAGCGAGAGAATATAATATCGGTCTTCCAACGTGATTCCGACAAGCAAATCGAGTTTGTCTTGCGGGATGAGGATCCGATAACGAGGCAATTCTCCGGATGTCGGATCTTTGACAATCTTGGACGGCAGGGAGCGTCTAATTCCCCGGGAAATGAACTTGAGAGTGTCGTCTGTCAGCATTTGCGCTGTTTGAGCTCTATAGCGTTTCCGTCCAATGAACTTTTCAACCGCGGGCAAACTCACGTTGTCAGAAGGTTCTCTTGACAACAGTAAGCAATAGACTCAATCAACTTGTTCCCCTTCTTAACCGGGATCAATCTGGAGTGGTGCCTTGTTTCAGTGCGCGTAAGTGAAGGAATTCAGGAAGATTTGAATCAATCCCATGAAGCCACCGATAAATAATCCGAACATCTCGAGCGCGTGGAGCTCATTTTGACAGATTCTGTAAACCAGAGCTTCGAGCTGCTGAGGTGCGAAGAGATCGATTTTTCTGGCGATCAGCGCGTGTACACCAAGCGACGGAATCGCCTGCTCGACCATGGTGCCAAGTTCACGTTTCAGATACGAATACGCGAAACTAGCGATGTTTCTCTTCATGTTTGTCAGCCATTCGGCTGGAATGCTTTCTGGATTGAATCTCAGAATGGCGTTGCGAACGGTTGCCATTGCTTCATCTTCGAGCTTGCGACAAGCTTCGAGAATGTCCGCTTTGTGATCGATGAGAAATGCTTCGACGAATTTGACTACGTTCTTTTTCAAGTTTGCGATGTTGTCCAGTGGCATGGATCTCAAGTCGAAATTGGCTATCTGAATGGCTATTTGATGTTTGATACCAAAACGCTTTGTCAAATCGCCGATTAATTTATGCGCTTCGTTTGGTTCCTTTTCAAGGAAAGTGCGCCATTCCGTACAGACTCTTTTGACACCGATAATACGCGCCAGGATTCGATATGGACCACTAGCATGGACGTTGATTGACTCTTCCAATGCGGCGATATTCTGAGGACTTAATAGAGTAATCAAACCGTTTCTAATTTTTTCAGGAGTGAGAAAATTCTCGACGATCCGCGCTGCAATCTCGTTTGCCTGTTCGAAGTTTATAC
>CAZRMH010000369.1:0-8343 GCA_964600935.1 uncultured Candidatus Obscuribacterales bacterium
GGTGAAAGGAAAAATCCGTCTCCCAGGTTGCTGAGCCGTTCTCCCCCGGTCAAGAGTTTCCCTTCTGTTTTTCCGTGCTCGATGTAGCGCTGAACTTTCTCCATATGTTCTTTGCTTATCAACGCGCCCATCTCCGTTTTGGGATCGAGTGGATCTCCAACTTTTATTTTGGAGACTTTTTCTACCAGTCGATCTAACACGGTTTTATAAACACTCTTTTGAACGAATAAGCGAGAACCGGCGAGGCAGATTTGACCCTGGTTTCGGAAGCCTGCGCGCACGGCGGTGTCGATCGCTTCGTCGAGATTGGCGTCATCAAAAATGATGTTCGCGCCTTTTCCGCCGAGTTCGAACGAAAGTTTCTTGAGGGTTGTGGCGGCATTTGCCATGATTGCTCGGCCGGTTGAAGTTTCACCAGTAAACGAAATCGAGCGGACGCCGGGGTGAGTGGTCAATGCTTCGCCGGCTGCATCCGGACCAAAGCCGTTGACTATGTTCAACACGCCTTTAGGCAGTCCGGCTTGTGTGCAGATATCAGCCAGTAGAAACGCAGTGTATGGAGTCCATTCCGCTGGTTTCAAAACGCATGAGTTGCCCATCATCAAACAAGGCGCGATCTTCCATGTCGCGAGATAGAGTGGCAGATTCCATGGCGTTATCAATCCACAAACTCCAAGTGGTTCGCGAACAGCGACGTGCATCTCTAATGGATTAGATGAGAAACATTCGTCGACATGTGAACTGGCAAACTCTGCGAAGAAGTGGAAGTTGAGCGCTGCTCGAGGAATATCTCCGGTCAAACTTTCTGATATCGGTTTGCCTGAATCGATACTCTCCGCCCGAGCTAATTCCTCTTTTCGTTCAAGAATTAAATCGCCAATTCGTTTTACAACTTTAGCGCGCTCTTGCATGGACATCCGCGGCCAAGGTCCTTTCTCAAAGGCTTCGGTCGCCGCAGCGACCGCGTCATTGATATCGTCTTTGGTGCCCATCGCAACCGTGCCATGGACTTTTCCGGTTGCTGGATTGATGGTGTCGAATGTTTTTCCCGACTGGCCTTTTACGAATTCACCAGCGATAAAGTTGTCGATTTCAACAGTCTTAGTCGACGTAGTTGCGGTCACTGTGCTCACCTCGCGAGGATGTTATGTTTACGGTTTAAGTGTTGCCAATTTCTATTCGACTGGATAGACTGCAGTCGCTTTAATTTCGATGAAGTTCTTTCCGGGGAGTCGTGCGACTTCCACGGTTGTTCGAGCTGGCGGATGGGGGAAAGAGAAATGCTTCTCGTAGACTTTGTTGTATTTGCTGAAGTCTTTCATATCAGCAAGAAAAACGGTGACGTCGACCAAATCTTCCATGGACAGGCCGGCTTCTTTGAGAACAACCTTGAGATTCTGGATTACGGCTTCGGTCTGGACTTCGATGTCGTAAGAGAGGATGGTTCCGTGTGAGTCTGTCGTAACGCCGGCTTCCTCGCCGGTGTCGGCGTTTCGGGCGCCCTGACCAGCCACGAAAAGAAATCCGCCTGCCTTCACCGCATGTGAGTAAGAGCCCAGTGGTTTGGGCGCTTTACCGGTTATGTTGTATCCAAATTTAGCTTTGCTGGAGGTCATTGTGTTTTCGCTCATTTCGCCATTCCTCGACGAAGGATCGGTCTGAACCTTCGAATCGTATCTTAAGGTTCAAAGTTTATTATGAAACGCTCCCATATGCGAAAAATTTTTCGAGGGGCTGTAATGTAGGAAGCGGTTAGAAGGAAACTGTGACAGTGGATTTAACTATGGCAGCAATGACATCACTTCCCGGCTATTCGAGAATCATTGATATATCGCAGCCCGTGGGCGCCAAGACCGCGTGCTTCCCGGGCGATACGCCCTTCTCTCGCAACGTCACGGTGACGGTTTGCGAAAGTGGATGTGTTAACTTGACTTCTTTGACCATGAGCCCGCACGTTGGAACACATGCCGACTCACCCGTTCATATCAAGGGTGATCTGAGCGACCTCGACGATGGAATGGCATCGCATTTGCCCTTAGAACCATTTGTCGGTCCGGTTCGCGTAATCGATCTCGCTCCGCTCAAAGATGGCATTACCGCGAAACAGTTTCTCGATAAAGTGAATGGCATCGCACAGCTGCCTCCTCGAATTCTGTTCAAAACATGTCACCAGATTCGGTATCAGGTCTGGGAAGGTGAATATGCTTTTCTGACAGTGGAACTGGTAGAAGCTCTAAGCGCTAAAGGCGTGTTCTTAGCTGGATTAGATACTCCCTCAGTGGATCACGTTGAGTCGAAAACTTTGGCTGCACATCATAAACTGGACGAGCACAAGTTGGTCTGGTTGGAGAATTTGGATCTCACTAAAGTTGAAGAAGGCGATTATTTTCTAGTAGCCTTACCCCTGAAGTTTACCGAGTTGGAAGCCTCGCCAGTTCGTGCTGTATTGCTCGCTTGAGTTCTTAGCTTTCGCCGGAGCGAAGGCGTGGGGGTCAATGTTCTAAGATCTTCGCAATTCTCAAAACCAAGGAGTTTATCTAAATGTTCGGTCAAGATTGTGCGCTAATTGGAGTGATTCACTTACCGCCTCTGCCTGGTGCCGCCGGATATGGTGGCAACCTCGACGCCCTAATTGCCAGTTCAATCGCAGAAGCTGCAATATATAAGGAAACTGGTTTCGACGCACTGATAGTTGAGAACACTCATGACGCCCCGTATTTGAAGGGGATTGACGTTGGCCCGGAAACGACCGCCGCCATGGCTGTTATCTGTCAGGCGCTGAAACAAGAGTCAAAAATGCCTCTTGGGGTTCAGATTCTGGCAGGAGCAAACCTCGAAGCTCTGGCTGTGGCACTCGCATGCCAGCTTGAATTTATCCGTGTTGAGGGCTTTGTTTTCGCCCATGTCGCCGATGAAGGAATACACGATGCCTGTGCCGGGAAATTGATTCGTCAGCGGTTCAATCTCAAAGCCGATAACATCAAAATCTTTGCCGACATAAAAAAGAAACACTCGGCTCATGCAATCACAAGCGACATCTCGATTGCAGAAACGGCTAAGAACGCCGAGTATTTTAAAGCTGATGGCGTAATTGTCACTGGTATCAGTACTGGTGCCGCCGCCGATGTTGAGGATGTGCGGAACGTGAAAGATGCCGTTTCCATTCCAGTTTTGATCGGTTCGGGTGTGACCGCGGAGAACATCAAAAACTATTCTGCTCATGCCGATGCACTAATCATCGGATCCGACGTGAAGGTAAACGGTCAGTGGCAAAACGAGTTGGAGCGCGGGCGGTGCCAGCGAATCGTAGCGGCCAAAAATGGGAAATAGACCGAGGCAAAACAGAAGCGTTAATGTACGAATAAAACGTTACTGTTCAAGCGAATATCCGGTCGAATAGCTGCGTTTCTTCAGCAGTTGACGCCAGACTTCTTGTTTTGAACCACCGGCTGCCGCACCGCCGCCGCCACTGGGTTTCGCTGCGGCCGTTCGAACTGCTGGTGGCGATTTCTTTGGCTTCTTCGGTTTAGGTGGTGCGCTTGCCGTTTTCTTTGGAGCCGGTTCTTCGCTAATCGCAGGTTTACTTGTATCTTCCACCTTAGTTTCGCGAGTGCTGGGAGGAGTCGGTTTATTCGAAACTGAGTTCGTTGCCGAGTCTGAATCTGGCGACGAACTCGCGTTGGCCGCGGCAGCTGGTTTTCCGTCCTGGGCCGTCGGCGTTGAGCTGGATACTTTTGTCGTCTCGGCCGCGGTTTTTGCAGTTTTTTCCGCGTCTGTCACGGTCGTGTTTGTCGGCGGTGGCTTCTGGGTCGTCACCGCAGGCGGTGCATGCGACGACAACGTCGTACTCAATCCTACGATAGTCAGAGCGCCCAGTGAAACCGTGACGAACAGCACCAATGCCCATTGTGCCCATGTCAGTTTAAACAATAGTGCGGTGACAGCTTCTGCTGTTACTGCTTTTGTTTCGCCTTCCGTTTCAATAGGAGCAGTGCGAAGAACCTGACTACGACCTGGTCTTGGGATGGCGAGTTCTAATTCTTGCACCAGCTGTTCCATCGACTGATGTCGATCTTCCGGGTTTTTAGCCAGAGCCTTCAGAATGACGCCTTCCACTCTTTCTGGGATGTAGAGGTCCGGTCGCACTTCGGTAAATGGAGGTGGTGGCTCTTCGATGTGCCTGCGCATGGTTTCTACCATGGTTCGACCAAGCAACGGCAGGCGATTGGTCAGGGTTTCGTACATGACGATACCCATTGAATAGATGTCGGAACGCTGGTCTAGTTTGTGCCCCTGGCATTGCTCAGGCGACATATACACAGGACTTCCACAGACCTCACCGATCTGTGTCAGGCGTTGATGTTCGCCGGAGCCACCTTGCGCCTCTTCCATGATCTGTGCTACGCCGAAGTCCACGACTTTGACGAAGTCTTTGTCGCCATCGTATGAGATCAAGACGATGTTGCTCGGTTTTAAGTCGCGGTGAATAATGCCTTGTTTGTGAGCATGGCCCAGTGCCTCACAGGCTTGAGTAAACATTTTGATGGCGCGCTCGACACTGACCTGACCTTCTTGTTTAATGACGTCCGACAGAGGGACACCCTGCAGATAATCCATAACGATAAAGGGCTGACCGGATTGCTGCGAGATTCCGAAGTCGTAAACGGTGATGATATGGGGGTGATTGAGCTTACAGGTGGCGCGTCCTTCTTGTTGGAAACGCTTCACGCTCATTGAATCGTTTAAATGATGAGATTGCAGCATTTTGATGGCGACAATTCTGTCCATCACATCCTGCCGACCCTTGTAGACAACGCCCATGCCGCCTGTTCCCAGGATTGACAAAATTTCGTATTTACCTGCTAGCTTCGTGCCAATCAGCGGATCCTGAGCGACCGGCACCAACATGCTGTTGTCGTGCGGACAGGCCGCGACGATTCCAGTGAACTGCCGGTGGCATTCCAAACAGACCTTGCGATCGAGGTCCTCGTGTATATGTTCGGCTGAATGAACCATAGTGGCAGCGTTGGATGGTAGAGGGTAGTGACACCGGAGCGAATTCTCAGGTCTCTTGATAGTCAGTAAGTATTGGAGACCTACTACTCCAGGATAGCTGATTAAGCATTATTAATGTACCCGAATAACGCACTAATAATCTAAAAAATTCCCGTCGAGGCTTTCCTCTGACGGAAAGTGATTGATGGATGCATCTGAAGACTGCTGATAGGCCTCTCTTTGCAGAGAAAAACGTCTGTCCGTTTATGGGGTTGTCGCCAGACTTTCACGCTTATCAACATGACCGTCCACGACTGATATTAATGTCGCTCCAGCCAGCCATTCCTGCTCGAAACCATCGAGGTGAGTCGTGGTAATCAGAGTTTGCATATCTCGATGAACTGATTCCATGAGGAAACCTTGTCGTCTTAAGTCTAGCTCTGCCATGACGTCGTCGAGCATCAGGATAGGCGGTTCGCCGAGGTGTTCAGAAACCATTTTTAGTTCCGAAAGTTTGAGCGCCAGAACGAGGCTTCGCTGTTGTCCCTGGCTTCCGAACGATGTCGCGTCGCTGTCGTCGATTGAAAAACGCACGTCGTCGCGGTGGGGACCGGAGAGGGTCTGACGCCGCATTATTTCATCGCTGCGTCGCTGTTTGTACAACTGCATGAGGCGCTGCGCAATATCGCGTTCTTCCATCTCGAGGAGGTCGCTGTTCTGCATCGATACTGGAGCGACGCTGTCGGCGGCATTCTCGTCGTCTTCATACGATTTTTCTTCTGTACTGCTGACATGAAAATAGTATTGAGCGGTAAGTTTTTCGCGCGCGCCAGAAATTTTTTCCTGATACGACTGAGCAATGGGAAGCGCTTCGGCAAGGCATTTCACGCGATGCTTGATGATAGAAGCACCCATGGTGGCAAGCTGCTGATCCCAGACTTTCAGTTCATCAATGTCAGAACCGTTTAGTCTACCGCGTTCGAAGAACGTCTTCAGCAGCCGATTTCGTTGCGTTACGGCTTTTTCGTAGCGCGACAATATAGTCCTGAAACCCGGAGATAGAATTGAAGCGAGATCATCAATCCAATCACGCCTGTCGGAAGGTCCACCTCTAATCAGGCTCATGTCCTGACTCTTGAATCCCACGGTGACCAGATGACCTTTAAGCCCTCGCGTATTGCCTTTCGGAACGCCGTTGACTTTAATTTGTTTCTCGCTTTTCTGACCACCTGAAGCGGTTTTACCGCCATCAGATTTTTTTTGTAGAATGATTTGAATTTTTTGTTCGTAATCACGAGCGAAGAAATCAACCTCGACGATTGCGAAATCCTGACCGCGGAGTATCAGCTCAGATTCAGTGGAGGTGCGGTACGAGCGTCCACGCGAGGCGTATTCGATTGCTTCTAGCAAATTGGTTTTGCCCTGAGCGTTTTCGCCGATTATCACGTTCCGATCTGCGCAGAATTCGACGGTCTCTTGTTTGTAGTTACGGAAGTTTGTAATCGAGAGCTTTCTGACAAGCATGACTTGTTGGCATCCGTGTTTATTTCTGTTGTCGGGTCAGAGCAGTAGGTCTCGGTTACGCGTGTAACCTATCCGATTCTGTTTTCGTAGTTTCAACCTTAACCACGCCGTGGTCGGTGAAGTATTGCCGAGCTCTGGCGATGTCTTTATTGATCTGTGATTTCAACTCGTCCGGACCATTGAATTTTTGTTCGCTGCGTAAGAACGATAAAAACTGAACTTCCATTGTTTTATCGTACAAGTCGCCGTCGAAGTCGAGAAGATGGGCTTCTATAGTCAAGAGTAGTACTGGTTGTTTGGGATCGCTGCCTTCGTTTTTATGATGAAAAGTAGGGCGCAGACCGATGTTAATCACACTTGGAACGCTCTGATTATCGAACTTGGCGGTGCCTGCATAGACCCCTCGTTGTGGTATTACTTGAAATCCCTCGAGCGACAAATTTGCAGTTGGGAAGCCTAGAGTTCTGCCCCGTTTGTCGCCATGAACAACTTTGCCGCACAGGGTGTAAGGTCTGGAAAGCAGCAGAGCGGCTTGTTCTAATTCATTATTCATGATCAATCCGCGAATTGCCGAACTCGATACTTCGTGTCCTTTGACGTTAATCATGTCTGCCACGTGAACGACGAATTTATGTTTTCTGCCGAGTTCGGCCAGTAAATCGGCATCTCCCTCACGGTCGCGGCCGAAGTGATGGTTGGGACCAACCGAAATCGCACGGGCGCCCAGGCTGCCGACTAGAACAGTTTCGACATAATCGATGGGGCTGAGCTTACAGAGCTCTTCGTTGAATTCGAGTACTAGTGCAAAATCGACACCGAGATCTTCGAACAACTTCAGGCGCTGTTCGATAACCGTAAGAAGATTCGGAGATTGCCCTCTGGTGAGTGTTCGTGGGTGATCCCTAAAGGTCACTACCCCGCACGGCACGCCGAGCCTCTCAGCCTCCTCTTTTGCCTTTTTTATCACGACCTGGTGACCTGGATGAACGCCATCGAAAAATCCGAGGGCAATCGATGATTCTTTCACCTGCTTGGGTTTGGCTTCGAAGTAGGTTTCCAAGGATCGTATTCCTTAATAAGTGACGCGGCGAAAAGCTAGTCCGGAGACTGGAAAGCGTGGTCTTGCCAGTTTGTTATATCAGGTGAAACTACACTTAATATAACCGCGATCGGCGGAAAAGCCGATGCAGCAATCCGTGTATTGTAAACCAGACTGGCAGGCCCGTCAGAGTATGAGTCATTGAGAGGCGACGGGGCAGTGTGTAAAGTCTAGATAACTCTCATCTGCAATCTTGCTAAAGTCGGCATAAATGCTCATATCAAGCGGCTTGCGCTTGTCATTTATGGTAAAATTAACTAACACGAAAGGAATGGAAAAACCGACGTTTCGGTGATTCCAAGCCGTTCGTGCATATTGTGATTTGATTGCCGGAAGACATCCAAGAGTGACTTTCTGTATTCTCGTTGCATATGTGTCGTAGATAGTTTAGTGACCAAGGAAAGTACTCACAATCGTGACAAATTCAAATCCTCCAGCAAGCGGACAAGGTAGTGGTGATGGTGCTGATTACACAGCATCGAGTATCGACGTTCTCGAAGGTCTCGAGGCGGTGCGCAAACGACCTGGTATGTACATCGGTACTACCGGACCGAAGGGACTGCACCACTTGATCTGGGAGATCGTGGATAACTCCGTTGACGAAGCCCTCGCCGGCTTCTGCAACACCATCGATGTGACCATCAACTCGGACAGTTCGGTGACCGTCAAGGATAACGGACGCGGTATTCCTGCCCGTTGATGTTTACGTCGATAGTGTCGCCGTC
>CAZRMH010000370.1:0-8330 GCA_964600935.1 uncultured Candidatus Obscuribacterales bacterium
AAATGCTGGATTATCAAAATTCAAATCTGGTTGGTGAGAAAAGAAACGGTGACAGTAGTATTGTTTCTCTACTGGATCTTAAGTCCAATTGGATGCTTCAGTATCGATGAAAATAATTCGAGCATCTTGGAATTTTTCGGCGGTATCACTCCAAACATAGAAGTCACGTTCAGGACTTCCAACTGGGGCATTTCTCGCTCGTTGAAACCAAGCGTGTTGATCGGACGTGTGATTGATTACGAGTTCAGTTATCACGCGAATTCCGCGGCGATGCGCCTCGGAAATAAATCTCGTGGCATCCTCCATGCTTCCATATAGAGGATTGATGTTGACATAATCGCCGATGTCATAACCATCATCACGAAGTGGCGATGGATAAAATGGCAGAATCCAAATGCAGTTGACGCCCAACTCTTCAATGTAATCGAGCTTTTCGATCAGTCCAGCAAAGTCACCGTAACCGTCGCCATTGCTGTCGTAAAAAGTTTTCACGTGGAGTTGGTAAATTATGACGTCTTTGAACCACAGCGGATCGTCTTCAAATTCCTGAGGTTTAATTTCCTGAGGTGGCGTCATATTGAACTCCTGTCACTTGTTTCCTGATCCGTTAATCGTCAACTCTTTACTCTAGATTTCGCTTCGATCCATTCGCACAAAAGTTGGGATTCTATCCCTTCACTACTCCAACCGGCCGGAGACGCGCCACCGGACGAGCCAGTCCAGCGTTCTTCACCGCTTTCACGACATCATCGATCGGTTTATATGCCTCGGGAACTTCTTCAGTTAATCCTTCGCGAGATGAAGCGATCGCAATCACACCACGCGCTTTCAATGCAGCAATAACATCCTTAGACTCACGCCCTTTGCGCGCTTGCGTTCGACTCATCAAACGACCGGCACCATGGCAGACGCTACCAAAAGATTCATTTAACGCCTGTTGTGTTCCGACGAGAACGTATGATGCGCGTCCCATATCGCCGGGAATAATTACTGGTTGACCGACACTCTGAAACTTCTTTGCCAATTCCGGGCGCCCGGCTGGAAACGCTCGGGTTGCGCCTTTCCGATGGACGAGAATACGTTTTTCAATTCCATCAACCATGTGATTTTCGAATTTAGCCATGTTGTGCGCAACATCATAAACTTGCGAAAGTTTCACATCACGACCAAAAATTTTCTTAACAACGTCGCGAACAAATTGCATAATGCATTGACGATTAGCAAACGCGAAGTTTGCCGCCGCAGCCATCGCGCCTAAATAAGCCTCGCCCTCGGACGAATTGATAGGACAGCAAGCCAATTCTCGATCGGGAACATGAATGTTGTTTCGTTTCATCACGGGTGCCATGGTTGAGACAAAATCCGTACAAATTTGATGACCGAGTCCGCGAGATCCACAATGAACCATGAAACAGATTTGGTTTTCGACTAAACCAAAGGCTTCCGCCGCTTCGCGATCGTAAATCTGATCGACTACATCAACCTCGAGAAAATGGTTACCAGAGCCAAGAGTGCCTAATTGTCCGGAGCCTCGCTTCTTCGCCCGATCGCTAATTTGCTCAGGAATTGCATACGAAAGGAAGCCACCATCCTCGGTGCAATCCAAGTCATCGTTGGTTCCATAGCCTTCTCTGACGGCCCATTTCGCCCCATCGCGCAGCACCAATTCTAATGCCTGCCGATCTAAGCGAACGCGACCATCTTTGCCTGCACCTGTGGGAACCGCCTTGAATAGTGCCGTTACGAGTTCGTTCATCTGAGGTTGAATATCGCGTAACATCAGCGGACTCGACATTAATCGCACACCGCAATTGATATCGAAACCGACACCGCCGGGTGATACCACTCCGGTATCAGGGTCCATCCCAGCAACCCCGCCGATCGGAAATCCATAGCCCTGGTGCATATCGGGCATAGCCAGCGCTTGACCGAGGATGCCGGGTAGAGTGGCGACGTTGGCAGCTTGCTCCAAGGACAAATCGCCAACCACATGTTTGATCAATTCTGGGCTGCTAAAAATCATCGCGTCAACACGCATTTCGTCTTTATAGCTGCGCGGAATTCTGTAGCGATTGTCGTCAACAACCTCTACTATCTTGTCCCACTTTGTATTGGTCCGCAGCTTTGCCATGTCACCTCGCCTCCTCTGTATAGCGCGTTAGATGTCGAGATAGACCTGTAATTCACAACGATCTCGCTTGCATTCAACTTTCAGTTGATGCAACGTGACCGCTTTGACGTACGTCTTAACCTGGTGAATACCGCTGGAAAACTCTTGGCCACTAACTTTCGCCGTCAATTTCAGCCCAGTGTCTATTGTCAGGATGCGTACATCATCGAACTTTGAAAAAATGGTCCCATCGGCATCAAACAGAAATAAAATCTCCGACAGCCAGTGGTAGAGAAGCATTTCTTCGTTTTCGCCCTCCACTTCAATTTCGACAGTCTGCTGCGGCGCGATTGTCTCTAAGTCAACAAGAATCGACGTCAACGTGCTTGCCGCGCAGGCGAATAACTGCACGCGCGTTGGCGCCCAGGCGCGAAATCCCATGTCGGCGGGGTGGTCGAGTAGTTCGAACCCTAGTTGAGTGTCAGCGGTGGTCATCGGTACCTTGGTTTCTATTCGAACGCACGATTTCGGAGTGATTTTTCGGCGCTTTAATTCCAGTATTCGTTCTAACTAATAGCGAAACTGTAAGCGTTCGGTTTCTTCAGAACAGCAATCTGCGGTTCTGAACGCCCTTGAACAATGATAGTTGAAATTTTTGCGTTCGTTCCGAACGGCGACTTTTCGGACAAGATTTTATCCAGACACCTCTTGTGGATTGAGCATCGGTATGAAAGGCGAGTTGGCATCAAATCAATAGAAAAAACAATAAGCACAGTTCTCAAGCACCCCACTATTGCTTCATCCGCTGAAGGTGAGTGAGTGTCGACAGCGAAAGTGATAAACTTCCTAACGTCGATGGAATCCGTTTACTACTGGGATGCGAGAACACCTGACATCGCAGCCCTCGGACCCCCGATTTCGAATTGGACTGACGACGTTTCTCAGGCAATCTCTTCATGCGATTGCGCGGCGCGAATAGTCTTCAGCAGACACAATCACCGTAAACCGAGGACGTAAAAGTGACAGCAGATGGGACGACCGCCGGGACAGCGCCGCACGAGCGCTCCTTCATGGGGCATCCAATCGGATTGGTCAATTTGTTTTTCACAGAGATGTGGGAGCGTCTCAGTTATTATGGGATGCGCGCGATCCTGGTGTTATATATGGTGGCAGCCGTAAAAGATGGCGGTCTGGCCATGAACAACAAAGACGCGGCGAACATCTTCGGTCTCTACACGATGGCAGTCTACCTCGGCGCGATGCCGGGCGGATTTATCGCGGATAGATTTCTAGGAGCGCGCAAAGCCGTTCTTATCGGCGGCATCATCATCGCGCTCGGTCACTTCACGATGGCGTTTCCAGCGACCGAAACTTTTTATGCTGGTCTTGCATTGATCGTCGTCGGAACCGGTTTGCTGAAACCAAACATCACATCGATGTTAGGTATGCTCTACAAACAAGGAGACCCACGCAGAGACGGCGGCTTCTCAATCTTCTACATGGGCGTCAACGTGGGTGCAGCACTCGCACCGATCGTCTGCGGTTATCTCGCGCAGGGCGTCGAGTTCAAACAGTGGCTCGATAAAAGTGGTTTCGGAGCACACACGAGTTGGCACTGGGCATTTGCTGCAGCCGGTTTTGGAATGGTGCTGGGATTAATACACTACGTTGTTCAATGGAAACAACTCGGCGACGCCGGTCTCACACCAAACAGACATGTACGAAATCCTGGTGATGCAGTCGACCAGGCAAGCCCTCCTCTATCGTCCGAAGAATGGAAACGAATTGGTGCGATCGCAGTTCTTTTCGGCTTCAACATCTTGTTCTGGACAGTCTACGAACAAGGCGGAACGAGTTTAAACATCTTCGCCGATAAATGTACTGATACCATGATTGGTGGCTGGTACTGTCCATCGAGTTGGTTGCAAACATTCCAGGCCGTTTTTGTAATCACATTTGCACCACTATTCTCGTGGCTCTGGCTGAGGCTCGGCGACAAGCAACCACCAGCTCCGGCAAAATTCGCATTTGGATTGTTGTTCCTCGGTTTGGGAATCGCGCTTATGGTTCCAGCCTCCATTCTCGCAGCCCAAGGCAAAGTCAGCCCGCTCTGGTTGATCGCGGTTTACCTCCTACAGGTGCTTGGAGAGCTATGTTTGAGTCCTGTCGGTCTGAGTACCGTTACCAAACTAGCACCGGCGCGCTTCGTCGGATTGACAATGGGAGCTTGGTACATCAGCAACTCTTGCGGCAACTTCTTAGCTGGAAAAATCGGCGGTATGTTCGACGAGAACAATCTGGAGGCCATGCCGACGCTATTCGGCAGCATGGGTGTCGCCGCGGTCATCGCTGCAGCAATTCTGGCATGCCTCACACCAACGGTGAAGAAGCTGATGGGCGGAGTGAAGTAGCCTTCTAGGCCGCAACAGGCAGCCCGGCAATCAGGTTTCGAATCGCGAGGGTGTCCTCATCGCCCTCTGGATAATTCGAGACAGCAATTCTTTCAGCGGCTTCGAGACATTCGCGAGCTTTTTGCGGATTGTCCTCATGCGCATATGCTTCACCGAGATACTTATAGCAATCGATAAAGTAAGGATGAGTCGGCTCCAACTCTCCCTTAAAGTAGGCTAACGAAGTTTCAAGGCGAGCAATGGTATCGCCTTTGATGCCCTGCCGAAACCGAGCATACTCATAAACAATTATCGTGCGATGATAATCACAGCCGCGATATCTCGTTTCTTTTTCATAATAATCGATGCCGGTTTTGGCGAGCGTCTCCGCTTTTCTGTACTCATTTTGCATAAGCGAAAGCATTGCCTGATTTAACAAAATTTCGGGATAAAACAACGACAACAATTTCAAATGAGCTGGTTTGCTCATAATCTCTTTGGCTTTCAAAAACGCTTCTTCAGCGCCGGCTTCTCCTGAACGCATTTTGATTTGCCCGGAGAAGAACCAGTGCCAGGCGCGATCTACCTCATCGACGTTGCATTCCATACGAACGATATTGTCGGATTTGGTTTCATTCTTTTTGTCTTCATCTACGGAGCCTTTTAGTTTCTCCAAAAATTTCCTGGCTTCAGCGAAATTATGCTGCTCGACGTACGTTTGCAGAAATCCCAGAATAACTGACGTGAACGCTGGCGAATTTTGTCGATTAGTCGCTTCGAGTCGATTCATGCTGGCGCGAAGAATGGAAAGACCTTCGTTGTACCGACCCAACGTCACATAGAGAATTCCGACCATATTATCCGAGTACGTTCCGGACTCATTGTCGGCATGCCCGCGGCTAAGTTGCTCAGCTATCTTAAGCGCCTTACGCATCTCGCCGCGGCGGATCAGCAGTAACTGAGCCTGAGACAGCTGAACAGCGGAGAGCTGAACTTTGTCTGGGTCCACACGTTTGCCACTCAAAATGTCCTCATAGAGAGGATTGGCATCCTCGAAAACCAGTTGGTCAGCCAAGTCCCAATAACCTTCTTGCTCACATGCTTGAGTGAGTTTAGAGCGGTAAACCAACTTAATGATAGTCGGCCGAATAAACAGAATCAGAGAGCCCACTAAAGAGCCTAGAAATGCCATAAGCGGATTGAGGTGGAAGATCCCGCACATGAGTGCGGTCAGGATGCCAGAACTAATCAGGACGAGGGTTCCCAGGGTCCACACTAGTAAGCGTGCGGTTTTGTAAGCTGCAGTGAACTTGACGCTTGAAAGGGTAGCCGCGTTTGATCTTTTGGGTTTCGGCATTGCGAATCACCTTAATTGCTGAGTTTCAGATATATACCCAAAAACCGCACAGGTTGGCGTTTCAAATCTGAGGAAATGGTTAAACTAAATGCTTTTGCTTACACGAACAGCATCGATGGAACCGTTTCCGTTCCGTTTTCTTAAGCAAATCTGGCACCAGGACGGCAACGAATGGACAAATTTGGGAACAATGAAAAGGTATACGCACTTTCGCGGATACGATCCTGCGGATTTACGAGATATGGGCCTTTCGCTAGTATGGAATTGTGAGGCGAACAGATTGAACGGCGCACACCACCCCTTCCTGAACCCAAATGTATGGCAACAGTCTTGGACCAGACTGTCGGAGGTTAGTGTTTATGCAAAAATCTTCTCGAGAACTGACGGACGTGAATGATCGTCAGAAATTTCCGAAGAATAACTTTTTCAATTACCGTTGGAGAGTTCTCGATAACTTTAGCAAATCCATCGATCGCCACTTGTTCAACCTCCAGGCGAAGATTTCCGGCAATCACACCACGCTCTTGAGCGATAGAATTCTGCAGGGCTACAAAGCGAGTCTCAGTGGCAGCGACAGCACGACCAAGAACAATGAGCTGATAGGCGACCTGGCGCAGGACGCAAAACAATTTCTCGACCAGCGAAAAAACGATAATCGCGTTAACACCAGATCAGAAGTGCTTATCTCGAAAGCCACCACTAGCCTGATTCAACGAACGTTCAAAACACTGCTCGCATTTTCGACTGAGTTAAACAGCGTGCTCGGGCTGAGCGAATTGTCTGTCACTGCAACAGAACCGGAAGTGACCAGACGCGCAGGGAAAAGCGAAACCTCTCATGCGACCTGCATTCAATCAAGCATATTCACTGGACTTTTCCGATTATTGATTGAAGGAAAAGATGGAACAATCAGTTTCTATATGCTACCTACCACTAACATCTTGGCGATGATGGACGCCTCGAACATCTATCCACCGATCGCAACCTGGAATGCAAACTTCGCTGCACAGGATCAAGTCTATTGGACGACTCCCGATGGAATCCTGACCGAAGAGATGCTTGAACGCGCATGCGCTGAGTTGATTCGCAGACTAGTTGAAACTACACAAGAAGAGATCGCTCCTGGATACGCAGCTAAATCAGGCAACGCAGAGAATGCTGTTCCCTTAGAGGTTTCCGAGTTCTCGCAAGCAGATCCCTGGATGCAACAAGCACCGGCTCATACACTTTCAAATGACGGTACGCGGACAGACAGCGTTCCGAGCCTCGCATCATTGTATAAAGAGTCAGGCATTTTTGACGCAGTCGATTACGATTACGCAACTCCTTCTGTGCAGAACTTCTTCGAGCATAAAACCGGTTTCGAACAGGCCAATGCGGACGCATCCCAGACTGAAACCTCGTCTAAAGAGTTGAGTGAATACGAAAAGCAATTCGGTTGCGAGTATACGCGACCATTCGAAAAAGAACCTGTTCTCAATCAGAGAAGTTCGGTAGAACCACCTACGCTCTATCCAGCACCTCAAGAAACAGTCATCCAACAGAAACCTGCGCTGACGCCAGAACCTGCGATTGAACAGCCGCCGTCTTACGAGCTAAAACCAGCGTTCCAACTGAAGCCGACTTTCGAACAGAAAGTGTTTGATAAAGAGATTGAACAACAACAACAACAACAACAACAACAACAACTTAATATAACGCAGTCGTTCACGTTAGCAGCAGAACGAGCACCTATAGTACCACCAATGATACCAGCCCCACCAGCTGTCCAAGCAGTGGAAACCGCATGGCAATCAGTTGAATCGTCGAATCTAGATCTTAACGAATTGCACCCTGGAACCATTATCGGTTCGAGTGCCAAAGCGAAATCCAAGTCCGAGAAAACAAAAACGTTCGATCTCAAAGCGGAATACTACGCAGAAACGACGAAGCCAGTTAAAGCCGCGACAAACAACAAACGTTCAAGCCGCAACAAATCTAATACTCGCCGCAACCGCAAGAACAAAAAGAAATAGATCCTGCTAGCGCTCCCGGGTCAGCTCAATACTCGGGATTGGAGCATTCCGGACTTCAGCATCGCGCAACGGGCGGCGCCGAGTAGTGCGGTTTTGCTGTTCATAATGATCTTCACTGGCATCCGTTCAAGGATCGAACGCATTCTGCCTTTGTTGAAAAACGACTCAAGGAATCGAGACTCTTGCATCTTGTCGCAAATTTTCGGAGCAATGCCACCACCGATGAAGACACCGCCGAACGCCATGAATTTCAACGCAGCGTTACCGGCCTCAGCACCGTAGATGTCGATAAACATATCGAGAGCTTTGACGCAGATGTCTGCTTTTTCTTCGATTGCAAATCGCGAGATTGCGGCAGCTGGATCATCGACAGCGGCTAAACCATCAGCAATCCACTCAGGTTCAGGATAACGATTGGTATCACGAAGGAACGAATAGATCGCATAGAGGCCCATCCC
>CAZRMH010000371.1:0-8330 GCA_964600935.1 uncultured Candidatus Obscuribacterales bacterium
ACTTGCGTGAGAAAGGTTTGATTGAACCGGGTGAACGTTTGTTTATGATAACGGCCGTCGGAGTTGATTACATCGTCGACCAATTGAACAAGACAAATTCGATCACTGAATCGGAGACCGAAAAGAAAGTCAAGAAGGTTGTGGAAGGCGGTGTACCAGCAGTCATTCCTCGATAACTTTTGATATTGATCAGCCTGAATAATTTGAACCGCCGGTAGTATCATTGCCGGCGGTTTTTTTTGGGTCGGAAAGCGGTGTTTTTGGTTTTTACTGCCGCCGTTTAAACATACGGTTGAATCCTGTACTACCATCATCACTAGTTGTTTCAGCTTCCGTGGAAGTCGTGGTTGGTTGCACAGCCTGGTAATCATCTTGCGAATCTTCCTGGGCGGGAACTTGAAAGCCATCGAGCGTCGGCCTCGCAATCGGTTTCCATTCGCCGCCGAGATAACCGATGGCGCAATACATCATGTGTTGAGCTTCATCCTCACGATGCAATTCGTTCAACAATTCAGCATATTCGCTTAAGACCTCGACAGTAAAACTGTCAGCGGCACCATAAACTTTAGTGTGAATAGCGAGCGACCGTTTAAACTCGTTTTCGGCCTCGGTTGGCATCGAATACGCTCGATAAGTCTTCGCAAGTCGAAAAGTAATGCGCGCGCAATTTTCAGTATTGATGCCGCCTTCTTCATATTTTTCAGAAATTTCCAGAGAACGGTAAAGCCACGGAAGCACATCCCAATCCTGCTTCATCATAATCATCGCGCGACAAACGCCATTGATCGTTTTCCGATAACGTTCGTCGTTTTCGCCCAACTGCTCTGCAAGCGGCAACGCTTGACGCCAAAGCTCAGCAGCGAATTCATAGCCGCCCCGCGAGAAGGCGCCCTCGGCCTGGCGATTCAAGGCCCACCACTCGTCACTTAATTGTCCCATTCAGGACCCCGCTTAGCTTGAAGAAATTTGGTCGCCGTATATTTAGAGGATACACTGCTTCTTGAACTAATGGAATTCTGATTTGGAAAAATCGAACGCAAATCTTCGACGAGCGAGCCGCATCGCCAATAAAGATTGGTACTAAATGTGGTGCTACTCATACGTCTTCTGACGTTGGCGGAGCAGCACCAAATTTTTTAAATTGTAATAAGTCTAGTCTCTAGCCGTTCATGCGATCACTTAGAACTCGCACGGTATCTCGTTTTTACAGATGCAGCCTTAGCTGTTTAAGGATTCGTTTCAATAACCTGCAGTCGAGATTACTTTCCCTAAGATCTGGCAGACGCCTGTGCTCTCTGCCCTGTATTGGTTCCGCGGACTGTTCCACCGAGTAACAGTGGAACGCGGTTATGCGCAGAAGCCTGGGAAAAGAACAACAAGATTGTTACGGTTAGAAGTTTTGCTGGACTTAGCGTCACGACGGCGTTGGAGTTCATCTACGAGTGTGTAGTCTACCTTTTGGCTATCGACGACTGATTTGTTGTTGAACATATCGATAACGTTGCTGTTGTTGATTGAAGTTGAGTTGTTCATGTCCGTGTCCTCTTTTGTTTGCTCACCTGTAGTAAATATACCACACCTTCCAGGAATAAACACTACATTTTGGGAGAATTTGTATTAAATATCCTACCATTTAATCCCAGCCGAATTCTATAAAAACGCCCAAAACGCGGTACCCTAGACAAAACAGCCAACACCACCGACGAACCTCCAGACACGAAACGTAGAATTAAAACTACAGGCGCGACTACGCAGACAGTAGCTTATTGTCTACGATGTCGCTTTTTTTGGGTTTTAGTAGACTACAAACAACACATTACTGATTAGGACCGTCCGCTCATTCATGTTCAGCTTCAAATTCGACCAAACAAAAAACTACCTATATATAGGTACGTTTTTCACCGAAATCCAAAGGCGATTACTTAACGGCACGCACTGCCAGCATTACAGTAGTGTGATTGCTAGCCATCCTCGAACAGATTCTCAACTTGCCCATTGAATCAACCAAAGAACAAACAGAAACCACAAAATCTACAATAACTTGCCCCAAATCAGCATGGGCATCCCAGTACTGAGCTAAATAGACTGTAGATTGGAAACTACAGATGTTCAGATTTCCAAAAGAATTGATTACTCAGGGGGTAACAATGGACAAGGAATTTTCCTCTACGACGGACAGAGAAGTGTACGTGGAAACTAAAGCAGTTGATGACTCGGGTACTGGCTGGGCTGTAGCGCTAATCGTATTGATCTTGGCAATCGGCTTCGGCTTCATCGCCTTCTCAAACAACCAGGCCGCATCTGAATTAAGGACAACACAAGCGATCGAAGAGGTGAAACGAGACAACTCGCTCTCTAGCACCATTCCAACTATCGTTCCACCAGTGGTCACACCAGCACCATCGACAACAAACAACGTTGAAGTGAAGGAAGTACCAAATCCAGCTGCAGTTACACAAGCGCCAGCAGCAGAACCCGTACCAGCAGCGCCGGTGGAAACAGCTCCAGCAATTCCTGCTGAGCCAGCAACTTCCGACGATACTGAGTAAGCGGCCAGTCGAGAAAATAAAGTATGGTCCTGAGACCAAGAAGAGGCGAGCAATCGCCTCTTTTTTTGCTCTTTCTAAGTCGAAGAGGTTCTCTTCAATTTTTTCTTTGCCGTATAGGCAGATGTAGAGCCGTTTTTCACGACCTTCGTTGTATCCGTTTTCTTAACGATAGCCTTCTTAGCTTCAACTTTTTTACGCTTTGCCGTAACGAAGTTTGTCTTTTTATCAGTAGATTTTTTGGTGGATGGTTTTGCTTTCACTTTGCGAATCGCGGTTTTCAACGCATTCTCGGCGTCTTCGTTCTCCTCGATCAGCTCATCATCTTCAACATCCGGAAGACATTTAAAGGAACGGCGATGCCAAATCGTCATTCCATGTTCTTGAATGCCCATACGATGATCGAGACAGGCATAGCCTTTATTCGCGCGCCAGTTATACGAAGGAAACTCCTCGCCAAGCTGCACCATAAAAGCGTCTCTGTGGACCTTCGCGATCACTGAGGCAGCCGCAATTGATGCAGACTTGGTATCACCTTTAATGACAGGCAATTGATTCGCTTCGATCCCGGGAATTTTCCATTTACCATCAATCAGGATGAGGGCTTCTTTTAAGTCGAGCATCGCTGATGATACCAGTGAATTTACGGCTCGTTGCATGGCGAGCAAGCTTGCGTGAAAGATATTGATGGTATCGATCTCTTCGACTGATGCTTCACCAATGGCAAACTGAGAGCATCCGCGAATAGTTTTCGACAAAGCTTCACGAGTCGAAGCTGCCAGTTTCTTCGAATCATCAAGAAGTGCAAGACGAGTAGCAATCTCAGAACTTTTGTCGAAGCCAGGCAGAATGACAGCTGCAGCCACTACCGGACCAGCGAGACAACCTCGACCAACCTCATCGACGCCAATGATGAAACGGTGGCGTGTGTTAAACAATTTGAGTTGTCCGAAATTTTCCATCGAAACACCAGCACCGGACCTGAAGGCTATAGGATCACCGGTGGCCATGACGAAGTCATCAAAACGATCGATATCGAACAACAGACTTTCAGACAGATGCTCCGCAGCCAGGTCACTACGTCTCTTCTTAGAAGCGCTCTTCTCTTTAACAGCGGTGTTGGCTTTAGCCATAATACTCTCAGACGAAACCGATATCGGTTGAAAGTTTTCGCGGATCGAATACTTTTCTATTCTAAGGGTCGAGAGTAATTCTTCCTACTTTTCCATCTCTAAGCTCGGAAAGCAGAAGCGCCGCAGCCCTCGGTACATCAGGTTTTGCGCCGGAGGTTAGAAGATTTCTAGCAGTCGCGACTTCCAGAAGCCCCGCACCATCAACAGATAGCCCTTCGATATACGACTCGAGCATGCGCGGGTATTTCTCTCGCAAAGCAAGAATGGCTTGTTCAGCAATTTGTAGTCGGTCATAGGTGCTTTCAGGAATCAAATTGCAGATGGCAAGCCGGTTTCGAACCGTTGTTGAAAACGACGCCGCCGGCAAGATACCGGGTGTATCGAGCAATTCCAACTTGGGATGAACACGAACCCACTGGGTGCCTCGGGTGATGCCGGGGCGGTTGCCGGTTTTCGTTCGATTCTGCCCAATCAGCCAGTTTATTAAGGACGACTTGCCGACGTTTGGCAGACCGACTACACAAACTCTCATTGGTCGAGGAAGGATGCCCTTCTTAACAAGTGCATCAAGTTTTTCTTTCGTGCGATCGACACAAGCTTGCATGATCTGAGCCTTGCCGCCACTGTTTTTCAACGAAACCAAAATGCACGGAATGCCAGTGTCCGCTTTGAGCTGGTCGATTAGATGCCTGGTCTCATCAGCATCAGCGAGATCGGACTTGGCAAGAATCAACAGCCTTGGTTTATTTCCGAAAATCTCGTCAGCCTTCGGATGCCTTGTGGACAGTGGCAGACGGGCATCGAGAACTTCGATGACCAGGTCGACCCACTTGACCATCTCAACAATATTCTGAAATGGAGTGGCTTTGGCTCCGGGTTTCGCCTTTGTTTTATTGGCTGGAGTACCGGACCCTGGAGTCGGTTTCGATTTCTTCTGAAACGTTTTATTTGTCGAATCAGTTTGCGCTGGTCCAGAAGCCTGACTGGCAGTAGCGCGCGCCTTATTCTGAGCAGTAATCGAACTACCAGAAGTCTTGCTTTGCTGAGCTCCCGATAAGCTTTGACCCGCACCCGCCGCCGTATTCGAACTGACAATACTTTGAGTCGCGTCCGAACCTTGATTCGAACGCGACTTATTACGCCCCACACCTGGTCGCGCGGGTTTCTTGGATGATGGCCTGCCTGATGCCGAGTCACGCCGTTTTGGGCGCTTAAGTGGCATATGTTAGGAGTTTTCGTCCTTGTTCTCAGCGACAACGCTGGCTTTGGATGGCTTGGACTCCGCATCTCTTCTGACACCAGTCTTTTCTTTGATTCTGGTGGCTTTACCTGTTCTTTGACGCAAGTAATAGAGTTTGGCGCGTCTTACATCACCGCGGCGTTGTACTTTGATTTTTTCGATGCGTGGCGAGTTGAGCGGGAATACACGCTCAATGCCGATGCCTTGAAAAACGCGACGGACAGTAATTGTTTTGCCGACGCCACTGCCACGACGCTTAATGATTACGCCTTCGTAGCCTTGTGTACGTTCTTTTCCGCCTTCGATAATCTTGACGAAAACCTTGACCGTATCGCCCACGTTGAGCTCCGGCAGGTCGTCTTTGATGTATTGGGCTTCGATATCACGAATGATCTGGTTCATGGCTTCCTACCAGTGTTTGGTTTGAGAATATATGCAAAAGTAGCCCAAAATTCTATCACCTACGGCGCCAGGGGTGGGAGGTTAGAGGATTTGCCATCTCAATTCGCTTCATAAATTGTCATTCAGATCGCCGAGGGGCGCTTCATTTGACAGTTGCGACGACTACAGAAGTTTCCCTTTTGTAAAGTTGCAAAAACAATCAACGCTTTGAAACGGAAAGATCAGCCTCGTTTTGAACGAGGGGTCTTCGGCTCCTGGCAACCATAACAGAAAAGATTTTGCCATCCTTTTAAGACCACTCGTATTAGGACCATACATCATCTCGGTCAAAGAGAACAAAACTGGCGCGAAGAAACTGACATCTCGAACAAAACAAGCCGATCTCGATGCCGAAGGAACGACAGAAAACGCAGACGAACTTTAGTTTAGCCCAATCATGACAAAAACTAATCGTCGACGATGACACTAGATACGGTGGCTTCTGTGCCTTCTAAAAGCGTCTGCGTATCCTTGAGCGTGTTTAGCTCCGAGACGAAATCTTCGATTGAGCGAAACTGTCGATAAACGGAAGCAAAGCGCACATACGCGACTTCATCAAGCGCACGTATTCGGCTCAAGGAGAGCTCGCCAAGCAGCGACGCTGGAACTTCCTTCTTGCCGAGCATAGCCAGTTCATTCTCTACAGAATCAACTAGATCATCAATCTGTTCTGCAGTTACCATTGTTTTAGCGCATGCGCGACGCACACCGGCAAGCAACTTTTCACGAGTATATGGTTCGCGGCTTCCCGAGCGCTTCACAACCAGAACTTGCATGACTTCCAATCGCTCGTAAGTCGTAAAGCGCTTGTTGCAAACTTCGCATTCACGTCGGCGCCTGACGGAGTTCTCGCCAGTCAAGCGAGACTCGAGGACGCGACTATCTTTCTTATTGCAAAATGGGCAGAACATACGAGCATTATAGACCGAACCTACAAAACGCTATGGCGAAAGAAACCGGAGCGTAACAAACTTCGCTTCTGATATGGTCCACTACAACAATCAGCGCGAAACAGGCATAATTAGAAAAGGTTTCGCACTCCGCTCATTCATTTCAAGGCATCAGCAAATCCATTTCGCAGAATGGCCAAACGTCAAAATTACTACGAAGTCTTAGGCGTGTCGCCCGGAGTTAGTTCGGACGATATTAAGAAGGCGTTTAGACAATTAGTAAAAAAATTGCATCCTGACTTGGATTACAGCAAGCAGGATGCAACCCAACGCATCCAAGCCAAAGAAGTGATGCAAAAGATCAACCAAGCATACGAAATCTTGATTGATAAGCAAAAGCGTATTGCTTATGACAAAACTATCGGCATCACTCACATATCTCTCGATCGTGTTCGCCAACAAGTCAATAAAGCCAAAAACGAAGAAGTACTGCGCGAAGTATTTCTCGCTACAGTTTTCCATCCCAAACGCAGAGCAATCGTCAAAGTTCTCAATCTGTATAAAAAACGTCTGGCTGATCTGGAAGCAGATATTTATGATGAACAGTTGCTGGATGATTTCGCCGACTACATCGATACCATCGAAAATACTTTACGCGACGCATCAAATGCATTCACCGAATCACCGCCTCCAGAGTCACTCGAAGGCTCCGTCACCTGGATGCGACATTCGATCGCACAAGCGTCCGACGGTCTCGATGAATTGAATTACTTCCGCAACAATTTCGACTACGATCATTTGAGCATGGCAGGAAATCTTTTTAAGATCGCTTTGGAACACGCCGCTCGCGCGCAGCAGCTCATCAAGTTTTAATTTAGCAAAAGGATGCAACTGATAGATCGTAGAGCACCGAATGCAATACCTATCCTTAAACCTGAATCGTCTATGGCCAAGAGTTCAACACAGCACAGGTCGAAGGGAACATGCTCGCACTAGCAACAGAAAATTGTAGAAAAAACACACAAAGGACAAACTTACGATCAGCCTTCCAGCAGCATGCAGCAATCAGCATGTAGCCGACAGCTCTTCGAAAAAATCCATGATACCGAGCCAGAGTTTCGAATAGGGCGGCTCCGGGCTGTTCTCCACAGAAAGCGCATGGACGAAAGGATCGAGCATAAAGATCCACATAGCGATGCATAGTCGAGCATCGATCTGCGAATCAAACCAATGACCTGAGCCGGCAGTTTCATTCCAGCAAGTTCGTAAATATCCGCAATCGCTTGCTCAAGCTTCTCTCTGTCAGCCGGTTTCGTACTGAGCATTTGCGCCAAGCAATCGTCGCGAAGACTGAGTAGCTCATCCCAGTGCCGTTCGATCAAAGCCTCAATCGCCATTTGGCAAGCCTCTCTTATTTCGACTATTCCTGAATACGACGAATTTCTTCGGCTCTACAACTGTATTTTTCGACGTTCTCAGCGTTGCCTGTTTTAACATAGAGTGACTTCAAATTTTCCAGGACGCGAACCATTTCAGGATGAGTCCCAAACGATTCTTCCATAATCGCGAGTGCCAGGCAGAGAAACTTCTCGGCGCTATCGTAGTTGTTCATGGCGGTCTCCAGTTCTCCAATCGCGCGATAAGTGTCGGCGATATCGGGATGCGTCTTGCCCAAGAAGCTCTCCTTAATCCGCACAGCATCGGCTAAATATTTTCTGGAGTCGTACAAATTTCCTTGCTTGAGACGAAGGCAACCTAACGAATGATACGACGATGCGACGGCGATATGATTCTCTGGAAAAATTTGTCTGCGTATCCGAAATGCTTTATTGATGTAGCTTGCTGCCTCATCGAGCCGGCCCGTTTTAATACACAAATCACCATACGCATTCAAATGGTCAGCTAAGAAATCGGTATCATCAGTGGTGCGTTCCTCGATCATCTCGATGGCTTGTTTGTATTGCTCTTCAGCCTGCTCAAACTTCAACTGTTGCGTGTACAAATTTCCGAGACCTAAACGATCTGTGGAAAGAGCGACTATCAGTGGCAATTCCGGTTCAGTCTCAATCACCTCCGGAGC
>CAZRMH010000372.1:0-8163 GCA_964600935.1 uncultured Candidatus Obscuribacterales bacterium
GGCAAATACATGCTCGAATCGCTCGTCGGTGAAGGTGGGATGGGCACGGTTTATAAGTGCACTGCGGAAGGTTTCCAACAGCCGCTCGCAATTAAATTGTTGCGACCAGAATTTGTTAATGATGCAATTAGTAAAAAACGATTTGAGTCGGAAGCACAGGTCGCCAGCGAACTCGCGCATGAGAACACCGTTTCACTCTACGCATTCGGAGTCGAGCCTGGTGGAACTCCTTACATCGTCATGGATTATGCCGACGGAGAAAATCTTTCGGAGATTTTAAAGAAGGAACGAACGCTAGGCAGAGAACGTTTCTTCAACATATTTTCCCAAGTCTGCGAAGCCCTGCAATACGCACACGATCGAGGCGTCGTCCATCGGGACATAAAACCGAGCAACATCATTGTCACCAAATATGGTGCTGATGAAATCGTTAAACTCGTCGACTTTGGCATAGCAAAATTGTTGCCACGAGGTGCCGACGTTTCGTCGTTTAACCTGACTCTGACCGGCGATGTCTTCGGTACACCAAAGTACATGAGCCCCGAACAATGCCAGGGACACAACCTTAATCAAACCACCGACATCTATTCACTCGGATGCTTGATGTATGAGGCATTAGCTGGCCATCCCGTTTTCGAGGGAGACAACGCGGTTCAAATTATCGTAAAACACATCACCGAAAAACCGAAACGTATTTTCAAGCAAGGCAAAGAAGTCGAACCGGAACTTCAAAACACAATCCAGCGCTGCCTTGAAAAGGATCCCAATAAACGATTTAAATCAGCAAAAGAACTTCTCAATGCACTTAAAAGAAACGCAACGGGACAAGGACGAATTCGGTTTTCGACAAAACAAAAACTGCTCGGAACGACTGCAGCACTGGGACTAATCTTAGTGGCAGCCTCCGTAGGATACATGATGTCCACACCTCAACAACCGCTAAAAATTGTTGTAGGCGACGATTCGACTTGGAAAATGTATCACGACGCCGGAATGACTGCGCGCAATCAACAGCATTACGTTGAGGCAATTGCGATGTGGACAAGTGCATTGCAGGAAGCCGAAAAAGTCTTTCCGGCTAACGACATCCGACTCGCTGAAACACTGCATGATTTAGGGGAGATGAAACATATCCACAACGATGACGCTATCGAAGCAGAGAAACTTTTTCAACGATGTCTCGATATCCGCCAAAAAGTTCTAAAACCGGACGATCGAGAGATGGCAGACATTTATGGACACCTTGGTGCGGCTAAAAGCGATCTCGAAAAACACACTGAGTCACTCGAATTATTCGATAAAGCGATCGCTATCGCAGAAAAGAGTGACAAAGAACTCTCGGTTCATTATCAGGAATTGAAGATAGATGAGCTACTCGCGCAGAAGAAATACGGCGAAGCAGAGGCGCTTGGGAAGAAGGTTTTAGCGATCAGAACGAGTGCGCCCAACAGCGAGAATTCTGAAGACACTGCCAGTGCGATCGAAAAACTTGGTTATGTTTATGCCGTGCAGGAGATGTATGACCAGTGCATCCCGCTCTACAGGCGGGCTCAGAAGATCCGTGAGCAGGGCGGATTTACCGACAACCCATTCTACCCATGGCTGATTCAGTCAATCGCAAATGCATATGCAGACAGTGGAGATTTAACGCACGCCAGGGATTATTATTTAAAGGCCGTTAAGGCGTGGGAAACCAGGGACGATGTCGAATCGCTAGCTTCTTCATACAAGGAATTAGCTGAGACAGTTGCAAAACAAGGAGAGAATCAGCTCGCTTCCGAATACTTCAAACGCGCGGTCGAACTGCGGCAATCTCGAGAAGAAAAAAATCCAAAAGCGTTGGCTAGTGCAATCGCTCAATCAGTCTATAGCAGCATGCTTACCGCTGATGTGAAGAGTGCAGATGCTGGTTTAAAGCGATTGAAGGCCTTGAGCGAAAAAAGAGGCAGGGATGTTCTAAACACATCAGACGAGCACCTCGATGACATTATTGGGGAGGCGGAAAAAGCCAGCAATAATGACATTCTCCAGGCGGCCAAGCAACTTCGTTCGCACTAGGCTATAAAGCCGGCACCGAGAGTGGTGCTCAATGAAATCGGGTTATCGTAGCCAAGTTTATAGCGTTATTGGTTTATACGCAGGTCGAAATTTCCACGGAATTGACCTTAGCGTTGAAGAACAATGCCAACCCAGTTGCCTAGCGTTTCCGCACGTTCAATATTCATAGGGTAACGACTGATTGCGTTCTTCAGCAATTCAAGTTTTTCTCGCAGAATCCCAGCGCAAATCACTTTGCCACCAGACTTCAAAAGCTTCACGTAGTCTGGTAAAAGCGCGATGATATCTTCGCAAGTCAGATTGGAAAGTAGCATGTCGAATTGCATATCGGTAATCGCGTCGGTAGAACAAGTGCGCAACTCGACCTGATTTGCGAGGTTATTGATCTGAAGACAGGTCTCGGCAGTTTCAATTGCCACAGGATCCGTATCGACTCCGATGACCGTGCAATCCGGATTCAGCAGCTTACATGCAATCGCTAAAATGCCAGTCCCGGTGCCTACATCGAGAATCATTCCTTTAGGTGGATAGGCTTCCAGTGCACGCAAACAAAATTGCGTGGTGGTGTGCAAACCGGTGCCAAATGCCAATCCCGGATCGATCAAAATTACCTTGCGACCTTCGGTCAACTCCGAACTCATTGCATCACGCCGCCAGATCGGACAAACCACAATTTGCGTACCGACGCGAAACGGCTCGAAGCCTTCTTTCCACTTTGCCAGCCAATCTTCACGCGGGATGTCAGAAACTTTCATCGAGCGGAGCGTTTCGCTCAGTCCGTATTCTTCAAGCAACGCGATCAACTTTTGAAGGGAATCTTTATCGAGTTTCTCCTTCTCAAAAGACGCTCGTATGAGAACGTTCTCGCCCTGAGGCAAGACTTCGCAACCAAGCGCTCCGCCCTGAACCAGCACCCAGGACGCCATATCCTCGTGCTTTCCGGCGGCAACTAGTTCAAGCTGGGACCAAGTTTGTTCGTCCATTTTGTGACCCTGCAGGACTCCTGAGACGCCCTACATGATACGACAACAGCGACTCCAGCGGTTACAAAATTAAGCGAAGCCAGTTGTCAATCATCCAAGAATTGGACGCTATCACTTTGAGCTGCTTGACCGAGGTAATTTTGTCTGCGACGAGGCGTTCCTGCCTCTGAGAGCCAGCCGTTACCTTCGTCCCCAAATAATGACTCGAAATCTAGAAATTCGACTTCTGCAATTTTTGTTCGAGCTGCTTGTGCGATTCCTTTTTCGCGTTTGCGAGTGAATCGCGCGTGGCAAGCACATCAGCGTGATCAGAACCAAGCGCACTTTCCATCACACGAAGTACTTCCTGATACAGCACGGTCGCTTCGGTGTACTTGCCCTGCCGCTCACAAACTAGTGCGAGATTGTTTGCAGCTCGTGCAACATCAAGATGTTCTTTGCCGAGTAGCTTTTCAGAAATCTTGAAGATCCGCATACAGAGAGGCTCTGACTTCTCATACTTTTTGCGCTTCCAATACACATGAGCCAAATTCTCCAGCGTTGTGAGAACACGCGGATCCTCGTCCTCGAAATCGCTGGCTTCATCCAAAGCCGCCAACCATAGGGCTTGCGCGTAAAAATAATTATCCATTTCCATCGCCTTTACAGCGGTCTTCCGATAAGTTTCCCAGTCAGAAGTATGGCGCGCACGACTTTCTTCAACGCGAGTTTCAAGTTCGTCAGCTTCATCGTTACGCTGCAATTTTCTCAAAAGCTTAGCGTACAGATCGGCAACATCAGCCACCTGTGGGTGAAACGGACCCAGTTGTCCTTCACGAATTTGCAGCGCCCGTTTCCACGAGACCTCTGCTTTTTCAAAATTATCGGTGGCGAAATAAACCCGACCAAGGTTTTTCAAATCAGTCGAAACACTTAAATGGTTCTTTCCATAAACAGTTTCTCGAATTCCGAGAGCCTCTACAAGAGCGGCTTCCATCATCTCAGGTTCATTCTTTTTCGAATGCAAGGCAGCGAGATCGACCAGCAAATCAGCTAATTGATTCGTGTTACGCGAGCCTTTTTGCTTGAGCTGAGCGGCTTCCAGGCGAGCCAATTTGATCGCCTCATCAAGCGCTTTGATTTCTTTTTGCTTCTTTTGCTCTTCCGGTGAAAGTTGTACGGGTTCCGAAGACGCTGCTGGCGCGCCAGATGGCGGCGTCGTTGGCACGCCTTGCATATCGATTGACGGCTTCTCCATTTCTTCGGTGAAATAGCCTTTGACGCTCTCGACATAAGAAGCTGGCTTCATCTCTTCCTTCGCTCCTTCGCGAACGTAGACTGGAACATTGAAGTGACTGAGGGTTAACTGCTCTATGTTGCCTTCTGCGACATCCCCAGTCCGATAAAACTTGATGTCGTCGAGGAGCTGCCGTGCCACCTCAAGAGGCTCGGTCATGTTCAAACGCTCGTAAATTTCGCACGCTTTGTTCAAATTCTCTTCGGCATTATCGAGATCGTCAGCCTGCGAATACCCCTCGCCAAGCTCATAGTAAGCCTTAGCAGCTTCGGCACTTGTAGCGCCGAATTTGTAAGCCTGGAGCTTGAGCATCTGCCTCAAACGAGGGATGTGTTCGGTGGTCATAGTATTAGTAAGTTTGAACCGGGCGCATTACTACTAATACCAGGTATTCCCAAATCTGTGTGCATTAATTTCAAAAATCTAAAACGGATGATAAATGTCGCCGGGTTTCGACTCTCCAATCAGCCTCGAAGAAACAAATGTGGCACTGAAAGTTGCCACCTGATTTGGTGGCACAAAACGGGAGCGAAAAGCAATCGTCAATTAGCAAGGCACCGTTTCCGGTGCCCTGCTTCCTTGGTTAAACTTTAGACTCTGCAGCACCTGTTGAGCGCCGCTCCAGCAGCTAGATCTTAATGATTCCGTCTGACGATATGGCGACGACCATTGTGATTCAAGAGAGGCGAATCTGAGTTAATGGATGTCCGACCAGGAGCAGATTCAACTCTAATCTCCGTTGCTTCAGCTAAGGAATCAGCCACCCTGGAGGCCGTTTCATTTTCTCGAACGGCGGTCTCCTTCACTTGAGCCGCGCCCTCGGCCTCGCGAATCGCATGCTGCATTGCAGCGCCACTAGGA
Organism: uncultured Candidatus Obscuribacterales bacterium; assembly: GCA_964600935.1. GTDB lineage: Bacteria > Cyanobacteriota > Vampirovibrionia > Obscuribacterales > Obscuribacteraceae > JADYXR01. The sequence goes on from CAZRMH010000372.1 coordinate 5,179, forward strand.
GCGTTCTCGCCGACGGATTTGCCGACCGACAATTCAGGTGATTCCGCAGCCGCGCCGGAAGTTCCATTCATGAGAGGAGGAGGTGGTGGTGGCGGGATACGTCCTGACAAGGAGCTGGCGGTCAGGGCTGCAATGTCGGATGGCTTCGCCGGTCTGTCGCTTGCCGTCGTCGTGTCATTCAAGACACTTCGCTTACCGAATGGGCTGGCATCGCGAGTTCGCAATGTCTGAACCTCACCGGTTTTGGCGCTGGTCATGCGGGATTCAGGCGCATCAACATCCGGCGAAGGTCGCTCTGCAGGCGAAGTTGCGGCGTCAAAGTTTCCAGCCATAACAACATCTTCCCAACTGAAATCATTCTGGGAATCAGTCACTGCATCGGATCTGTCATCAGTTCTGGATTCAAAGCCTGGTTCGTTCTTCGAATCAGTTTTGGACTCGCCAGAAACGCCATCAACGGTGAAACCACCGGTCTCACCGACCGTGTCAAAATCAGGATCGTGGAAAGTGACCGCAGGGAGCGCAGCCACAGCATCATAAGCTTTGGCGCCACCAGCAAGGTTCGTGGTCGAATCTACGTCACTGAAAAGCTTGACGACATCAACGTTTACGTCTTCTCTGGACTCCGAACCCGCGCCGACCGAATCACGCGAATACAGGTCACTGGATGGCTCCCGAGAGTCAACTGTCGATTGGTTATCTGTGTTTTTCCCGCTAGAAGCCAGGCCTGCGCTATTCGCAGACTCGCTAACGGTATTCTGTTGGACCATTACACTGCAACCCCAATTCACAATGAACGGCTAGTAAACTTATTTAGATATTACGGCTCAATCGTGTCCTTTGTGTACCCAAATGACAACCTCTCGTTTTTGGGTTTAGCCGTCCCAAAAGCAGGCGCCTGTGAGTCGTTAATTGACGCCGCTTCACTAAGAAGCGCCAAAACTCTACATTCTGCGTTTTGCCCTCAAAAAATGGCAACGAAAAACAGCAGAATGCTGCGTGGATAGGTTTAAAAAATATGCCGAAGGAGGGAATCGAACCCACACGAGGGGTAAGCCTCGGTTGATTTTGAGTCAACTGCGTCTGCCAGTTTCGCCACTTCGGCCTGGAGGCAAATTCAATTCTACAACACACCTGGCCATGTTCGTCCTATACTGTCGAAACATGTTGAAACACACCTCGTTTTGAATATTGCTCGGAACCATGACCAATCGACCAATTCGCTGCATCATCGCCGGTTTCGATCCATTCGGCGAGTCGACTTTCAACCCGAGCGGCGAAATTGCATTGGCGTTTCCAGACTTGATAACTGTCCCTGATTTAGCGGACATTCCAACCGAAAAAGTGCTCTTGCCTACCTGCTGCACTGAATCTTGGAAAGTCTTGCTTGGCGCTTTAAAAAAATTCCCGGACGACGACCTCTTCGTTTTCCTGTTCGGACTGAACGAACGAGGGACCAATTTGCATTTGGAACGCAGGGCGTTGAATTGTCGCAAGTACCGGATCGCAGACAACAACGGACACAAGCATCCTCAATCCAAAATTTATATGTCGGACGGCGAGATGTTTTCAACCGCTTTGGCAGTCGAAAGCGTTGTCTCAACACTTGTCGAAAACGGCATACCTAGCGAAGTTTCAGACCACGCAGGTTTATTTGTTTGCAACGAAATTTATTTCAGAACGTTGAGTCATCAGGCTGAGCATAAAAATTTGAAACAGTCATTGTTCATTCATGTTCCACTGCCGGAGTCCTTTGCCGCCAGTTTAGAAGAGATGAAACAAGGGTCACAGCCCGGCAATGTGAAGAAGAAAAACTCTCAAGCGAAACGAGTTGATTTAAAGAAAGATTCAAAACAAATTGATTCAAAATCTGGCGTAGGAATGGACAAACACAAAAAATCAACAGAGCGACAAGCGGAATCAGAATCATCTGAAAAGTCCGAGAAGTCGCCAGAATCCAACAGCAAAATATCACGTGACCCCGCACACATGGCTCTTCTTCAGAACGCGGCGCAAACGGCAGTGATGGAGTGTTTGAAATCGCTCCGTCGGAGAATTCAAACCCGTCCATAAATTGCGCACCACATTCGATACTACAAATTACGGCAATAAATCCTTAATTCCAGCGGTGCCGCACCAATCATTGCCCTTGATGCCGCCCTTCTCACAGTTTTTGCTATGGTCTTTAATATGTTCGGCACAAACATGCTTTCCGCAATTGGAACACTTCACCGTTTTCAAACCAGGAAGCGGTGGGAGCGCACCAATGAGAGGACTGATCGCTTTTCCACAGACGCAGCAGGCTCCCGGCAGTGTGGAGTCGGATGTTATGGACATTTCGAATCACCCCCCAGTTAAATCTGTCGCGTGAGTATAACTATAATAGCTGAAGTCGAGTCAATGATGCCAGCGGAAGAAATCTTGGTTCTGGACTCGAAGGACCGCAATTACTGCGTCTTCGCCACTTTCGAAACACGCAATAATAAACTCAAGTTTCTTATTTTCCAAAAACATGACGAACGACGACATGGAATTGACGAAAATTCTTGCTTTGCAGGTCGCATTATTTAGGTTTTGTGTCAGTGCGAATGAAACCTGAAGTGGCTATGCGACTTAAGGGGAATCGTCGAATATCGAACCTGGCTATCACCATAGCTGGTATCACAAACGTTCAAGAGAATGAATTGGCAAATTCCTTTACCACGCAATATAAATTCGCTTTTGAAGGGGTCTCTTTTGAGGAACAGATGAAGAGCGGTGAGCTGATGAAAGGCTTAGATGATGGCTTTGGAAATTAATCGAACGAGCACTGGGCTTCGCTTGAAGACCTCGCGAAACGCGCAGTAGCGGTCGAGCGCGACTTCCCTGCGGAGGCGATCAATTACCACGAACCATTGATATGATCTATGGTTCGTAAACCGTGTAGCCAAGTAGTTCGCGAAGGATACTTCCATGACTAAATACATCGTAAGCATCGACCAGGGC
>CAZRMH010000373.1:0-8162 GCA_964600935.1 uncultured Candidatus Obscuribacterales bacterium
CAGTTGCAAATAACGTCGATTATTCAAACGCTGCTCAGCAACAGAAACAATCAAGGAACGCTTACACTTTTTGATTCGCGCAATAATCCGATCGCTAAATTCTATTTGCGAGAGAATCAGCTGACTCACATTCGCTACGCGCACCTCTATAACGAAGAGGCGATGTACCGACTGCTCACGATGGTTTCTGAAGAAGAAAGTTTTGCATTCACCTTTGTCTTTGATTTCGAACCGGAGTGGGCGAAATTTCCACCGATGCAAAAATCCACTGCTGGATTGCTGATGGAAGCTTACACTCGGATGGAAAGCTATCAACAAATATTGACTGAGTTTGGAAACAACCTCAATATCGTAGTATCACAGGCGGTGCCTGCCTTAAACCTCGATCCTCTACCGTTAGAAATTCGTCCGGCCGTAGCTTGTACCTGGAATCACGTAAAACACGGAATTCCGCTTGGACGGCTGCTAAAGGCGTGCAATTTTGATGGCAGCACGATCCTGTACGCAGTGAAATATCTGCGCGAAACTGGTCAAGTAAGCGGTCGTGAATATCCTCCGGCTACTCATCTAGAGCCGGCGAAGCTGTCCATCTCCAACAATTGCTCGTTAGAGCGTGGAACTCCGATTCAGAGTATCAGTATCGATCCGGAAACTAGATTACCGGTCGTTGAAAACGGTTTCATACTGGACTTCTTCCCTGCCAAAGGCGATTTCCATTACGTGCACTCCATCGGTCTGCCACCGTCAGCAGCGGGTGCTCCTCTGCTGGTAAACGGCGAAGTGGTCGGCGTGCACTTTGGAATTCTTACCGAGGGCGTTGAAAGTTACGCCGATTGGATCCACCCATCGCTTGCAGTTGCGGGCGATCAAGTTTACCAATGTCTCGATCTCAATCCGACCATGAAAACTGGAGAAGTCCTGGCATTCACTCCGCCCAACGTGGGTGACAGACTGACATCCGGACCGGAATTAGAAAGCAGCTTCACTCTAGACGCGGTCGATGTGGGGCCCGATATGGGAGCAGGATGGTCGCGCACAACTGTCGCGCAAGAACAACTTGGACGACACTCACAAGATGTGCCACCGGTATCAATGTCGCCGAGAGACCGGCGTGCAGAGGATCGCGCGCGAACCACCGGTGAAACAAACCCGATTACAGTTAAACAACCAGACCAATCTGATACTGGAAATTTCAAAAGAAAATCCGGTTTCTTTGACACCATCGGCAATATGTTCAAAGGCGGAAAATCCGGACTTGAAAATGATGCGTTCGAAGTAAACTTGCTCAGACAGGGTCTCGACAGCGACAAGTTCGAAAAGATATCGGTATCATCTGCGGTGCGACCTGGCGATACCGTTCGGGTTCGCGTCAAATTTGTAGGCAATAGTTATGCGGCAGTACTTCTGAAAAGTGACAACGAAGAAACGGTTCGTTTGATTTATCCGGAATCTCCAGCGTATGAGGAACAGCTCGCTAAGGGCACAGCAATCGAAGTTCCGAGCCAATACACCGAGCCGTCCAGCTACGGAAGGAAAAAAATATTCTCCGGCATTCCAGTAAACTCAGCGGATGGAACCGACGCCGTCATGGTAATTTCAGGGCCACAACCGCTGGTTGTACGACTGTTTGAACTTGGTCCAGACCGCGTATTCAACTTTGTTTCGGAAACCCTCGGTATGGAACAAGCCGGCAAATTTTACGTAAATCGAATGGAAATAGCCAGAGCCGATGCGACGATTCACGATCCGCAAAACGTTTTGACAATCTGCATTCTCCAGCTTCGCCACGGCGGCTGACAGACAGAAGCCTCTGACGGCAATATGTTGAACTAGGTTTATAGATTTAATCTTTATTGACAGTAGAGGAGATCAGCCTTATCCTCGCGATAGCGGCACCCGCCCGCCATCAGGCGAATCGCAAAACATTGGCGTCGCGAATAGAAACAGGCTACTACAGATATATTCTGGGTATAACGTTCAAGGTCATCGTAGTCGCAAGGAGCACGCAGCAATGTCGGAGAGAGATAGAACCGATCATTCCGATCGAACAGCCGGCGTTGCAACGCCACCAGCAGCGGTGACCAGTGAAGCAGTGATCACTGAGCCAGCTCAACAAGCAGCGCTCGCCGGTAACAAAAGTGACACGGGTTCGTACAACTTGCAGCAGTTCGAGTTGGTCGATGCTAAACCCGGACAGGGCGCAGAGCGCGAAGGTCCGCAATTCAAACCACCGTACTACAACTTGCGTTTTGACTACACCGAAGATCCGCTTCAAAAGGGCGTTGGCAAACTTTCGCTCGACTTCGACAATGTCACTGAAAAAATGTCAAAGTTGCTCGGCAAGCCGGAAATTAATGACAAACATAGATTCTCACTGCAAAATCTCAAAGATGCGATCGAGCATCCGGAACTAGCTAAAACGTTTTCTGATGTGGAACAACAATCGCTTAGACTGATGGCCAATCAAGCGAGGCGTCTTGTCGACAAAGAGATGCTTCCGAAGTTCGATCCAAAAATGATGCAATCAGGAAAACTGCCATTTGATGAGTTCTTCATTTCCAAGAAAAGCGTCAACAACGCAGGCAAACAACTGGGCGTGATCAAAGAAGCCTAGCGCAGTTCGGCTGCGAAGATGCTGGAACTAGAGTTTTAACGGCGCAGATAGCCGTGCTCTTTAAACTGGTCAAGAATCACATCTTTTTGCTTCACCGTATTCGGTGTCGCGAGCTGCTCCAAAACATTAAGGGCGTTTTTCTGTTCACCTAATAAAAACAGATCGCCGACGTAGCCGAGCAAATAGCCTTCAGGATGATCGGGTTCCGATTTAAACTGTTTCAATGACGCGGCAGCATGGCGTTTCAAATCCTTCGGCAACTCCCGAGTTACGTTCACAAATTTGTCTTTCTGCCATCGCCAAATCTGCATCGGTCCTCCACTACCGCGTTTCAAGACCGAGTCCTTGCCTGTCCAAAATGGCTTGCCGAAGTCATAGTCTTGCGTAATGAATTCAACATTTCCATCACGATCATGGTCGGCTAAATGCGGCAGCGAACCGCTCCAGTTTTGCGAAACAAACTTAAACTTCTTCGAACCATCGTCATAAAAAACAAAGTCAAAGGCCTGCTGATCTTCAACGTTATCCCGTTTCACTGGCACTAAGCACCTCACCGTGACAAATTGTTTTTTGCCACCATCAAACGGCAAGATAATTGGACCGAAGCATTCAATTGAACGCCCGTCAAGGTCCATACCTGGCACGTCTAGAGCAATTTTGTCCGACCAGCAGATGTCGGAACCTTTTTTGATCTCGACGCTGAATGCAGTGCCACCATTATTGAGATTGCCCCAGTTCGCATTCCACGTCATCGTCGCGCTGAGTGCACCACTAGTGGTGTGGCGCTGTGCGAACACAGGCGGTTCGGCTCGCTTCTCATCGTTAGCCGGTTCCGGACCATCTCCAAGTTCCTTATACTTGCCCGTCTTCTTGTCCCATACGTACTGAAGATAGGTCTCATGAACATCAACAAAATCAACAGTGACCGACGGAGGTAATCGCAGATTCGCTGTGACACGAGGTCCGGACAAGTAAGTAAAGCCTGAATAATTTTTGGTCATCACCAATTTCTTGTTCCGAAAAATCTGCAGTGTTGCAGCGTTTTTCGACTTTCCAGTTCGACAGCCATCTGTCGGGAATGCTGAATCGATGACAACCATCTTCGCCGTCACACCATCAAGACCTGACGTGTATGTTGATCTAACATCGGGATCTATAAAGTTATCCTTCGGATCAGTCGTCACATGCGCGTATCCACTCAGCGGCGGGCTCATCCAGTAGCCCTCGCCAGCCTTGGCGCCACTTCCAACGAGCACGCAACTCAAGACCATCAAAACCAAACTGAGTACTGAAGAACGTTTTCTCATAGTCTGTTAGTTACCGATGCAACAGTTGAACTTTGTGAAAACACTACACATAGCAGAAGCTTAATTACGAGTGATCAGCGATTAAATGATATCGTTTATGCGCAACCATTCTAGCAGGCGCCCATGAAAGCCTCTAACCAACCCGCACAGCTCAACAACATCCGCGTCGCCGCACCATGTGATAAAGACTGGAACAGCATGCCAGGCGACGAACGCGTCTTTCCTGATTCCCGATAAAGAAACTTGGACATTCTCACTGCTATACTGTGAGCATATTTAAAACTCATGCACAGAGGACGAAATTAGTGACGAAAAGAAAGACAACATTGACACTAGCAGCGATTCTCTCCCTCATCCTCGCTTGTTCACCGTTACTGCCATCAGAAGCGAAAAAGTGGACGGTGACACAGAGACTCGAAAAGATTTCTAAGGAAATCGATGAAGGTAGAGTAGCAAACGAACTTACCGTTAAACAAGTCGACAGTCTCAAAAACGAGATTTCCGACATCAAGAACCGCATGGAAACGATGAAGACGAAGAATGCTAACAAACTCAGCATTCCTGATACAAACAAAATCCATAAAGAATTGAACGATATTAGCGTGAGAACACTGAAGCTTCGTCTGGAAAACGTCTACGAGAAATAAACGATGCACGGAAACGCTCCGAACTAGACCGTGTGAACCAAACTTTCGAACGCACTCCGGTGCAGTTTCTCGTATAAGCTGGTTTCAACTGAATATCGATCTCAAAATAAAAGCGCTCAACGAATTCGCTGAGCGCTTTTTGTATTCGTCACGGAAACAAGCTCGGTTTAAAAACATGCTTCCGAAGAGGCTATTTAAACTGCCACCGCGGACGATAGCACCTTATTAACCAGCTCTTTGGCTTGTTCTTGAATTTCCTTCAGGTGTTTTTCGCCTTTGAAGCTTTCGGCATAGATTTTGTAGATGTCCTCTGTGCCTGACGGACGAGCGGCAAACCAGCCGTTTTCCGTCACGACTTTGAGTCCACCAATCGAGGCATTGTTGCTTGGTGCATTGGTCAATTTTTCAATAATTTTCTCGCCGGCAAATTCAGAATCTGTAACTTGATCGGCGGAGAGTTTCTTGAAGTTCGCTTTTTGTTCAGCTGATGCCGGAGCTTCGATGCGCTCATAAACTGGCGCTCCGAATTCTTCCGTCAATGCTTGATAGTGTTTCGATGGATCCTTACCAGTGGTGGCAAGTATTTCGGCGGCTAACAAGGCAAGGATAATTCCATCTTTGTCAGTCGTCCAAACGCTGCCGTCTTTACGAAGGAAAGATGCTCCTGCGCTCTCTTCGCCGCCAAAGCCCAGGGAACCATCGCTCAATCCATCGACGAACCATTTAAACCCAACTGGAACTTCAACCAATTGTCGACCAAGTTTCTTAGCGACGCGGTCAATCATGCTGCTTGATACCACGGTTTTACCGACCCCGGCATCTTTGCGCCAACCAGTTCTCGATTTAAACAAATAATCAATCGCAACTGACAAATAATGATTCGGGTTCATCAAACCACCGGTCGGTGTCACGATTCCGTGACGATCGTGATCTGTGTCGTTTGCGAAAGCAATATCGTATTTGTCTTTCAATTTAACAAGGCTTGCCATCGCATATGGTGAAGAACAATCCATTCTAACTTTGCCGTCCCAATCTACACTCATGAATGAGAACGTTGGATCCACGGCTTTGTTGACCAATTCGATCGGCAGTTTATATTGCTCGATCAAACGTGCCCAGTAACTGACACCGGCTCCGCCTAGCGGATCGACCGCTCCCTTGATTGAGGCACCACGAATTGCATCGATATCAATCACTGAAGTCAACTCATCGATGTAAAGTTTCCCAAAATCAAATTCTTGAGTCGTCGACGCATTCTGCGCCGCGCGGAAAGAAATCGTTTTTACATCCTTCAATCCATTGGCAAGGAATTCATTAGCGCGTTTTTCGATCCAACCAGTGATGTTGGTATCAGCAGGACCACCAGACGGTGGGTTGTATTTGAAACCGCCATCTTCGGGCGGATTGTGCGACGGCGTGATTACGATACCGTCAGCCAAACCGGACTTTCTGCCCTTGTTGTACATGATGATTGCCAGAGAGATCGATGGCGTTGGCGTATAACCGCCGAAATTATCGATCATGACATTGACATCATTCGCTGCCAGCACGCAGAGCGCGCTTGCGAAGGCAGGTTCAGACAATGCATGAGTGTCGATGCCGAGGTAAAGCGGACCGCTGTAGCCTTGCTCTTTGCGATAGTCGCAAATCGCCTGGGTGATTGCCAGAATGTGATCTTCGTTGAAAGCCTTTTTGAAAGCTGAACCGCGGTGACCTGACGTTCCAAAGGCGACGCGCTCGCCGGGAACTGAGACATCAGGTTTATCGAGATAGTAGGACGTTATCAACTTTGGAACATTGACAAGCATATCGGGCTGCACTGGTTTTCCAGCAAACGGGCTGATCATCGCAATCTCCTCCGATCAAGCGAACTTCGGTGGCGCCCGCGTTTCAATCGCGGGTTTAATGAGGCATAGCATATCCCATTTTAGCCGCCAAAAATCAGCCTTTCGGATATGTTTTATATTGAAAACCTATTTTGCTTCCGCTTGCGGCGCTGCGGCTTCATTAGCGGCTCTGATCGCTTGAATGGTTTCTGCAAGCCGCGTACGACCGACTTCGGTGTTCAAGACCTCGCCGCCCAAGCGCAGTAAAGTCAACCCATAATAGTTACCGTTTTGATTCTCAGGCAACGCGAGGAAGCTTCTCATTCTGCTCCAAGAAGCAGGATCTGCAAGAGTAAACGAGAGGGCATTCTCGCCCTTGAGTGTCAATCCCTGACGACTGGATTCTTGTCCAACCCAGGTGGCAAGAGACTTAGGCATCGATTTTACCCCCGGTCCATCTTGACCATCGGCCAACTCCAACGCGGTGAAATGTGGTACCACTTTCGACTTAGAGGTCGGTCTTTGAACATCATGGAACATCTGCATAATTGGCCGATAACCATGACCTTCAGCATCAGAAGCCCAATCACCACGACTGGTGCGAATCAAGCCGGCATTTAGCTCAGCAAGGCGATCTCCAGGAACGTAGTTATTTCCTTGTTGTTCGCCGACACGCCAGTGGATGCCCGGGACCTTGGCACCAATATCGATACCATTGAACGGCGCCTTGTCATGTCCGAAGACATCTACAGCAGTTCCTAAAACGAGCTTACCATGCTCGATAAGCGAACCATTATACCAATCGAAGAAATCCTTGCCGTACTGAGAGGTTTTATGTTCCGAGTTCGCAAAGAATTGATCCGGCGTTTGCGGAGGAACAATACTAGGAGCCTTCGGATCGCCCCATGCTTCCTTGGCTTTGGCTTCGCTGCCATATTTAGCAATAGCAAAATCTCGGAACGATTTGACCGCGGCTTCCGAATAGGATTGCAAGGCACCGCGAGTCGGGTAACCGGTGTTTTGATCGTGCGAATTATACGAGGGATAGCGAATCTCGCCAGCCGGACCAAGGCTGACATTGATCTCCGAGAAATCGTTTCGTCGGTTCTTAAAGTGCTCCTGGAACGCCTCCATCAACGCTTTGTACCGCGGCAGGGCTAGCGGGGTAGCCCAGGCCGAAACATACTCTGGACTATTGTTACCCTGCTCGCTTCTGTATTTTGCGTAATCGGGATTATTCGAACCGGCTTTCTGGGAAAGGTGAGGCCAGATCCAGAACGGAATCGGCACGAACACATTGTCACCAATATTGCCACCACATTGGTGCATAGAAATAATCGGAATAGCTTTAAGTCCGTGAGCTCGGATGTGATCAAAAACTTTATCGTAATATGGAAAGTTATATTGTCCAGGTTTCGGTTCGACCAATCCCCACCACACATCAACGCTGATACCATCCACACCGGCTTTTTTAGCAGCCGCCAGGTCGCGGTCGAACTGCTCCCAAGCCTCCTTGTTAGCAGGGTCTTTCGGATTCTCCATATTACCCACCGCCAGTGGTGCCATCAAATTCATTGTGATTTGCGGACGGGCGAGCTGAGTCATCTGCCCGAGCGACTTGTATGTGGCTGGATCGAGTTTATAAGTGTTATCGGCAATCAAACGAATTTTGCCCTGACCGTTCGAATCCAATGTGATTGGACCTTTCGCATCCGGGAAGGCATGGTGATTTCGAAGCTCCGCCGGTAGCAACTCCGGATTGCAGTTG
>CAZRMH010000374.1:0-8095 GCA_964600935.1 uncultured Candidatus Obscuribacterales bacterium
ACAAGCTTCAAGGTAGACGACTGGAAAAACGGCAAGATGACCCGCACACAAGGCGGCAAATCAGACACGTTGTACAACACCGGCACATTAGGAAACGACGGTCGGATTCAATGGGCGAAAGGAACAGAGTCTAATGGAGCAATTACGTTCGACGACCCTCGCGTCAACACAGGTGAACTTCCGAAACTAGCACAATTTGATAGAGAGACCGGCAAGGTCACATCGGTGTACGCTGATGGTCGCCAGGTTGAGGCAGACATCAATGGCAAACTCACACGGGTAAAGCCAGGCTTCAAAGGATCCAACGTATCAGAGCGTGTATACGACAAAAACGGTGAACTGAAGAGAATTATCCAGGGCGGCATGACACTGGATAGAATGCCACCAAACCTTGATGGCACCACCGACTGGAAAGTCAACTCAGGTGGAGTCGATTACAAAATTCCTAGAGCCCAAGTCGTTGAGGGCGCTGGTGGAAAAATCGATATCATCGGCACCAGACAAGATAAAGGTCCAGACGGCAAAACAATCAACGTTCTAGACGGAGCAAAACTCGAATCGAACGGCAGAGTGGTAACTCGAGATGCCTCTGGAAGACCGACCGTGATTGATGCACGTGGTCAGAAGTGGTCCATGCTCGATCCAGGCAAACCAGGCACTCCTGCAGACGCTGCGAAAAATACACCGGCCGTACCGGCAACTCCACCGACCTGGGAGACAGGAAAAGCGGACGCGAAAAAACAATTCAAAGGGGAGATGAAGTTCTACGAAAACGGCAACGTTGGCGTGCAGAACCAAGCGAATCCAGAGTTGACAGACACTGTAAACAACGATGATTCGGTTTCGCAACTTGACAAACGCGGAGTCGAGCGTGTGCGCGTGAATGCGGACAAGACCTATCAAAAGCGTGATGAACAGGGCAAGCTCAGAGAGTTCTCTAACACTAAAGGTGAAGTCACCACTCTGGACTACGACACCACCGGTGCAGCTCCAGGAGTCACCCGCGCTGTCACGAAAGACGGTACAGGCAAAATTCTGAGCGTGCAAGCACGAGACATGGACGCCAAGCCAAACCCAGTGCTCAGAGAAGCTGCGTTCAACGAGAAAGGTGAGGTTACTCTCGATCCTAATACCAAAAAACCTGTTTTCAAATCCAACACGGAAGTTAGTTTCGATAGACTCGGTACAAAAACCGAGACAGTTCCAGGAGCGAGCGCCGGTGAGACGGTTTCCACATCAACTGATACCAAAGGCAACACGCGTGTCGTCAAATCATTAAACGGACGACCAATGGAAACGACTGGTACTACTGGTGGTGACCTCGGGAACCAGCCTCTGAAATTCCAATACAATGCAGCCGATGCAAAAGACACTACACCAACCCAGATCACAGCTGGCGACGGCAAAGTCTACAAGCGAGCGTTGCCGAAAGACGCCAAGCCAAATCCTAGCGAGCCATTTGGTCCGCCCAATTCCAACGTCTATGACATCAACGGCGTAAATCACACACTGGACGTCAACGGTTCCTTAACCAAAACTGAAAACAACATCGGTATCGATCCAGCCTTCGCTAGACAACTCGTGCCTGGTCAACTCGAAGCTGAAGCAAAAGGTGATGCAAAGCCAGCCACAGCTCCGGACGCAGCCAGAGATGCAGCGAAAGAGAAAGAACGATTGGCGGTTAATAAAGAACTCGCTCAGGCCTATGGCATAACCGAATCGCAAGTTGAACTGGCGCGCGGTCTGGCCGCAGCCTTGAAAATTGCTCCTGCTGACGCGTCCAAACAAGGGCTGGACATGTTCCTGAATGGCGCGAAGGAAGCCAAGGTTCTCGACAAACTCACTCCAGAGTACGTGACGCAAATGGCAAGAGAATTGGACCAGCTGCTCCAGAAGCCACCTGAAGGAACACCTCCGTCAGCAGCGACCGCAGCGCAAGATGCCATTCGAAAGATGTTCCAAGACCCTAACCTGTTTCTCACGAATATAGACGCAATCAACAGCATGCTTCCTGCCACTTCAGCGCTGAAACCATTCGCAAATAGAGCATTTGCAAACGGCGTATTGGCAAAATACAAACTGCCTGACAAAATTCAGCCACCAGCACCAGGCGGCTAAAAGCGCCTGAGCGCGCTTACGACTTTCGTTCGCGTTTCACTCGCTCGCAGCTATCGTACTTGCACTGAGTTTTTTTGAGACACTCGCGCGTCCTGAAGCGGGCATGCCGCAAATTGGGTAAGATCTCAGATGAGTCGAATTCATTTGTTGGGGTGTACTCGTGAGACCTAATGCCACGAAATTGTTGGTAATAACTGCCTTATCCTGTGGTGCGATATCCGCCTGCGGCGGCGATCGACAGGCGGTACCATACACCGATAAAACCTATACCGCCACATACGAGATGTCGCCGAGCAAGGCCGAGAAGAAGTCGACTTTCAAAGTTTCCTCCGACGGCAAAGGTCATAAAGTCTTTGTCGAAGACACTAGATTTTTGCCGGTCACCAATTATCGAAGAATCGACGATCACACAGTTGGGCGAGAATACTGGCTCGACGCGAAAGAGAAGTTGGCGACCTGGACGCTGCTGAAAAACGGAAACAACTTCACTTTCGATGAAGACTGGCTCAAGGCGGACTCCTGGGTTGGAAAACTAACTTCGCTCCCGCCCAAAACAATCGATGGGCACAATTGCGTAGGCTACACATTCGACCTGCGGTCAAAACCACCAAAGTCTGTTGAATACTGGTTCGACAAAGATTCGGATGTGCTGGTAAGCGCTGCGGCGAAAGTCGGAACACAACCGACATGGTCCATCCGAATTACGAGTTTCAAGAAAGAGCCGCTGCCCGACGACGTTTTCATGATTCCAGAAGCTTACGACTTGATCGAAGATCCAATCGGCGCTGATAAGGAAGATGCGAACAATCCGTTCGAGGGTGACCACAGCGGACCACCGCTTTAAGCAAACTAGCGAACCTAGTGCAAACTACGTTCTCGCAAGCTATTGATTTCGCATAGTGTTTGCAAACTGTAAAAATCCGCAAAGTCTTTAGAGACAAGGATCTCAAGCAATATCATTATTGGGGTAGTTGACTCATATAGACGACCGGTCTATTCTAGGATTCAGAACACAAGGAGGACCGGAGTTTAGCCGGTCGACACGTCATGAAACGCCTATCAATAAATCTGTTCGATTCGGACAATCTTGCAGCAGACAATTTCACTGCGCCTATTCATGTGACTAATGTCGCATCCGACACTATTGGCGTGGTCACAAACCCCGTCGTCGGCAATGTTACGGCGACTGCTGTGGAGACGAATCCGGTTGAAAACGTGATCGGGATGGTCGGCGGCAACGTCACCGCCATCGAAACCGAAACGCGCACATCGACGGAAACGGACACATTGAAATTGCCTGAGACCGAAACACTGCTGACGCCACAAGCAAACGATGGATCTCACCCAGAGAAGCCATCTGTCGGTGTCGTGATAGCGTATGTGTCATGCATTTTGATCTGGGGCACCACATGGTTTGCGGTCAGACAATGCGTTTTGCCAGGCACGTTTGAGCCGTTCACGGCTTGCGCTTGGAGATTCGTCATTGCTGCGGTCGCTGTCGTGGGAATTTTTGCCAGCGGTTTGGTAAAAGCACCGCTGCCAGAAAAACGAGCATTGGCTTGGACAGTGCTTTGCAGCGTGTTCTCCGTGATCAGTTTCGCTTTCGTCTATTCAGCGGAACGATATGTTTCCGGCGGACTAGCGGCGATAATTGGGACGACAACGCCTTTGATTACAGCTCTGGCAGCCACTCTCACGCGGACTGAAAAGGTTACGCGTGGACAGGTAATTGGTCTTCTGATCTCAATGTTCGGGATTCTAATGATCTTCAGCGATCGTTTAAACGTATCTGCGGAACAGGGTGGTGGCGTGATTTTCCTGATTTTGTCTGTCGTGCTCAGCTCTGTTTCCGGCGTAATTCTAAAACGTCACGCGACTGATCAGCACCCACTTGTCTCAGTCTCGACGTACATAGTGATATGCGCAATTTCGTTCGTCACTTTGAGCATCGTGCAAGAAGGTGGCGGCATTTTCCAAGCACCACCAATGGTGCCCCTACTTGCCGCCGCTTACCTCGGTATCGTCAGTTCGATTATCTCTTTCTTGTGCTACTTCTATCTTCTTAAACGGATCAGCTTGATGGCACTCAGCAAATTGGTTTTCTTCCCGCCGATAATCGCTCTGGTAGTTGACGGATTCTTCGAAACTCGGGTGACTCTGTCAGTTCTGGCATACGTTGGTATCGCGATAACCCTGATCGGTGTCGCATCGAAATTACCGTCGTTTCCAAAGAAACAGACAAACTAAAAAACTGCGGTGCGAGATCTTACTCTCGCGCCGCTTTTATTATCGACAAACGAGTTCAATCAGTTCAATTAGTCGCGGGCAACTGTTTTGAACTTTTTGGTGCTCGGCTAAAAGGCGAGGTCAGCGCAAACTGTCTCCGCGCATCTCTTTGGACGATTAATGATCGCCTGTTCGATCTCAGCTATCATTGCCGCTCTATCACTTCGCTCCCGCCATGTTCGGGAAAGGCAGTTGTTATGTCCGTTAAAACAGACGTGAAACTGGGAACCCTGTCCTTTGTTATTCTCTATGTGACCGACACAGCTAAGGCGACCGCATTCTACCGAGACATTCTGGGAATGAAAGTCAAGGTGGAAGAAGACGGTTGGGTGGAACTCGACGCAGGCGCTACAGCAGTGGCTCTTCACCATACGGATAAGATGCAAAAGAGCGAAATTGAAAGCGCTCCTGTCCTTGTTTTCACAGTTGAAAACATCAAAGATGCTTATGAAGCATTAAAAGATAAAGGCATCACGTTCCATAATGAGCCCAAGCAAGTTTGCGAAACGCCCGACCAGATCGGCATGTCGACCACCTTCTCTGATCCTTATGGAAACATGCTCAGCATCTTTGCCATGGAACCACGCAAATAATTGAGCAAGATCGAAGAAGAAACTCGGAACGAAAAAAGAGTTGAGCTCGAACAAACGCTGACTTCAAAAACTGCGCAATTTGTTCAAACGTAAAACCAATGATTGAAACTGCATGTCCTGGCGGCATGCAGTTTTACTTCCGACAAATGAAAGCGCGTCCGGCAGCCAAAAGGTTACGGATAACATTCAATTGAATCGCCAGAATGCAACGGACTTCAGGCTAACTATGCGGATCAACAAGCTTTCCATGGCGCGCGAAATAGAGACGAATGCCAGGATTCAAACCGGTCAAATGCCGAATGTCTCTGCTGTATTCTTCCAACTGTGCTGCGTGGCGACGAGCTTGCTGCTCCATCGCCGACTCCGGGATGTCGTCGGTTTTGTAATCGACAATAAGCCAATTGCCGTTCTCATCTTCAATCAACAAGTCAGGACGTCTCGATTCAATGCCGAAGTCGTTGATGAAAACATACGGCAATTCGGTTAATCGCCTCTTCGCATTTTTCATCAAACCAAACAGTTCACTGCTGTAGAAAACGTCTAGCAGCTTGTCGCCTTCGCTCAGCAACCTCTTTAATTTCTCCGGATGCGCGACTGCAGAACCTTGCATCATCGCAATGCTCTGAAGCGTTATGTCATCAGGGCGCTCCAATGAAAGCGGAAGATTTTCTAGAACGGCGTGCAAGTAGACACCGATTACGGTGGCATCCAAGGCGTCGTCTTCGCCTTTCCCTGGAGTGACTCGAGTCCATCCTCGCCATCTCGATGTAGGCGAAACAGGATTCGGCAGCACAGCTTCCATCAGACTCTGCGCAGCTTCTGCTGGTTCGAACCGTGGCTCTTCTTCTTCAATCTCACGATTCTTAGCCAATTCTGCTTCCGTCGGTGCAACAGACAGACGATCGACCATCGACACACTAAACTCGGAAGTGCCACCATCGAATCGAACTGAGCGCAATCGATTCGCTTCGCTGTCATCATGAAAATCAAGATCGAGGACATCGGCGATCCATAGCCGGAAAGACTCCTGCTGTTGACCAAGGTCTTTCTCAAGAAACATACCAAGATAATCACGAGCCCGCGTCATTGCAACATACAAAAGCCGCTTGCGCTCAGCTACCTCCATATCCTGATCCAGTTGTTTCGCATAACGGTACCAGGCGGGTCTCGTTTCCGGGTCACCACGGGAAGTATCAAGCGCAAAACCATAATTACGGTGAAAAATCAGTTTCCGATCTTGTCCCAGTATCCGTCCAGATAGACAGGGGAGTGCCACGGCGGGAAACTCAAGTCCTTTGGAAGCGTGGATCGTCATTAGCTTTACCGAGTCATGACTTTCAAACGGCGCATCCGTCTGTTTCAGCTCAAAATCTCGCATCAAAGTCAGTCGTTTTGCAAACTCAAAAAACGAAAGTTCTTCATGCTCTTTAGCTAAAGAAACCAATTTCCATAAATTTCGCGACCGCTGCTTTCCATTCTCAGCGCTCATCAAAGCTAGATCGTAGTTCGTCTTCTGAATGATTTTACGAATTAACGCAGTTAAACTCAGTCGGGCGGCGTCGTCCATAAATCGACGCAGTTCATTAACAGCTCGTAAAACATATTCGTACCCTGGACGTCTAGTCGCGATTGCCTTGAGAAGCGCGTCCCAAAGTGTCAGCGTACGATCTTCTTCCTTCATGCTAACAAACAATTCGTGAACGATATCATCACTGAGCGCGAACATAGGCGAGCGCAAAGTTCCAAGCAAAGCATGCGAATCCTGCGGATTACCCAAGAAATAGAGCAGGTTTTCGAAATCAATTACTTCCTGACGATTGAGAAAACCTCTGCCTGCAAAAACCACATAAGGAATTCCACGCTCGAGTAAACCGCGTTCAATAACTTTAAAATTACTATTCTTGGCGACAAGAACAGCGAAATCACCATATTTCAAGCTGCGCACAACGCGACCATCGTTGTCCAGCAGGGGAGCTTCGTTATCCACCATATTCTGAATCCACTGCGCGACCGCACGGGATTCGGTGAGAGATGAGACCTCGCTATCACGATCGCCGAACTCATTAGCGCCATCGAAAATTACCATTTGAACATTCGATATCGGCTTTGGAGGTGAAAAATCTTCGGCGGCGGAGTCTTTCATATCCGGATCGAATCTCATGTCCGCAGCTTCATCATTGAATGAAACATTCAAATCGCAGAAACCTTCATCCGTTTGTAAGTCATGAATCTGCTCTGGTGACACAAAGTCGACCGGAGAAATTTCGGTTTCCAGAGCAGTGACTTCAAAAATTGCAGGAGGCACTGAAGAACTGCCTGACGCCATATCGAATAGACTAAGTTGTTTTGGTTGCGACTGTTCTACATCTGAAGCGAACGCCATCCCAGCGCCAGCGACGAGAGTGGAACCGATTCCGCCAGTAATTGCAAAACTGGAAGACACGTTTCCAACAATGACATTTCCGCCGACGCTGTTTGCACCACCGCCGGTGCCAGAATCCGCCAACTGAGCAGAGACCTCGGAGACTTTCGAACTAGATACCGTAATACCACTAATGGTGCTGTCGTCTAAATTGACCTTTCGGAAAGTTGATAACGGTTCGAAATCAGCCCGATATGGAATGTTGGAAAGTCCGTTTGAAAGAAGGCTCGAGAATACCGCGTTTACAAAGGAAACCACGTTCGGATGACTGCGGAAGGAGACGGTAAGTTTGGTCACCATAGACTCGCCGGTCAGTTTACGTGAGGGGTCAGCGGTTTCCCCGCGCAGAAGTTGTTTCCACTCATTGAAGTTGGAAACATCGGCGCCCTGAAACTTATAGATTGACTGTTTGTCATCGCCGATCAGGAACAATCTCGTTGTCGGTCCGGCAAGGTAACCAATTAACTGCGCCTGAATGGTGTTGGTGTCCTGAAATTCATCGACGAGAATTGCGCGAACTTTATCCTGATAATGTTGGCGCGCAAGCGATTTAGGATCAGAAAGCGCGATGTATGCCATACCAATCAAGTCGTTGTAATCGAGTTTCAGCTCAAGCTTTTTTCGCTCTCCGTAAATTCTTTGAGCGCGATAGAACAAGTTTGAGACATGACGTTCG
>CAZRMH010000375.1:0-8041 GCA_964600935.1 uncultured Candidatus Obscuribacterales bacterium
TATCGATCGCCGGCGGCGCTTTCCAGCGTGCACGCCAGACCTCCCGCGACTTCATGGTCTCCCAGATCGAAGCGACGGTGCTCACGGCCTGATCAATCCCCCTCACGGTGGAATCGAAGGAATGCTCCTCACGGAGTTTCCCGAAATCGGCTGTAACGGCCGGTTTCACTTCCAGTAATTCCCAACAATCGCGCAACTGCAGTTGATGCCCTGAACGCAAGAGAGGGAACGCCTGCTTCGGTTTCGAAGCTTTCGTTCTCTCTCTTGTCCTTTGACCTGAGGGAGCTTCTACGACTGTTTATAGTTGCACAATACAAACTAAAAACCAACCAAACTTGGAAAAGCGGTCTTTGACCTGAAGACTCTGACCGTGTCAGCCAGCGGGGCATGACAACGCGCCTTCGATGTTCAAACACCTTAAAGTGCTATCGAAAGTCCAGACGATGCAACAGTTACCGATTTACGAATGCATTAACGCGACAGCAGAAATATTGACCATGCCAAAGCGACGAGTTCAACAACTCAAGGCTAATTACTGAGAGAAGTGGTGGGTGCTTGATGCCAAAACGTAAATCAGGAATACAAGACCCATGATGAACCAGACTTTATCGGAAGTGCTTATGGGGGTCATGCGAACCAACTCCAGATTGGGTGTGATCTTTATCTCGGGCAGCAGGAGTATATCCTAAACGGAACAGCGGAGAAATTAAAGAGGGTCAAGTAATGTGCAGCACCTTGCCATCTTTCTGCTAATCGCACCGCATCCGATACCATAGAGGCTGCTGATGCCGACCCTAAAAAGGTTTTGAGCTACCAGAGCCATGGGTAGGATTTGCCTTTACGAGCTACGTATCGCTCCATTTCGTCTTCGGAGATACTAGCCATAATGTCGTCTTCTATGGCTTCGAATCCTTGCCAAATGTTTTCGGCGATTTCACTGTTTACAATCCCATGTGTTACGGCCAGACCAGCGTCAAGCCAACCCACGCTGCGCAGGGCGATCATGTCTTCATCGTTGATCTGCAACTGCAATTTGAACAAGTCGTTGATAAGCACATATGCAACCAACAGCTGCGCGCCGCGCGGCAATTTGAAAAATGTGTCTTTGGTGACGGGCCAGATCGTTTTTTCAGCAGTCATCGTAAACTAGAGTCTCGTTAGGTGTAGCCAGCATCATATCAATGTCTTGCAAACAGCGGCGCTTGACTTCACTAAAACGATCAGAATCGCATTCAAGTATATCGACCTGCCAAATGTCTGCTGGTGTTCAAAACCAAGTTTTTCTTCCCCAAAATCCATATGACGACCCGATTTATTCTCTTTAGTGATGTGAAATTTGATATAAATTGGCAGAGTTTTCCGGGTAGAAAATCTTTGTAGACGTCGGGGCTTAAACGTGTCGGAAGTTTGGGACAAATTACGTTCGAAAGCAGAGGAAGCGCAGCGTGAGAAGCGGCTGCCTGAGGCAGAACTGTTCTGGAAAGAAGCGCTGAAAGAATCGGAAAAATTCGATCGCACGGACAGGCGCACTGCCCTGACCCTGGAAGGGCTATCGGAAGTCTACTGGCATCTAGGCAGGTTTGGAGACGCGACCAACTGTTGTCGTCGGCTCATGTCAATTTACTCCGAAATTTTCGGTGAAGATCAGTATGACGTCGGAGTAATCGCTAACAACCTGGCCATGCTGCTTCACGTTCAAGAAAAATATCCGGAAGCCGAGATCCATTACCAAAAGGCATTGGCAATAAAGTCTGTGCGCCTCGGCAAAGATCATCCTGAAGTAATTAAACTCCTGGGTAACTACTCAAATTTGCTGCGCGCTTGCGGACGAATTGACGATGCGGAGAAACTTCAATCAGGTGAAGTTTTGATCACTGCAAAAAACTGGGCCAAAACAAAGGTCGATCAACCGCAAGCAATGCGTCAAGTCGAACCACCTCCACCGCCTCCAGTCGAACCGCCGAAGATTGTTCAGCCTGATGGCGCCATTGCCAATCAGAATGGAAAAGTGGCGAGAGAATCTCTGCAACTAGCAGTTTCGCGCTGGGAGAACCTACGAAGATTAGCTGAACATGCCGACAGAGAACGTCGACTGGCCGATTGCGAGGCGATCTGGGCAGCGTCAGTTCGCTACTTCGAGCCATTCGCAAGTGAAGATCCCCGAAGATTAGCCTATGCCCTCGATTGCTTTGCAGATTCACTCTGTGCGCAGGATAAGCACTTCATGGCCGAACCGTTTTATCGTCGAGCTATCGACATCAAAGCAAAACATCTCGGCGCACAGCACGTAGTGGTGGCACGCTCGTTGAACAATCTGGCACGTCTCTATTACCAGCTAAATCGCTTTCAGGAAGCCGAACCGCTCACGAAAAAGTGCGTGGAAATTTACGAACAAATCTTCGGTCGAAATCATCCTGATTATGCAACCGCATTGCATAACTTGGGAACCTTGTACCATATCCAGGTTCGTTTTCGCGATGCGGAGCCACTCTATCGCACCGCTTTGCAGATCAGAAACGAGACCATTGGTCCCGACCATCCCGAAACAAAGGGTCTCGCGCGAAGCCTTGCAAACCTGCTGAGAAGCACCGGCCGAGAAGACGAAGCCAATCGCATTCACGGACCAGGTGTTGCCGTTATCACTGGAACCTGGCGCGCCCTGGCGATTCCAGAAGATCAACAGCTACTCTCCGACAATTAAGGTCAAAACCGGCAGAAACTGACAATCAAAGTCGAACACCTCTGGGGATCGCCTTTCTTCAGGTCGATAAATGGGCAACTCGCTCTCAGTTTAATACTATATCCAATCGTAACACAATTAATAAAAACGAGAAAGCGAAGAAATCGGCTTGCGGCCAATCTCTTCGCTTCTCGTGAATTTCGTCTGGCTGATCGTTCAGTCATAACAACTAAACGGAGAGCATCAAACTCAATTGGTTCACTGTGTCAAAATCCAGTCCGCAGCTTCCTTCAACGAGGCGAAGATCCGGGTTCCAGCCGGGACACGGTTCTTGTCCTTCGCCTCGGCGCCATCCGGTCCGCTGAGAACCAGGATTCCCGTCGCACCAGCAGCGATACCAGTAGCGACATCGGTGTCACGGTCACCGACCATGAATGAACGAGTGAGATCGACGTTCAACTCGCCAGCCGCCGTGGTCAACATCCCCGGAAGCGGTTTACGGCAGGGGCAGTCGACCGACTTTGAGTGCGGGCAGACCTTGATGGCGTCGGGCTTCGCTTCATCACCGAGCAACTCAAGCATGCGTGCGTGAATCGCGGTGAGCGCCTCGCGACTGAGCGGATGGGCCTTCCAGCGGATGGAGCCATCGAGGTTCTCACCCAGACCACCCTGATTGGTTGCGATCACGACCCTGAATCCGGCTCTCTTCAAGCGCACGATTGCGTCTTTCGAGCCATCGATGAGCTGGAAGTCGTCGGCTTTCGTGACGTTGATACCAACGTTGATCACGCCGTCTCGATCGAGAAACACACACCTATCGGTAGCTGTGCTCGCGGTCGCGAGATTGGTGTCAGTGACGGTGCTCGACGAAGCGACGATGTTCGCACTGATAGTGGCTGCTGGTGCAGGAACAAAGTTCGTCGCGAACTTATCCGTAGCATCAAGCAAAGCGCTCTGATTGCCCGGCTCTTTGGCAGAGTGACCGGCATCGGAAACGATGACCAGCTCTGCTTCCGGGAACGCGCGGTGCAGAGCCCAAGCCGATTCGATCGGGCAAACCACGTCGTAGCGACCCTGCACGATCACGGTCGGGATGTGGCGAATCTTGTCGACATTGGTGAGCAACTGGCCTTCTTCCAGGAAGCCCTTGTTGACGAAGTAGTGACACTCGATGCGAGCAAAAGCAAGCGCGAAATTGCCATCGGCATAGTGCTCGACGAATTGCGGATCGTTATGAAGCTTGCTCGTGCTGCCTTCCCAGATACTCCAGGCTTTGGCGGCAGCGACGCAGGTTTCGTGATCGTCACCAGTCAATCGCTTGTGATACGCAGTGACGAGATCGCCGCGTTCACTCTCCGGAATCGCTTTGAGATAGTGCTCCCATGCATCCGGGAACAGCGCGCTGGCGCCACGCTGGTAGAACCAATCAATCTCCTGCTTGCGAACGAGGAAGATGCCGCGCAGAACAAGTTCGGTGACGAACTCGGGATGCGTCTGCGCATACGCCAGAGCCAGGGTACTTCCCCATGAGCCGCCGAACACCTGCCATTTGGCGATGCCCAGGTGTTTGCGCAACTTCTCCATGTCTTCGACCAGATCCCAGGTCGTGTTATCGACGAGCGACGCGTATGGCAAACTCTTGCCACAGCCGCGCTGATCGAAGAGCACGATGCGGTAGATGTCGGGGTTGAAGAACCCGCGCTGGGACGGATCTGTGCCACCACCGGGACCACCATGAACGAAGACGACCGGCTTCCCGTTCGGATTGCCGCTCTCTTCGAAGTAGATTTCGTGAACATCCGACACGCGGAGCATGCCGGAATTGAACGGCTCTTTCGAGGCGTATAGCGGGCGAGCCTGTTTGGCGGCCAACGCGTTAACAGTTTCAGAGCTCATGTTATTTTCCCTTCGGGTTACGTCGACAGTTACGCCGTCTCAAGATAGCGTGACCACGACTCGTATGTCCCGCTGTTCGAGCGGTGCTTCATGATCAAGAACGACATCCGGTTACGCGGGCGCACCGGTTTGGACAACAACTTCATGCCACATTCACTGAGACTCAGATCGCCCTTGCGACCGTTGCATTTGTGACAGGCAGCGACCAGGTTTTCCCAGCTAGAGGGACCACCCTTAGAACGCGGAACGACGTGGTCGAGCGTCAGATCCAGATCTTTTGCACCGCAATACTGGCAGGTATGCCGGTCGCGAGCAAGGATGTTTTGACGGTTACAAGAGAGCGGCGAGTACGGCACGAACACCTGTGACGACAGGCGAATCACAAGAGGAAGCGGAAAATCATCCGCCAGCATCTTGCCGTTATGCTCAACCACCTCTGCTCGATTTTTCACGATAAGCGCAACTGCCCTTCGCCAACTGCAGACGTGCAGCGGCTCCGAGGAGCTGTTCAAGACTAGAACGGCAGACATGGTGAAACCTTCCTTTAAGCGTCGTTGAACGGCGCATGGTTCCTGACACACGCATGGATACTGCGTGTGCGAAAAAATAAGAATCGGAAGACAGCGCGGGGCTGAGATTTCTGTTGGTTTCTAAATTCGGTAGAAGTTAAAGGGAGATCTCTTGCAGGCTACAAAGAGCTTTTAACTAAGTTCCAGCTTTGCTTCCCCGAAACTTAGTTTGTTTATTAGAAATAAGGTGGAATTGAATGACGTCGGGCGGAAACAAACAACTGATCTTTTTTCCAATCAAATTACCAGCGGCAGATCCGACCAGAAACCGAGCACCGCTTGGCTAGCCCAACCGCGCAAACCACCCCTGGATAAAGGCACGGAGTCCAGCGATTAACAGCCTCTTACGCAACAACTGTCGCAAGCTTTCTCACCTTTGACAGCCATAACCAAAAACCGATCTCAATCATGCCGATCAAGCGTCACTCAAGGAACCTCACCCAGAATCGAGTGGCTTCCGCACGCAAATCATCAAACTTCTACAATCAAACGTCTACGCCGGGAATACTCATCAAACGAGCCAGGGTATTGGCTCTGCGATTGATCTCCTCGACCGGTGTACCGGCGAATGGAATGAGAAATTCGTCGTCCCGCGCCGCATTGGCGTAATAAGCTCTGGTGCTGCTGATATGAAAACCCGCATCCCGCATGCACTCTATAAGAGCACGCCGGATGAGATAAGGGGCGAAACGAACACACAGATGTAAGCCCGCACTCTGTCTCGGTATCTCAACGTGAGTTTTAAACAGTCGGTAGAGCGACTCGATCAGCGTCTTTCGACGCTTATCGTATTGAACTTTCGTTTTCTTGATGTGGCGTGAAAGAGCACCGGTCTGCAAAAACTCAGCGAGCGCCTGGTGCTCTAAAACCGGCGATTGACGCTCTGTAAGGAACTTGACGCGATCGAAGACAGGCACCAGCGATAGTGGCACGACTGCGCAACCAACAGCAGTTAGAGGATAGAGTACTTTCCAAAAGCTGTACAAATAGATGACTCTACTCTCGTTATCTAGCCCCTGAATCGAGGGTAATGGTGGATTAGTGTAAACATAATCACTATCCCAACCATCTTCAACTAGAATTACATCGCGCATGGAAGCCCATTCCAGCAGAGCAAGTCGACGTTCAAGCGACATGATCGTTCCAGTCGGATCATGAAACGAAGGAGAAACATAGGCAAGCTTGACGCGCTCATCAAGAGCATTCAGCCGATCAACCTTGATCCCGTCCTGATCGATAGAAACCGGAATGAGACGCGCTCCTCGATCTTTAAATGTGTCGCGGCCTCCGCCGAAACCAGGGTCTTCAACAACCACGGCATCGTCAGGATTGATCAGAATTTTTGCCACGTTCGCGAGGGCACGTTGCGGTCCCGGAAAAACGATTACTTGTTCGGGCTGACAGTTCAAGCCTTTCGACCGAGCCAAATGCGTTGCAATTTCAACACGCAGTTTATAAGATCCCAAAGTTTCAGGAGTACTGTCGAAGTGATGCAATTGCTGCTTGCGACACTGAGCCGTCAAAACCTCCTTCCACTGCGGTAACGGCAAAAAGTCGGAAGGCGGTGCACCGTAGTTCAATTCAGGTTGAAAGCCAGCAGTTCCTTCCGAAACACTCATATCCATTAACTTTCGAGCTTCATCAGAAAGTTGAAATTTACTCGGCGCGTTCAAGTTTCTCTGCCAATCAGCATCACCAAGAGCCTCACGATCAACCTGTCCCCGTTTACTTACGAAGGTGCTGCTGCCTGTCAACGACTCGAGATAACCCTGAGCAATCAAGTCGTCGTAAGCCTTCACAACGGTGCCACGCGACACGCTAAGCGAGTCGGCAAGCGCTCTTGACGGCGGCAAAGCAACACCGGGAGCCAAACTGCCGGAAACGATACGTTCTTTCAGAGCCTTGGAAAGCTGGATGAACAGAGGCTCTGCAGATTTTGAATCGAGAACGATAGGAAAGTCCATCACTCATTACTCATTCGGGGGCTACCAAAAAACCTAATACCCAATTGCCTGAGACTGATCGAACGGATTTAGTGAAAACAAATGTCGATCTGAGATCTACCGAAATATTGTCTGAACGCGTGTCAGGATTGTAGCCTTAAATCATCGCCAATCGAATTGTTCCAGACGCAAAGCTAGTTAGACTTAATCATCGTTGTCACTAGTCGAATTCCCTCGTGCGTTTCCGCTGCAAGCGATCGTCTTAAACTGGCTCACCCTGCCATTTTCCGATTCGATCCGTTTTCCACTGCAAGGCAACTCAACGACTTGGTATAGTACAAAAGTCTCTAAACGAAAGCCGGACAAAAGGAGGGTTTCCTTAAGTCCGACTGACGAAGAGTGTGCCAGACTGACACCACCAATGGTGATACCAGCCTGGCGTTCTGCACACTCTCAAGCAGCGTCGATTAGCTCAGGAACGGGCGACCAGTCCGAGCCTTCTCCTTGAGGAGATCGCAGGGCTTGTAGTTGTCGCCGGCCACCTTCGACAGGTAGAGCAACTTCTGATAAGCGGTCGTCGGACCCATCGCGTCGGCATAGCTGAGCGGACCACCGATGAACGGCGGGAAACCCGTGCCATAGACCATCGCGAAGTCGAGCTGACTCGGATCCTCGATCACGTTTTCCTGCACCGCGAGAGCGGCTTCGGCAACCATCGCGAGGAAGAGCCGATCCTGGATCTCGCCTTCCGTCTTGCGGTTGACCGGAGCCTTGATGGCGTCAGTGATTTCAGGGTTGAGCACAAAGCGCTTCTTGCCCTTCTTCATGAAGCCCTTGCCTTCCATGACGAACTTGCGGTCGTTCTTCTCATCGTACAGATAGATGCCCTTGCCACCCTTGCGACCGAGGAGCTTGAGCCCTTCGATGGTCTTCAGGATTGCCGGGGGCGCCAG
>CAZRMH010000376.1:0-8010 GCA_964600935.1 uncultured Candidatus Obscuribacterales bacterium
TGCCTTGCCGAAGGATTTGTTTGAGGATATGTCTAAGTAAACGGAACCGCAGGGCTGTGACAGTTGCCGACTGGTAGTCAGGAACACGGAGCCTCGATCGGTTTGTCTGTGTAGTACTAGGCGTTATCGTATGAATTGCTGCAAGCCCAACCGACCGAGAGCTGTTGTGGCTCTCGGTCGGTGTTTGCTGGTTCGGTTGAACCACATGGCCATTCGGATGTTTTTCCGGCTCAGTCATGCTCGGCAAAACGCTCAGATTGAACTGTTGGAGATTTGCAGCCCGCACGAGGTCAGCGTGATTAGCATGCTCCAGATCCAGCGCTTGTCGTTGTGGAACAACGCCTCGTAGTTACTTGAGCATGAAGCTTCGTTGCACGGTGCCCACCGGTACGTGGAACTCGTAGATGACTTCCAGCACGCGCTCGGCGCAAAGCGTCGTTTGGGTCATCTTGGTGATGTGGCGAACCAGATAGCCTTCGTTGGTCAATCCTTCTTCTTCGAAGATTTTGGCCTTCACCTCCCGGGTCGAGAGCGCAGTCACTTCCAGCATCGTGATGCTGCCGTCGGCGTGTTGTTCGTAGGCTCGGTACACGGGCTGGGTGCTGGCGGTGGCCTGACCTTGCGTCACGAACACGCAACCGCTGAAGCTCGCCTCGGCCTTGAGCTTTTCCTTGGTTTGGATCGCCACGAGCTTGGTCTTCTCCGTCACCTGCACCTGCTCGGGACTCTTGGTCATGCAGACGGGCATGGCGATGACGCTGACGACCAGAACCGACATGAAAATCTCAACTTTCATTTTGAACTCCTGAGATTCGAGGTTAGAGATTTGCGGAATGCGAGAGTCAGTTGCTGAGCCGGTGCACAATGATCGTGCTGTTGTTGCATCAATCTGCCAATCGTCTCATTAACAGTTGCTGTGGTCGGCTGGCTCCCCGAAACAGAGGCGCAGTCGATATTCAATGTAGAGGCAATCACTCAATCCAACAATGTCCAGCGAACACCAGTTCGTTTACGGTAGGCTCGAGAGTGTGTTGGTAGGCTGGTTTTGCGAAGTCTGGTGTTTTAATCCTGGAAATTGATTGGAAGAGAGTTAGTGCCATTCTGGGTCCAGAAGTAGGTTTGACTAAATGTGTGAGTATGCAGAAAACTGTGCAAATGCAGAATTTTATTAGTAGAATCCGCATGGCGACAGAAGTATTGCAGAATCGCAGCGCGAGGAGGTTTGATATTTCAGGTGTCGAGTATGTAGCCGTTCGCTACGTATCTGACTGGATTTCCATCTGACAAGACATTGACTTCCGCCCGCAATTTTAACTGCCGAACTGGCTTACTTGACGACGCGTTTGCTGATTTGCCCACCAACTGCGCATTCCCTTGCGGTATTTGAACTGGCAACGGTTCAAAGAGGCTTCCGTGGCGATCGCCTTTTCACAAACGAGAACTGCAATAAAACAGCTAACTCGAATCGATGTTAGCGATAAAGGTTTGGTCATCAGATGACGGACATCAGAGATCGTTCTGCTGAGTCGAGCGTGAATTAGAAACAAACCACACCCCGGCTCGAGTTAACGCTCCAGGGCATTCGTTGCGATTCACTCATATGGTTTTTTCATCCTCAAATAGTGACGCGGTCCAAGCCGGTTTTGTGCGATTCTTGTCCTCATACTATATAGCTGCATAAAACAATTTCAAGCGCGAAACAAACAGAATGCTCGGGGCTGTGAGGCCCTTTGCAAACTGTTTGCTCGCGGAGTATCAGCTCAGTTTAGTGTCCGAACTTTGCTGCTACTCTCACTGCCTTGTTAGACAGTGACGGTGATGCCGACGGCGGCCCAGGCGTCCTTCAGGTTGCCCTTCTGGCGCGGAGCGATCTTGGCGCAGTGCACCATCGTCTTGTCGGCGAACTCCTGGAAGGTAGCCTCGGCGCCGACGCGGTCTTCACCGCAGTTGGCCGCATACCAGATGGCGAAGGCACGCTCGAAGGCGTAGCCGTCCATCGCGATGGCGAAAAGGGCGAACGCCTTGTTCGGGATACCGCTGTTGATATGCACGCCGCCGTTGTCGTCCCAGCCCGTGTAGATCCGGTCCATGTGGTCCGGCTGCGGGTCCTTCCCGAGCTTCTCGTCGTCGTAGGCGGTGCCGGGCGCGATCATGCTGCGGAGAGCCACACCCTTGATGTCGGGCATGAACAGACCGGGGCCGACGAGCCAGTCCGCCTTGGACGCCTTGACGTTGTTGATGTACTGGTCGACCAGCACACCGCCGACGTCCGAGAAGCTCTCGTTCAGAGCGCCGCTTTGGCCCTGATATTCCAGGCCGGAGGTGTGGTGCGTCACCCCGTGGAACATCTCGTGGCCGATGACCGAGCGAATGATGAACCGAGCGAAGATGACCTGGTCGCCGTGACCATAGACCATCTGTCGCTGGTTAAAAAACGCATTATTGTACAGCCGGTCATAGTTGCACGAGCCGATCAGGTCGAAGCCCTTGTTGTCGAGCGAATTGCGCTTGCAGACCTCCAGGAGGAACTTGCGCACGTCGCCGTGGAACGTGTAGGCGTCGTTGACGAGCGGGTAGTTGCCCGTGTATTCCGGATCGCCTTCGTGACGCGCCTTCGTGCCGGGGAGGCGGGTGCCTTCCATGCAGTCGAAGATGCGGCGGTCGCCCTGGCCCGGAGCGAGGACAGCGGCGCGGAGGGCGTGGGGGGTGACGTCGACCTGACCGGAGATAGCCAGTTGCTGGGTCTTGGTCACGGTCGCGAGAAGCGACAGGTTGGTCGGGTTGAGACGAGCCCAACGGTTGAGGAGAACGGCGGGAACGAAGCCGTCGAAGATGCGTGTGGTCATGGTAAATACCTCAAGGTTATGTGGCGGTGCCACGGTTTAAGAGAACTCGCCGATGACGTTGGACAACGACATCGACCACGGCTCATTGAGCCGTTCCAGTTGACAAAACCTTTCTGCAGAATCGCGATGACACCGGACGGACTTGCTGGTTTACGCGTTGCGTAATCGATTAATCGAAACCAGGCTTATTAGTCGCGGTAGCGGTGTGATTAGCGGTCCTGAAGAGAAGGTAAAGTCGTGGATATCTTGACCCTATGTTTTGAAGTCGAGATAAATCAAATTGGTTTAATCAGTAGTATCAAAGCCAAATATCGTTGCAAACGCATGTCTGAACTTGGTTCTCAGCTTTGTTTTATGCCGCAGCGAAGTGCGATTCAGGGGATTAACCGCAAACCTCGGAGGTTAAATTAAACGGTAATCATTATGCGAGCTTTGCGAAGCCGAAAGCGATTCGGTTATCAGGTGGTTCGCTAGCCAGGCCATTCGATTGATATAAATCAGTCGTAATATTCAATGCGCTGGTTAGCGCAGAACGCGCGAGCTGTAGGCAGGAGTGCCTTCTCACGATGTAACTCGGGCTGAAACGGAGATGCGACACGCGACGCATTTATGAGTTAGAGTTCTCCAGTTCTTATTCCAAATTCTCAACCAGTTTCAAGACCCGTACTAAAGCTATTCACCTCTCACAAACCTCTTGTTTGCCTCTTCGGAAGCAACTGGAACAATCAGCCTTTTGCATGATGCTGACGAGAGTTGAAGCGAGGAGACATTATGCCCCATCTGGTTATTAGCACCAGTCTCAACCCCGCTAGCAAGAGCTACGTGCTCGCTCGCGAGGCGTTTCAGCAGCTCAGCGACGGCGGACACGAGGTGGAGTTTTTAGACCTGCGTAAGGTCAAATTGCCATTCTGCGACGGAGCTGACTGTTACAGCAAACCAAGTGTTGCTCGGGTACGCGCCAAGATCGAGAAAGCCACCACAATCATCGTCGCTGTTCCGATTTACAATTACGACTGTGGTGCTGCGGCGAAAAACCTCGTCGAGCTGACCGGCAGAGCCTGGACCGACAAAACCGTCGGATTCCTCTGTGCTGCTGGTGGTCGTTCCAGCTACATGTCCGTGATGGCATTTGCGAACAGTCTGATGCTGGACTTTCGCTGTCTGGTCATCCCGCGTTTCGTTTATGCAGAAGGTTCCGCGTTCACTGCGGACACGATCAGCGACGAAACCATCGTCGAGCGGGTCGGAGAATTTGTTGCCAGGGCTGTTCTTCTAGACGGGGCTAACATCAGCCTCAAGCCCTGAGCATCGCAATCGAACAAAGGAATACACCCACTATGATGCACGTTTTCGCAAGCCGGCATTTCCTCAACATGCTCGGCTACTTCATCGGCGCCGCTGCGCTGTCAATGCTTCTTGGCCTCGGCGTCTCCGCCGGCGGTCTTCTCTCCGGTATCGCCGCCGCTGCCATTATCGGTGGTGTCGGTCTGGTCGTTGGACTGGGCGCGACCATCGTGCTGCGCTCCGTCTTCAGTCTGATGCAGACTGGTCGCTTCATCCAGTACGCCAGCTTCTTCCTGGGCACGTGGCTCGGTGTGTCGCTGGCTTCGCTGGCGATTTCCTCGCTGGTCGTGAGTAGCGGCTGGCTCGCTGGTCTGTTGATCTTCGCGATTGCCTTCGGTGCGGCGACGTTGACCGGCGAAGTGCCGACCAAGGGTCGCACCTGGCTGCCCCGCCGGATGCCGAACCGCGGCTAACATTGTCCGGAGTTTGACCTGACACGACAGGAGAGGTTTCAGCAATCAGCAGTTCTAAACTGTTCGATTGCTGGCCTCTCCTGGACGTGCCGGGAAAACTAATGAAGAAGTAGTCCTTGAGGCTAGTTCACGTAGGTGATTTTGTTCGAACCTTTGTGCGATAAAAATTTTTACTATCAAACATAGTATTATGATTGGAACGGACAGCTGTGCAAATCAACACAGTTTGAAAATGCTCGGTAAGCAAATCGAATAGAAATATCGCCACGGTACTCCCGCTCAGGCAAAAAAGCTTTTGATATTAGAAAAAGCGTTAAACAATTCCCTCTCCTTAAACTGTCCACGCTTTTTCTAAGGCGGGTACAAAACCCTTGTTAAATGAAACGAACGTTGGAGTGGGCGTATGACTGAGAACGAAGAAACCCGACCAAAGGATGCAGGTCTCAAGACTTACGACCCATCTGAAAAATCAAAGACTTACGACCCAGCAACGACAACCTCCATGCGATTGGAGGCCGACGCCGAAGTAGAGAACACGCTGAAAGTTGCTCTTGTGCCGACGCTCGAGCAGTCTTCCGATGGTGCCGTCAAGGACAAACCGCCTGAAGACCCAAGACCGATCACTGAAGAGCAAAGACAACTAGGAAAGCTGTTCGAAGCGACAGAAATTCAATTAGATTTGAAAGGTCGTTTGGCAGGTATCCAACCAATGGATTTAAACAGCCTCAACGTCATAGTCAAACCTACTTCTGACGGACTTCTGGGCGCCGGTGCCAGGTTCGAATTCCCTAGCGCTACGCAGATCCGCGGTTCACTTGGAGTCAAAACAGATTTCTCCAAGGCTCCCGATCAAGCACCCAGTTACAGTGGTGAACGAATAAAATCAATCACGGTCGCTCCTCCGTCTGCTGGTGATAACAAGGGTGGAATCGCAATCGAAACTGCTGATCGAACGATCAATCTAGGCCCCGCCGAAGCGCGCGGATTCGAGTTTCCTCCTGTTTTCACGTTTACTGATCGAGACGGCAACAAGTCGATGATTCTGGCCAATGGCGACAAGAAAGTCGTTCACAAAGATGGCAGCCAGACCACTCAATTCGGTCCCTTCGATGCAGAAGGCCGACAGTTCAAAACGGAATCATTTGATGGAGTGAGGCGTTCTTCCGTCACTCATTTCCACGACGGTCACAAGCAGATCGACTTCCACCCGCCGCGTGAAGACGGTACTTCGTCTGTGGTTGAACGACCGCGGACCTCCGGATCTTCGTATGAAGCAAAAACCCTGTTGCCACCATCAGAGGTGCCCCAACGTTTGGCTGACAGCGTGAAAGATCTTGCTGAAGCTAGTAAGGCTGGCGATCGTCAAAAGGAATTGAAGGCCATCAAAGCCCTTGCGGAATTGGAACTGCAATCGCCGGAAGCAAAAGACGCTCTCGTACGTTTTGCTGGTAGCAGTCGCGAGAATCAAGGATTGGTGCGCTATGCTCGTCTCAACCAGGAAGGCGGTCCTATAAACGTCCTACTTGGTGTTGGTGGATTGTCATCGCCCGACCGACTTGATGTGATCCAGGCCGCCGCGACTGATCTCAGCGCGCAGGCCGAAAAAGGTCCTTTGTCCGCCGATAAATATACGCTAGCAGCTCGGGGTATGGCTTTCGCGATTCATGACAGTAAGTCAGAGGTAACCAACGGCACTCCTGTGTCCCAGCAATTAGCGACGTTGTTAGAGAAGGGAATGGGTGGTACTGGACGGGAAGCTGCTATGAAAGCGGCTTTCGAGATGATCAAATTGGGCGACAAGCCGACCCTGGACAAACTGAGATTAGCTGACGCCTTTGTTCCGATATTTTTGAAAGGTGTCGAGTCGGCGACTGGCGACAGCCAGGCTTGGAAACAGGTTTCTCAGCAGTTAGAAGATCTGGGCCGCCACGTCAAAAACGGAAATCGGGCCGCTCTGGCGGTCACTAATGCCATCGCTGACGGTGGCGATTTGTACAAGCCGAAACCAGTGGAAGCAAGTGCTCCCAAGGCTCCTCCTGTAGAGTTGCCGCCGGTGCAGAACCCCCCTGAATCGGTAGTGGAAAAACCTCCTATCAAGGCAGAACCAAAACCAGAAACCCCCGATGATCAGACAGCTGAAGAAGGGACTGAGTTTGTCTCCCTCGAGATTGAAGAGGACGAAAAAACGGACCCACGAGCCAATGACCCAGTTACTCAAGAAAAATGGAAAGAGCGGTTTTGGCGCGCGGAACAGGTGTGGCCGAATGCACCCGAGTTCAAACCTGACGAATCGAAAACCTTGAAACTGTCGCAAAAGTTTTTTGGCGAGGAAGGCGGACTGCCTTTCAATAGAGCAAAGTCGTCTCCGGGTGACGACATAGCTCGATATTATGCTCGCCAGTATCTTATTGCCAAGGATGGTGGCAATCAAAAGGATGCCCGACGTGCTCTCAACACGCTTGGAGAAGAGGCAAAGATCGATGGCGGCTCCTCGAGAGAATTGTATACAAAAATCTCGATGTTTGAAGTGGTATCGACTCTGGTGCAATCCAAAAATCCAGAAGAAAGGCAAAAGCTTGCAGAACAGCTTGCCAAGCTGGAAGGGACATCAACTACTGGACGCACGCTTCTGGATGAAGTAACCAAGAATGTCGGTGAAGATGATGCGAAACTGATTAAAAAGGCAAGAAGCGATCAATACGTCGAACAGCTGAAGAACTTGGAAATCGGCATGAGTCCCGCCGATCGTATTAAGGCTCTCAAGAATATAGCCGAGGTAGAGAGTTCTTATCCGGATGTCAAAACAGCGCTAGATCAGTACGCTCGAACCAGTCCTGAGTCGCAGGGAATGGTTACTTATGCGCGTCTCGACGTCAAAGGCGGGCCGCAAGAAGTATTGAAAGGGTCGAGCGAGCTTGATTCGAAAGCACGCGTCGAACTGATTAAGGCTTTGTCAATCGACCTGACCGACATGTCCGCAAAAGGCGAATTGTCGCAAGACCACACGATCCTGGCAGCCAGAGCCAAGCTCCTCTTCGAGTCCGATCGCCGCACACTCGGACTTGACGACGAGAAAAGGATCCTTGGGCAAGACCGAGGACGCGATCTTTCCAAATCCTTTGACAGAGTCCTGGAAAAGGCATTAGACGGACCAAACCGCGAGGGGGTGGTTAAGGAAATCCACAATCTGATCAAGACATCTAAAGATCGTTACGCAACCGAGGACCTGGCTCAAATATACATAAAGGGAGTTGAGAAGGGAATTGATGGTGAGACATTCAAAAATCAGTTCAAAGAAATTACAGAGCTTGCCCAAAAGGGCAGCAGACCAGCATTGGATATACTGGTTGCCGCCACGGCAGGCATAGCCGACCGCTACCGTCCAGATGGGGACGAATCCTACGCCC
>CAZRMH010000377.1:0-7968 GCA_964600935.1 uncultured Candidatus Obscuribacterales bacterium
GACATCGCTATGCCGTGACTACATTATTGCAGTGGTATCGTGACGGCGAAGACGTAGAGCGTAAGTTGCCGCTTCTCTCGACCTATCTCGGACACGTGAAAGTGAAAGACACGTACTGGTACCTGACGGCTTGCCCAGAGTTGATGGGACAAGCTGTCAGGCTTCTGGAGCAACGATGGGAGGAAAATCAATGACGAAACTTAAGTCTCCAACTTTCGCTGTTCTCCTTGAAAAATTCTTTACTGAACGACTAATGAAGCAGCGCAACGCAAGTCCTCACACAATCAAATCCTACCGCGATACATTCAGGATTTTTCTTCGCTTTCTTCAGGATCGATTGGAGCAACCACCCTCAAAATTGGATCTGGCACAAATAGATGCACCACTCATTGCTAACTTCCTTGATTCTTTAGAGAAAGATCGAAAAATATCAGCGCGCAGTCGCAACCTCCGGTTGACCGCCATCCGCTCCTTCTTTCGGTATGCAGCTCTTGAAGTGCCGGCGAACTCTGGACAAATCCAAAGGGTGCTAGCAATCCCCGGAAAACGACATGAGCGTGCCTTGATCAATTTCTTGTCGGAAGCAGAGGTGAAGGCCCTGCTTGCTGTTCAAGATCAGCGAACCTGGACAGGACGCCGCGATCATGCACTGTTGCTCGTGGCTGTTCAGACTGGAGTGCGATTATCTGAGCTCAGAGGACTGCAACGCCAAGATGTGGTCTTGGGTACCGGTGCACATGTGCGCGTTGTGGGAAAGGGACGCAAGGAGCGTTGTACACCGCTGACAAGACAAACAGTCGAAGTACTGAAGGCTTGGATGGAGGAACCAAGCAGGGGAAATACAGGCGCACTCTTTCCGAATTCTCGCGGCGAATCCCTTAGTCCGGATGGAGTTCAGTACATTCTGACAAAGTACGTCGCGATCGCTAGCCAGACCTGTCCATCGCTTGCCGACAAACGAGTCACTCCTCATTGTCTTCGGCACACAATGGCCATGACGCTTTTACTGGCTGGTGTAGATCGTGCAATGATCGCACTTTGGCTTGGCCACGAGTCGGTCGAAACCACGCAGATCTATTTACACGCGAATCTGGCTTTGAAAGAGCAACTTCTTGCCAAAACATCAATGCCGGATGGAAAGCCTGGACGTTATCTTCCTGACGATCAACTTCTGGATTTCCTAAACAGCCTCTGATCAATTCGAAAACTATGCCGCGTGTTGCAACCAAGGTGGTGAGTCGGTTCGGCTCACCATCACCATTTTGTGCTCACTAATTTTTCAACACGGGATAGTCCTGAACTCGGGATAGTCTCCAACATCATGAATTCGTAAGGTCCAAGGAATCGCAGTCTCAGTCTCTGTTATCGATGCCGCCAGGTAATCAATCGGACGAGCCTGGTCGACAACCGAAACTAAATTCTCAGCTAACAATTCACTGCCACCGTGCTGAAGCAAAAACTCAGCTGTTTTGAAATTTCGCATTCGTTTATTCGTCTGGCCGATGCTGCGATACCTAATGCCGTTCCCATAACAAACTCGCTCGCAAGTCTTAGTCTTGTTCACGCAAGACGATGAACGTGACAGACTGAACGCAGGACCAACCTTGCTGTTCATCGTCAATTCCAATCCGTACTCGATGTTGATCACTTTCTTCATTACAAACCTCCGAGAAGTTGATGAGCGCTGCCGCGCACGGAGGTGTGCCGGGTACACGAAGCCCCGAGTCAAATGAAAATCAGCTCGGTAAAATCAACCAGATTGACTCGGGGTGAGTGTGCCCCACAATGAAAAAACGCGGCAGTAACATGCTTCAAGGTCGATGCAGAATTCTTTTCAAATAGGATTCAACTATGCATGACACCAAATACAGTGACGGAGAATGAGCTTCGAATCACACACGAAAACTTGAAATAGATTAGTAGCCCGTCGGAACATTCGGAGCAGCTCGGGCGTCGTTAGGTGAATGCAGTCCGCTGCAAGCGTTTTTACGATCCTGGATCGGTCGGTGATGATCACCACTTTCAATTTAAGCGAAAGCACAAATCGCTAAAAATAGGACGAATATCCATGAATCCGAATTCCCCACTCTACAAATTTCCTGTCAGCGATCTCATGAGTAGGAAAGAAGCCGCTCTGTATCTTGGTGTTTCCGAAAGAACACTGGCCATCTGGAAATGCACCGGTCGATACAAATTACCGGTGGTAAAAATTGGCAGACTAGCAAAATACCGCAGAGCAGATCTCGATGCATTTATTGCATCGCGAGTCAGCTAACAGTCGTGAGAACATTAGATCCGGGAGGCCCCCTGTGGTCTCCCGATTCTATTGTTCGAGGCTCAATGAACTTATCGAACCAGGAAAACTTTCTACCTGAACTTCGTTCTATTTATGCTCTAGCAATGACCGTCGACGACATTTTTGATAACTGCGAAAAAGCGAAGTCTAAGGTGATTGAATTCGAACCACCACTTATAGAAATTGCATAAAACCAACGAAGGGGCTCTAATAGTAGAGTCCCTTCAATTTTTACGGTCCACCGATGCCAGCAACAACAAAACGACGAAGCGGACAAAAGCCTTTCATAGAGGACGTCGTTGAACCTGCGCCTATTCGGTCTGTCTCGTTGATCAAAGCGTATCCAGAGGTAGCGGAACTCTGGCACTACAAGCTCAACTGCGGTTTTGGCCCGGAAGACTTTTCTTACGGATCCAGCGTCCAAGCCTGGTTCAAATGCAAAGCGGGACGTGATCATATATTTCAGGTTCCCATTCAAACAGCTACCAGAGCAGCGAAGAATGAGACGTGGTCAAAAGCTTGTGGATTCTGCCGAGGATACAGAAGTTCGGTCACCAATAATTTAGCCGCAAAGTTTCCAGAACTCGTAAAAGAATGGATGACGAGAAAAAATGGACTTCGCCCGGACCAGGTCTCATATGGCTCGTCGCGATTGGTTTGGTGGAAATGTTCTAAAAGACACGAGTGGCAGGCAGAAATCCAAACACGGACCGGGAATGGTAGTACCTGTAAACTCTGCACGGTTGGTGCCCCAACTGATCTCCGCGACTATCCTGAAGAATTGGCAGAATTCGATTTTAAGAGAAATAAAAACATCGATCCATTCGCACTGCCTGTCGGAGTTAAGGTCCACTGGATCTGTGCCGATGACCCATCGCATAAATGGAAGTCTGGTTTTTATCGAACAACAAAGCAGAAGCGGTGTCCTGACTGCACGAATAAGAGAGCCTCTAAAGACAACAATCTTCGTGCGACACATCCAGTTCTTGCGAAACAGTGGCATCCCACGAAAAACGGATCAAAACGACCATCTGACTATGTCTCTGGCAGTAATGCAAAGGTTTGGTGGACGTGCACGAAAGGTCCTGATCACGAGTGGCCCGCTGTAATAGTGGACCGAGTCCGGGACAATAGCGGATGCCCATTTTGCTCACTTCGAAAAACATCAATTACAAATGTCATCTCAACTCAAGCACCACATTTGGTACCAGAATGGCATAAATCAAAAAACGGTGAACGCACTCCTAGCCAAGAACGAATTCACTCGCGAACAAAAATTTGGTGGAATTGCTCGAAGTGTGCGCATCAATGGATTGCGGAGCCGTACAGTCGAATCGCCCTTGGAACGGGCTGTCCACAGTGCGCGAAAATGCGGTTTAAGAAAAAGATGAAGAATTTCAAGTGACAGGCACGCGAAACTTGATTCAGATTTTCCTCCCAAAACCTAACATACGTCAGGCTCGCTAGTTCGCTAGTAACCGTTAGTTTCAGCAAGAGCTTCCAAGCGAGCTTCTTCTTCAAGGCCGGTACGAATAGTAGTTACAACCTTCCGTTGTAATAGCAGCGCTTTTTTTAGGTCACCCTGTAATTCAAAAAGTTCAGACAATGTTTCTAAAGTTTCGGTCTGTACCGCAAAGTCAGGTGTCGATTGATTCCACTGCCCTTTGGTAGGAGTTCGAACTCGCTTGGGAGGTGCTCCAGTGCAAATGGATTCGAGTGGCAACAGCTGCTTCTTCGCTTCTTCAAGCCGATTAGTTCTCATATATAGCGTCCCAAGCCTATTGCGAACAAGAACGTTTAGATTTAGGTTGTTAAAAAGCGAGGGCGACTTACTAATCTCCTTCTGCGCTGCATTCAGCAAAATCTCAGACTCTTTGTAATCTCCGACTTCCATTTTTGCTTGGCCGAAATTCATTCGCAGCACCGACAGCTTATCATCAGGGTGTTGAACTCTGATTTCGAGTGCCTTTGCAAGGAGTAACTCCACGGCTCCTTCCGTGGCTGATTTGCCCGGTTCGGCTGGCCGCACTAGACGTATGAAGTGGCTGGATTTTTTTGAAGTGATTTCAATTGGCTCGAAACG
This sequence comes from uncultured Candidatus Obscuribacterales bacterium, assembly GCA_964600935.1. Lineage (GTDB taxonomy): Bacteria > Cyanobacteriota > Vampirovibrionia > Obscuribacterales > Obscuribacteraceae > JADYXR01. The sequence goes on from CAZRMH010000377.1 coordinate 4,380, forward strand.
ACTATTTTCAGTGTTACGGATAGCCGCCCATTCGAGCATGTTAGCAAAGTGTTTTTCGTCAACGTCCGTTGTGAGAAATTCCAGTTTAATCCTGTCAATATCTGCCGTGCTCTGACACTTTGAGAGTGCGATGCTCACATCTCTGGGGTCTGGAAGCGATTGGGTGCAGCCGGAAAGCGAAAGAACTAAAACCTGGGTCGTGATAACGGTGCGCGTGCATTTCATCGAAATCTCATTAAAAAGTTCAGGGAACATCTACCTTGGCTCCTGCGAGAATACTGTCAGAGAATTGTGGAAATAGTGTGGCATGAACTGTTTATGAAGGCTCTCATCGGTTGACGGCCGTATCTAACCAATACTTTTTCTCGTAGCAGCGGGGGCGATTAGGGAGCGTGACCGTTTTAAATTGAATTTGGTATTACCTATAGTGCCAATGCAATTAACTCACGGCTTAATTTAATAGGTTACTCCTGTTCAGACTCGGCAGCATTCCTGTTTGCTATAGCTGCGTCAAACCAAGCTTGTTGGGCTTTCTCCTGAAAATCTCGTGCTCGGTCCTGCCAAACCCACGATGGTGCTGGGCAGCCTAATGCGATTTCTAATAGCCGGATTTCTTCGTCGGTGTCTTCCTCTCTGTACCAGGCTTCCCAAAGCATTCTGTTCATTGTTTCCATTTCAACTTTCCTGTGCGCCGTTGTGAGTCGCCAAGCCCGAGCGAAGCGTCGACGGCGATCAGGCGCTTGTTGGATGGCTAGGTTCAATACTGTTCACGAATTCACGCCTCGGTCTTGCGAGTTCGTGTTTCGTAGACTATATTGCAACAAAGGTGATATGCGAATCTAGCTCGAAAGTACACAAAAAAGTCGATTAGAACGGTGTAATAAATGTTGGAACCTAATCGATGGCCAATCTACGAGGGATACAACGTTGGCGGAGATGAAATCGAGGCGATAGGCAGCGCCACTAGATTTTTTGATTTGGGCGACGAAAACCAGCATCTCAGTGCGTTGAGAGATTGGCTTAGTGTCAAGAATATCGACGATCTCAATACGTTTCTTTCATTGCATGGATACCCGCTGAAAGCAGTGTTTCGAGACCCACTCCGCAAGGGATATCAGTTTCGTCCCCGTTCAGAAGCCCCGATATCGAGCCAACGTCTGCTGTCAACGGCAGAAGACTGGCGCTACATTTGGAACTTAATGGTTTTAGCGCGTAAGGGATCTGATCGTTTGACTAGGCTTGTGGTGCTGCTGCTATGCGATCTTATTCCGGGACAACCGTTCGAACAGGTAAGTTATTTTGATGGTGATCATGAAGACGGTAAGACGGTTTACGATTTGGAACAGGCACAAGTGAGTGAGGAAGACCTCCTTTCTTTGGGGCGTGCGAACTTCCAGAAGATTCAAAATGGAATCAATCCATTTCCCGCGCAGTACGATCAGCTTGTCGAGGCACATGATGCGGCGGAGAAGCTTTATCGAAGGAAATTCCGCGTAAACCGCAACGAACGGAAGCCTGTGCATGGCATATCCCCTGAGACAGTTACACTATATTTCCTCTCGGACGATGCTACTTTTGGCAGACTTTGGGACAGGCGATTAGTTCGAAAGCAAGTAGTCGAGGATTGGCTATATGATTGGAGGCACGAGCTTGCTCGAGTAGCACTAGAATTTGTTGCAGGATGGTTGACCCGTCAACTTTCGAATATCTCTCCACAAGTATCGGTGATGATTGAGGATGCTGAGCCCCAAATCAAGCCTTTATGGAACATCGCTACTCCGATGGACGCAATGGCGCTTGCGTTCTACAAAGAGGCCACACAGTCATCGTTGCTAGAAATATGCCCACATCCAACTTGTGGAAAAATATTCGTCAAAACTAGGCGTGATCGCCTATCATGCGGCTCTTCAAAATGCCAGCAATACATGACGATCCAAAACCGGATGCTCCGCTACAAGGCAAAGAGGGAAATCTGATGGCAGACCGGAGATGTTCTTAAAGTTGGAGATTAAAGTTGGAGATTAAAGTTGAAGGTCTTCTTGGGCAACGGTACTGTATTTGGTGGCACCTTGTAGCGGAAGAATTACCTCTTATTCTTCCGATTCATAAGCAGTCTTGTTCGCGTTAGCGGCGTTAAACCAGGCTTCTTGGGCTTTTCTCCTTGCATCCAACTGAACTTGGCGATTTGTTCTGATGTAGGCTCTCATCGTCGTGCGTTCGTCCGTGTGCGCTAACGCTTGCTTAACAACTGCGACGTTGGCACCAGTGTTTGCCATCGCTGACGCCAAACTGCGCCTGAGATCGTGAATCCAAAGATCACCGAGACCAAGTCTCTCGCGGAGACTCTCCCAAGCATTTCCTGGATCTTCGATGTGTCCGCTTGCGCTTTTTTCGCTGGGAAACACGAAGTCGGAAAAGGTATCTGATTCTTCCATAAGCATCGCTTTTCGCGTTGTTAAAATTTCAATTTCAGCCGGTCCCAAAAGAATCTCCTGAGATTTACGCCCCTTCATGTTCTCCGCCGGAATCTTCCAGAGCCAGACTTGTTCATCGACTTCTGACCACCTCATTCTCAGAACAACTGTTTTTCTGACGCCGGTAAGCAACCAGAGCATTATCATGTCGGCTAGAGTCCGTTCTTGGCAGTGACTGTAAGGCGCATCGCTAATTGCCAAAATAAGCTTCCCGGCCTCATCATCGGAGAGGACTCGATCTCGCTCGTTCTCTGGATACAGCGAAATTGCAGCAAATGGATTGTCAGTTCGTGTCAGAAACCGAGTTTTGACTCCGAAGTTAAACATGGCTCGACCCAGTTGCATGGCGCGATTGGCACTTCCTGGCGTTTTCTCCATCTGTTTGTGCAATCGAGACGCGTCGTCGTGCGAATAAAGATTCGCCATTTTTTTATGGAGGTTTCGCTTAACGAACCATCTATTGAAGTTATTTTGGTTGTCTTTGACTCGCCGTCCCGACTTTTCTAAATGTTCGGATTTGTAGTAAGAAAACAAGTCTTCAAGTGAGGGTTCTGTTGCAATCACCTTCGCCGTTTCAAAAACGTTTTCACCACGATTTCTGCGAGCCGTGAGTTCGGCAGCACGAGACTTTGCTTCCAACATAGCCGTTTTCACGAGTGCATCGGGAAGCGAATCGTCAAACTTACAATCTAAGAACAATGTCCTCCATGCTCCATTGACCTTTGCTCTAAAACAGAATGCTTTAGTTCCGCCCTGATTAACAGACACATAGAGATGAATGTCCGATGAGAGCGGTACATATTGCTGTCGCATGGAATCAGGACATCGAAGAGCGCGGATGTACTTCGCGGAGAACTTTTTTTCGACCTTGTCGTCTTTAGTCATAGACGCAACCTCACACTATTTAAGGTCCGACAAAAGTTGTACCCTAGGTTGTACCCTTTTTTAGTATAAATGAGTAGCTTCGAGAAAGCTACATAAGTATGGCAAACTCTGAAAACTCCGATTCTGTGTACGATTGGAAAGCGTGGGTAAACTCAAGAAAATTGTGAAAAACCACTGACCTTTAGACTCATAACCCAAAGGTCGTAAGTTCAAATCTTACCCCCGCAACC
>CAZRMH010000378.1:0-7952 GCA_964600935.1 uncultured Candidatus Obscuribacterales bacterium
CCCAACCACTCCATACTTTAACGCAACCATCGCGGATGCTGACTGTCTCAAGCGCTACGCAACTCCAAACAATGAGTTGTTCGAGAACCAAAAAACTTGGTTAGATATGAATCTGAAAGCGCTCAAAGAAGAGAACATCAAAGTGATTCTGGTCAACATGCCTGTCACGACTATTGCGTTGCGCTGCATGCGAGACGGTGTTTACGATCGCCACGTCAAAACACTAAAAACTCTGGCATCAAAGTACGATTGCGATTTTCTCGATGCACAGGCTAACGGAAAATTCGGACCACACGACTTCACCGACTGGGCTCACATGGACGCTTCCGGTGGAGAGCAATTGCACGAACTAATCGCCAAATTTATTGCAAGTAAAGAACCACTGGTTTCGCGTTTGTCGGGAACCGATTCGTCAGTCGCCGGCAAAGCGCCCAACCAGCTTTAGGAGTTTGTAGATGCTGTTCAACAGTGTAGCTTATCTGATATTTCTCCCGGTGACAGTCGCGCTGTTCTGGTTGATTCCAGCAAAATGGCGCGCAGCAGCGCTGCTTCTGGCAAGCTACGTTTTCTACATGTTTTGGAAACCGATCTATGGCGTTCTCATTCTCGGATTGACTGCGCTCAACTACGCTTTTGGCTTCGCAATACACCGCAGCGAAAAGAACAAAGGCAAATGGCTCTTCGGCGCTCTAACAGTCAATCTGCTGGTACTTGGATATTTCAAATACGCGTTCATGACACGCGATCTGATTAACGACGTAGTGAAAGCGATTGGCTTGCACGAGATTCCTAACATCTCATGGGAAATCATCTTGCCCCTGGGCATCTCGTTTTTCGTCTTCGAATTTATCCACTACCTGGTAGACATTTATCGCGGCGATAAGCCAGTGAAGTCATTTATAGAGTTTGCTCTGTTCCCAAGTTTCTTCCCCACTCAAATCGCCGGACCGATCAAACGCTACCAGGACTTCATCCCACAGCTCAAGTTCGAAAAGAAACTGAACATCGCTGACTTTAATCAGTCGATGGAATTGATTTTCTTCGGACTGTTTAAAAAGGTCGTGCTGGCCGACATGCTCGGAATTTTAGTTACGCGCTGCTATGCACACCCTGAGATGCTCACCGGAGCGGACTTCTGGCTTGCGACCTGGGCATTTACCTTCCAGGTTTATTTCGATTTCTCCGGTTACACTGATATCGCCCGCGGTTCCGCACTACTGTTCGGAATCAAGGTTCCAGCCAACTTTGCCCTGCCTTATCTATCGGGCTCCTACAGCGAGTTCTGGAAGAGGTGGCACATCACTTTATCCAAGTGGCTGAAAGATTATTTGTACATCCCATTGGGCGGCAGCCGCAAAGGCGAGGTGCGTACTTGCATCAACCTGGTTATCACCATGACACTAGGCGGACTGTGGCACGGCGCCGCTCCCCACCTCGTAGTCTGGGGATTTTATGTCGGTGTTCTTCTCGTCCTCCATCGCACCTGGCGTCACATAGTGGCAAAAAGTATGGCGTTGGAAAAATTTGTTGAAACAAAAGCATTCCATATTTTTGCAATCGCATTAACGTTTAACGCCCACGCTCTCGGATTAGCGATGTTCCGCGCCAACAATATCCCCGAAGGCTTCCTCGTGCTCGGCAAAATGTTCAATCTGCAACCCGCCGCAGACGGGCTAGCAAACTGGCAGCCTGCAATCATGAACACCAACGGCTCCATCGTTTATCCGATACTGCCTCTGGTGCTCACCTTAATGTGGATAATGCAGATCGTCTGCTCAAAATCGAAAGAAAAAGGCAGCATCATGCCCAACTTCTTCCCTGGCTTCAAATCCGCGTACCTGGCGGTTCTTATCGCAATGCTATTGATCTTCTCGCCCGACGTCACGCCGTCGTTTATCTATTTTCAATTCTAACTAAGCGTCGCCCTTGCGAGAAGCGAGGTAGGAAAACACGTATAGAACAATCGCCACGAGCACGAGATTGTTGATTCCCACATAGGTTGAGAGATATTCCAACAGTCCGCCAAGCACGCTGCCCAGGATGTTAAATGCGAATGAGCGCGAAGGATGCTTGACCGTTTTAAACGCTGTAGCAAAAATCAAACCGGCGATCAGTATCGGGAAAAGCGTAATCACAGTGACCACAACATGGCTCAACATCTCCATGTTCGCCAGATTGCTTCGAATCAAATCGAACGGCATCAGGTAAGAAACTAGAAGCGATGCGATCAGCCCACCGTACAAAACATTCATGGATATCGGATTCTTGATCTTGAGGATCAAATAGTTAGCGGCAAGAATCATGAGCAAAACGCTGTTAATGACAACAGACGAGGTAATCCATGTCGCTCCAAAATTCAGAGCCAGTCTAGATATTGCTTGCAGTTCGATCAGGATAAATGCCGAACCAAGCAAAAATAGCTGAATGTCAGAACCGGATTTTTTACTGAAGAGCAACGACCTGCCGACATAGGTCGCAAGGCCGATGATCAGACAAAGAACAGCCAGGTAAGGGATATCCAAGACTTTATCCCGCACGTAGAGGAAAGGCCAATCGTCGTTTAAAACTAACCCTTTCACATCAGCAGGCATATCGATTCTTGTAAACGACTCGGGCTGAATTGGCGCCTCGACGAGCTTTTTACGAATTGGTTCGCCAGTTATGAAGTAGTACGCCGGCCAATTAACCTTGGCCTTTTCATCGGACATCACCGCAGGCGGATAACCGGTTGCGGCCTCAACAGTTCTGTAGATACGGTTCCGAAGCCAATCTGAGTCACCGTGAACACTGGCACCAAATGACAGTGCGAATATTCCATCAGGTTTCAAAAGTTTGGCAATGTCGCGGTAGCTCTGTGCGGTATGTATGTAGCAATCCGTTCTAAGTGATGAGCCTGTGCCCGCAAGAGCTGACGAATCCAGGCAAGCGAGAATAATCAAATCGTATTTCTTATTCGTTTTTGCAAGGAACCTACGACCATCTTCGAGATGATAGTGGACGGCAGGATCTTTGTAATACGGATTATGTTTTGCAGCTAACGATAAGATACCTGGATCGATCTCAACTGCATCAATCCAAGTCGCCCCGCGCCGAACAGCTTCACGGACGTCAGAGCCGCTTCCTGCACCGAGGATTAGAACGTCCTTCGGTTGCGGTTGGAAGATATAAGGCAAGCCGTAATAAGCACGTCGAACGTCTAAGAATCCTGCCAAAAGTTTGGATGCCTTCTCGTTTTCTCCGGCTTCGGATAATTCGAGCTTCTCAAGCTTCGTGAAGGCTTGGCAGAATCCCCGGTGAGCGCTGATGTAAACTCCGACATCTTCATTCTTGCCGCTCTTGGTGAGAGGGGCCGGAACATTGATTTGATCGACATCGATTCGATAATACGGCGACCAAATTGTCGTCGGGTTGTTGAACACAGGCAACAAACTTATGATGCAGCTCACCAAAAGCGTAGACAACGTCACGACTTTTGGTTGCCGAGTAATGAAAACCAATACAGTGACAATTGCGGCGAAGACAGCGACTTCAGCATTCGGTGTGATGGCGGCAAACGACAACAATGCAAATGTCAAACTACCGGTAATTGCACCCGCGATGTCAACGCAATAGGCGCGCAACGGATCTAGCCTGTTGAACATTTCTCCAATCAACGTACCGATTGTGAACATCACGGCGAATGGTCCCATCAAAAGAAGGATCATCAACAACGTCATTCTGATGACGCGCATAATCAATTCCTGACCTGCGCCTATACCAAGTTCATTCCACTGATACAACGTCAGTGAGGGGAAAAACTCCGGACCGTAGCCCTTGAAATCAGTTATCACGGTCACTAAAACAGTGACCAGCAGCGCCAGACCAACGTAGCGAAAGTGACGACTCTCGCCTTTTGCGACGCCAGTTCCAAGCCCGACGAAACACGTCACGAGCGGGAAGGTTTTAAAAACGCTGAAGGCAATAAAATCGCAACTCAGCCAGCGAATAATCAGCAGTTCAAAAAATAAAGATGCGAAACTGGCAGCAAACAGCGCCAGAGCCGGGTTTGACACATTTGTTTGTTGACTATTGCTCACAAGATTTCCCGGTAAACGAGCGCAGCTAATCTTATAGAACTACTCGAAAAAAATCATCTTTCCAAGACCAAGATTTTTCGAAACTATTCTGAGCGAGCGCCAGAAACTGGATCCGGCATCGGAGCCGAGACGGCCGAACTTTCCTCGGGCTTCTCGTCGACCGCTTCGGGTGCAGCAGAGGTCGTAACTTTGCCTTTATCGTCTTTGGTCGCGATCGGCAATTTCACAGTGAATGTGGAACCCTTGTTCAATTCACTCTCCAAGTCGATAGTGCCGCCATGAGCTTTAATAATCGTCATCGCAATTGCTAAACCAAGACCTGACCCACCGCCATACAAGCGGCTCCGAGTGCGGCTTCTCTCTACACGGTAAAAGCGATCGAATATACGTTGCTGGTCGGCTGGAGCGATACCAATTCCGGTATCAATCACTCGAATAATTGCCTGATCGTTGCTCGAGCGAACGGTGATAGTAACCTTGCCACCAGCCTGAGTAGCTTTGATTGCATTATTTGCCAGGTTGAGAAAAACTTGTTTCAAACGATCGGCATCGGCATTCACCATGATCGCCGTTTGCGGCATAATCACTTGCACTTCGATCTGCTCCGGTGCCACCATCACGACAGTATCTTCTACGCTGCCGACTACATCGCGCAGGTCGATAAACTCCAATTGACTGATGATCGCTTGACCGGCGTCAGCCCGAGCCAATTGCAACAAATCGGATACTAACCGAATCAAGCGCCCGGACTCGTCCGAGACGGTTTGAAGAGCCTCTCCGAGAAGATTGGCGTCGATGTTGGACCCGCGCCTCATCAGAAGTTTTGTGTAACCCTGAATCGATGTCAGCGGTGTACGAAGTTCATGAGAAGCATCCGCGACAAACTGACACTGGATGTTGAGCGATTCTTCCAAACGGTTTAGCAGCTTATTAAACGATTTTCGCAGCTCGAGAGTTTCAGTCGGTTCATTTGCATCGACTTCCAGCCGTTTGCGAATGTCTACGGTGTGGAGATGGGTCGTGGCTTGCAATAGCTGAGTCAGCGGTCTCAAAATGACTTCAGCCAGAAACCAATTGACGACCAAAATTAGAACCAATAGTGGCAAATACCAGGGCGCGAGCCTCGCCAGGCTCTCAAGAACGTCTCCTGTGATGCCGAAGACAATCAGGTGGCAAACAACAATAGGAATCAAGCCGGAAAGACTCATGGCGAGAGCCATGCGAAAACGCATCGTCTTTGACCAGCCCGTCTTTTCCATAGTTCCCTGAACTAGACCCAGATCAGGACCAGCAACGGTCCCCGGAATATGCCATTCCGATACATTGTACATGACAAACGGGTCGTATTTGAAAACAGAATCACGTTAATGATCAGCCGACCGCCTCACGATCGCCGTTGTATCGGTTCCGGGAGTACATTTGAACGTAGTGATTGGCAACCTGTCTTAATCGGCCAGCAAGTTCACTCCTGATATCACGATATTTTTGGTAGTCAGAGCGTTATTGATAAAGATATTGGCATCATTCGCCTGAAAAACACTGGTCGGTGCATTTGCAGTCAGCCCACGCTTGCCGAAGAAAACCTGACCAGTTCCATTCGTAAACACCTGGATGTTTTTCTTCGGTGTCCGTCCAGCCACGGCACCGGTTGGCGTTCCAACCGATAAAGTAATGTCACCAAGAGCCGGTGCACCGAACGCCCGGATATCAGTTCCGGTCAAAGTCAGTGTCGAAGTTTTTCTGTTCGTGCCCAGGTTCGCTAAAGTGATGTTACCGTTGCTCGTCGACAAATTGACATCGCCAACGGTGAACGCACCAGATGTAGTGCTAATTGAAACGCTACCGTTGCCTAACGCGATGTCGCCCGTGATCGAAATGTTGCCCTCGGCCTGAACCACAAAGTTGCCAGCGGCGACAGACCCACCAGCGATTGCCAGTCCACCAAGCGATCTAATATTCACACCAGCACCAGCATCAGCGAAAACAGTGCCACCGCCAGTGATGAGAAATTCATCGCCGAAACTTCCGATTACACCGAGCGTACTGGTCAAAATTGCCACAGGGCTGCTGAGCAAGCCGTCATTAAAGCCGAGGCTCGTATGTATGGCTCCTTCAGCAATCGCACTAAACAGTGATCCGGCAGTAATACTGGACAGAAGGCTAATCGAACCTCCCGATTGACTGGCGTCAAGGTCAATTCTACGCGCTGAAACCGTATTCGAAGAAACAGTCATGTTAATACTTCTACCAACGACATTGAGTGACCCATTGCCAGCCGCGACATTTTGAAAGTTCACTCGACCTATGTTTGATGGTACAGCGCTTGGCACAATCGCAGCTGTCGAAGTGTCTCTGGAACCATTGGCGAAGTAAACGGTGCCATTGGCGATAGGCTCAGCCAGAGATACATTGATATTGCCAGCTGCGCCTGAACCACCAGTAGTATCAATGCTCGGTAAAGCGGAGCCACCAGCGTTCTGACTGGCGGCGATTATAGTTACCGAACCGTTATTGCCAAGAACTCCTTTTCCACCTGTGAGAATGAAGTCCTGCCCGGCAGATAGAATGCGTACCCTCCCACTATTCGCGCTCGTTCCTTGAAACGCGACGAGTGTGACGTCAGCACCATTGACGTTCAGAACGCCTGTTGATCGAGCGGAAATTGTCGTTCCAACACCGGCCGCTGAGTTGAATATAATTGAGCCGCCGGTAGCACTGCCGCCGTTAATAGTGACGCCGCCATTGTTACCATTTGCAGGTGGAATCGGTCCGATCCCGGTTTGGTTAGAACCACCCGCAGTGGCGGTGATATTGGCACCCGCGATTAGCGTGATCGGATAACCTTGCGTCACATCACCGGCGGTGAGGTCGCTGCCATTGTTGAAGTTGATATCGCTGGCTGCCACTATGGTGAGAGCCTCAGCAACTGTGATGTCGCCGTTGATGGCAATGGCGCCGGTTGTATTGTAAAAAGTCGGGTCTCCGGTGAGACAGATGGTACCGAGATTGAGCACTGACGTGTCCGCGGTTACATGAGCCGCGGTTCCAGTCGAATTCACCGTTCCAGTGAGTTCCTCGACATCGACGTCGGCGCTCCCGCTCCCGGCATTGAGATTGAGTTCTGAACTCAGGAGGTTGCCGCCAACCAAATAGGTATTTTGAGCGCCGGTGTATTGTGGCGTTCTCACGTTGATCGCACCATTCAATGCGCTTATGTCGCCACCACGATTGTCGATAATGAAAGTGCCCGAATTCGCGATCGTTGGATTATCTATGTTGACGTTGCTGGAAATAGAAGTGATAGCACCCGTATTTGTGATTGCTTCAGCGCTCAAATTCACTTCTCTTACCGCAGATACAGTGCCTGAGTTCGTCAAATTCTTGGCGCTCAGAGTAACACTGCCATCCGATATGATTGATCCATCGTTGGACAGACTCGACGAAGCAGCAATAATCAGATCACCCTGCGAGGAGATGAGTGCACCGGCTTGGTTAGATATGTTGTTAGCGTAGAAAGAACCAGCACGCTTGCCACGCCCGTCGTTCAGCGCTTCCACAGTGCCGAAATTACTCAAATCTCCAGTCAATCTAAATTCGGATCCACGGGAGAAATCACCAATTGCGGTGACACCAACCGGCACAACGAGACTGGAAGCTCGTGTGATTCCCCGTCCGGAGTCGAGAGCCGAGAGGTCGACCTGTCCACCGGAAGCCGTACCATTGCCGGTGATTTCGAGGTTTTGACCGGAGCCGGTCAAAACTTGTTTGATTGCCACATATTCGGCTGGTGTGACGTGACTACCAGCAGTGAAGGTTTTCGATTCGTTGCCGACTTTGATCTGTACCGAGTCCGTTTTAGAAAACAGTCCTTCGCCG
>CAZRMH010000379.1:0-1294 GCA_964600935.1 uncultured Candidatus Obscuribacterales bacterium
TGAAACTGACACAGGATGGAAACATGCTGGGAAGTTTGCTTTACATGAGCCCGGAGCAATGCCTCGATCAAGAAGTGGATGCACGATCTGATTTGTACTCCCTGGGTTGCGTTATTTACGAGGCGCTTACAGGCAAGCCTCCGATTTGCGCGCGCACAGCTTTTGAAACAATGAACAAGCACCTTACTGCGATGCCCGCACCTCTTGAGACCACACGATCGGATATTCAATGGCCTAAAAAACTGGCAAAGATCTTGACTCGAGCCTATGCAAAAAAGCCAGATGATCGCTATCAGTCAATTTCGGAATTTCTAAATGCCTTGATGACGCTAGAAGAAATGCCTTCTGAGCTTCAATGGCCAGAACGTTGGTCTAAGAGATCAGTACGCATTGAAGATGATGCTAAGTCACGCGAGATCAAAATTGAAAACATCGCCAGCTTGAAGTATCCAGTCAGCACAAACGTTACGGTTGAGCCTCCGCAATCAATCGATGATCTTGTAAAAAGCCTCAATCGGATCGCCGAAACTCGAATCCTTGCAATGATACCAACCGGGTTCGCAATATTAGCCGCGCTATCTGCAGTGATCTCAGCAAACACGAATGCCTTACTTTGTGTATTGAACATGATTATCGGATTGTTCTGCACTCTTGCCGCCTGTGGATTATGGCGATGCTTTTTGAATGAGCAAAAACTACCAATTGTGAAGAAAGCAGGTCTTAGTAACGCTTCATCTGTTGTCAAAAATCTGAAGCCACAACGGATCAGCGTTCTTAAGATAGTGAAATTTCCTCCAACGACTGTGAGCAGAAATTCGAAATCTGGTCTGTACTCCGAATGTGTCTCCGAATTAGTCAACAAATCCTACGTTGTCGATTTTGAGATCGCCGATTCAACCGGAAACGTAACACTAAAGAAGCTGATTGTCAGGCCTGTCCCCTCTGAAAATCAGCATCTCAAATGGGGATCCGTATGGCGTAAAATTTTTCTTGCTGGTCAAAACGAAAAGTTCGGCGCCGATGCGTCCGCAGAGATCGCACTAAATTACCCATTGCCTGGTAATCTTTTTTCTGATCGTGATGGAGAACCAATGGCAATTTCAATAGAAAACTCTGCTGGCTGGATCTATCCCGATTGAAACATTTTGCTTGACTCGCTTACGTCATGTCGCCAGTTTACCTCGAACCATGAGGTCCTACGTTGAAGTCGTACGGAGCAAGTCCGTTGAAAAACAGATTGACAGTCACTAATGGAAAAACAGCTGATCGACAAATTGACCGCGAGAAAAGAAGC
>CAZRMH010000379.1:1394-7938 GCA_964600935.1 uncultured Candidatus Obscuribacterales bacterium
GCAGAACTGATTATTGTGGAAATCATATGTCAGCAGGATGATTGAGGGTCAAGATTTCTGCGCGAACTCGGCAGCGGATGTCAGACAACTTAGATTTAATTCGGTGTGATAGGCCGTTCAGCGGTGCATCGCAGTGTTCAATATTTAAATAGCCCGAATAGTCGAGAACACTTGTAACCCAGTCCTTCCTCGTCCGAGCGATCTGTGCGAATTGATCTACAATCTCATCGTAGTCATCGCACTTACCCCCAATCTGAACCAGACAGTTTACCAATTCATGCAGACAGTCAAGCGACTCGTATGCATTTCGACTATTCATCGCGTTTATAAAATTACGAAGATAGAAAACCTTAGCAGCTTTCCACTGACCAGTTTGAGATAAGGCTGTCGCGAGCGCGTGGTTCTGAGCGTGCAAAAATTCGATCTGCTTTTTAGACTTCGGGTCGTCTGAATCAACCACAGACAGCGCCTTTTGATAAACTTTGATCGACCTTGAATATTCTCTGTTTTGCATCAATGCTGAAGCGAGTTCAGTAAGAAGTTCGGCGCATTGAAAGTTGTCACTGCCATCATAAGCATCAAGTGCCCGTTCAGAAAGAAAAACAGCGGTTACCGCTAAGCCTTTCTCTGCAGCATCATTCATCAGCATTGGTTGACGGATCACTCGATACACTTGCCAGCGAGGTCTCCACGCTCCTGTCGAATCTTTGCTCTCGGCAGACTCATTCACAACCGCGTTCAATATTTTGCCGCTAACGTGATATCTTCCAGTTCTATCAGCAAGTGCGGCGCAGGTGAGACGACTGTATACGTCGTGAGTAAAGTCCGGCGATTTGATAAACTCCGACCGCTTGAACGCTTTTTCATAGCGATGGTCATTAAGAGATCTCTTCAACTCTTTCAAAAACGCCATCATGTCCGCCGACGAAGCGTCAGGTTGAGCACATGCTGTTGGATGCGAACCGGTAAAAAGAAAAATCAGAATAGCCACCAAGGTGGCTCGATACAGATTGCTCATTGGACAACTCAAGTGAAGTGTTGATTTCCAACAATAGTCCAGTTAGCGTTTCGAGATCGTCTGGTCCATACACTTTCTTGATCGTTGGATGAACGCAATCGTTTTGTTTTCGACGAACTGCAGTCGTTGCCGCCCCTCGAGCTAGCCAGCACCCTGTGCGCGACGCATTCGCAGCAGCAGGACAAACAAAACTACAGCTCCGCCGAGTAAGGAGAATGCCAATAGAGGGCGGAATGCGACCCAGCCGATGGCAACAGTTACCAGACTCAACGCTAGAGAAGCCAAAAACGCGAATATCGCTATTCCAAATCCGGTAAGGTCACCGACTAATGGAATCACATTTGTAATAGCCCGGATCGGCGATGCCATCAAAAGCATACCGCTGAACATCAACCCAACACCGGCAGCGCGTAACGCCCAAGTGATCAAGTTGTTGTCTGCTTCTGCTTTTTTGAACATGTCCTGCGCTGATACGGTCCCTTCCTGTACCAGCTCTATTTTGTTGCCGTTGCTCGCGGTGTAGTAGACCAATCGATTTTGTTCTTGCTTAGCCACAACTGAGCAGTCGGTAGGCGGTACATACTCGAATGCGATCCGCTCGTCGCCAACCTCAGGATTAGCAGGATGGGCGCCGAAATAGAAGTGTCCGTCTTCTACGCTTACCTTATTGTTTTGCGCGGCGGGCACGGTGGCGACTCTTGTGTCGGCTGGTACTGCAAACGGTCTTAAAGGAAGTTGATCTATGATTCCGCTGGTCAGCGAGAATGCACCGAGTGAAACAGATTTCGCGACTTGGCTAAGAGCGCTGAATTCGAAAGCTGGGGGATTCGCGTGGGCTAAAGGTTGGCGAAAACGATTCGAGTCAATTAGCTTTTTGCTCCACTGAGGATCGTAGCTATAAGTCGTTATCGTCTCCGTTCCGCCACCAACTTTTTCTTTAGATTCCGAGTGCGTCTCTTCAGCCCATTGATACATCTCAACAGTTCGATTCAATTTGATCGCGTTTACTTTGATGCCAAACTCAGGATCTCGAAGCTGCTCTTTAGTTGTAGCTTTTCCAGTGATGTGAACAAGTTTGCCCTCATTCTCAGGTCTCACAACCCCTGACTCAATAGAGATGACACTCTTCTCGCCTTCCTGCAGAGCCCTTTCCTGATTGATTGCGCGCGACTCATTCCACAGCTCTAGCGGAAATGCGCCAGCAAACAAAAGAAATCCAAAGAAGGCAGCAAAGATTGAATTTCTAATGTTGCCGAACCAACTTGTTTCTGTCTTCTCTGTATAAAAGTCTGTCAAATCGTTTTCCGCCTAAAGACAATATAGAACCGATTATATATTCACAAAAAGTAGCACCCGTGAAGATACAGTTTAATTTCATGAATGGTTTTGGTTTTGAGAAAACCTATGGCAATGGTCTTAGGCTCGCCGCGAACAAATCGCTCAGGATTATATGCAAAACAGAAGACAAAGATCTTTCGCTGGCTAAAAGTTCTCGATTGATTACATTAGCACCACCAGTGGTGCCTCGCTGACGGATAGCCATATGCCAATAAGTTTCACGACGAACCGACATTAGAATCTGAACGCTCAGCAACATTGAGAACTAGATATAATGGGAAGGTTAGGTTGGGAGAAAATTTTGTGCATGAGCCAGTCCAATATATTCTGATGAGTTTTTCTCTCCTAGCATTTTTACCTGCTATTTACGATATTCCAAACACTGTCTTCAAAGTTTCCGGCGCCACTGTTGCGCTGGAAACAGGTCCGAAACCTACCGCCGCCGTTCGAGCTCCGTCATCAAGATCGAAATCCATCACAGCTGAAGGCCGTATCGAACAATGTGAAAATACGTCCTTTCATGTGCATGCCATGCTTCCTGGCAGCATCTGTGAGGACAACGCCGTCATTGGAAAGTATTATCGCAAAGGTGAATTGCTCGCCCTGATGGAGAGCGCTGAGCTAGTGAGGCAGAGTGCCGACTACTTATCGCGTAGGGAACAGCTTGAAATGAGTATCAGGAAAAGAGAATCTGCAGGTCGGTTAGCCAAATCAGACCTCGAGCGACTCCGAAAGCTCATTAAAGAAGGAATCGTAGCCGAGAAGGATCTCCAGCAAGCAGTGGAGGATGTTCGCACCGCCACCGAAGATCTCGAGGACCTTAACGAGCAGCAAGTTCGATTAGAAAACGAGTTTCAAACTCTTACAACCATGTATGGTATCAAGTTGCTGGACCCTAAACAACAAACTGAACCCAGCAAAATGCCGCTCAGAGCTCCGAACAGTGGCGTGCTCATAACCAAGAATGTTAACCTCGGTGATCGGGTAAATCTGGATGAAGCAGCTTATGTGCTGGCTGGAATAATCGATGTGAATCTAAAAATTGTCTTGCCCATTGCTGAGCGACACCGTGTTGATATGGGGCAGCAAGTAAGCTTTTGGTGCAAGAATATTCCCAAAAAAAACTTTGTCGGCAGCATTGATCGGATAACGATACCAAATGACCCCTCAAGCCAAGACTTCTCAATCGGTGTCACTCTAAAAAATCCACAAGCAGTGCTTAGACCGGGCATGATCGGACAAGCGAGAATATCTGTCAAATAATTAGCAACGAATATTCATGGTATGGTTGCATCTGATCTGGCTGAAGACCCTACCCGGAACCACAATGCCGAAGTCACATAAAGAGACACACAAAATACATACCATCGGCTGGCTTCGCGCTGCTGTTTTGGGTGCAAATGATGGAATTGTATCGACGGCAAGTCTTGTGCTTGGTGTGGCTGCGTCTGGTGCAGACCACGCCAATATCTTAGTCACCGGAATCGCTGGACTCGCAGCTGGCGCGATGTCGATGGCCACTGGAGAATACGTTTCGGTTTCCTCGCAAGAGGATACGGAGAAGGCTGCGTTGAACAAAGAACGCCAAGAATTAGAAGAGGATTTTACAAGTGAGCACGCCGAACTCGCCGCGATCTATGTTCGTCGTGGTTTGGATCTCACACTTGCAAACGAGGTAGCCGAAAAACTAATGACTCATGATGCACTCGGCGCTCACACTTTGGATGAACTAGGGATTTCAGAGGTGACATCTGCGAAGCCGCTGCAAGCCGCAATCAGCTCGGCGTGCAGTTTCGCAGTTGGCGCTTCTCTGCCGCTTGGCATTATCATTCTCGCGCCAGCACAACATCTCATACCGATAGTTGCAGTTGGTGCGTTAGTATTGCTTGCAATTCTCGGTGGACTTGCTGCACAGGCTGGCGGCGCCAGGATTCTTCCGGCCGTTGTTCGAGTGACCTTCTGGAGTGCACTAGCTCTGGGAGTAACTTTTGAAGTCGGTGCGCTTTTCGGTGCAAAGTAACCAGCTAACCTTCGGTCGTCTTTCCGTCAAAATGTTCTTTGTCGGATTCCGCATCTGCTTTTGTTATATGAATGACTCCATCCCTGTGATTGGGCGGAGAGTAAACGGTATACAACTTCATCGCTTTATCTGCTGAGGTGTTGATGATGTTGTGGCGTGCTCCGGCGGGGACCAATACCACAAATCCGTCGTTAAAATCGTGCTCGATGCCGTTCAAGATTGCCTTACCCATGCCTGATTCACAACGGATGAACTGGTCAAGCTGATGCACTTCTTCGCCGATGTCCTCTTTTGGCAAGAGGCTCATGACCACAAGTTGACTGTGCTTCGCGGTGTACAAAACCTTGCGGAAGTTCTCGTTGGCGAGGGCGGTCTCTTCGATGTTCGATGTATAACCGGTCTTGTTTTGCAGTATCGTCATGATTGGCTCCTGTGTCTCTCTATCGGTTGATGTAGTCTCTTAAAAAAGCTGCTTGCGGGCGCCACTATATTCGGTGCCCCCGCATTAATCGTGGACACTCCATTCCTATTAGGTCAGCCGCCTAACGTCATAAAATAACTCTTACAACCTTAGAAAGGCAATCACGCAGCCCACATGGATTTGACCGGCAGAGGTTTCCAACGGTCTTAATAATTCTTCTAGCATTCGGAATCTGATGCTGTGATCAAACCACTTAGTAAGTGAAAACTGGGTAAAAAATTACAGCAAATGTATAGTTACCAGAGCCCGAAGTTCAAGACACTGGAAAGCGCATATCCGATGAAGACAAGCAAAAACTCTCGTGGCGCTCTCTCCTTGCATTGGAAGATTTGCAGTCTATTCACTTCGTGATGCAACCAAAACTCGGCAGACCTACTTGACTGGCGCGGAGCTACTCGATCGAGCATCAGAGGAGGACCATGCTTTCAAAGTTTTGCCGCCAAGCAATTTGTCCAAACCCGACGAATGAGTTGGCGCATCAGGCAACCACGGAACGATGGCAACACGATTGGCAAGTCGCTTCACTTCGTCCACATAAAGCTTTTCGTTTTGTTGACGAGCAACTAAAATCGCATTTGTTGTCTGCAATGGAGAAAGCGACTGATTGATAATCCACGCAAATGGGTGGATGTCCGCTCTGGCGAGGTCCTCCTGGAGACGCTTGGCCTCATGAACTGGAGTGGCCTCTGGCAAAGTTACAATCAGTATGCGAGTAAATTCGGGGTCTCTCAGTCGCGGCAATAAGTTGATGACAGCATCAGGCATATTGCTTGATTGGCGCAGAACCTCTTTGTGATAAGCCTGAGCAGCATCCAACAAGAGGATTGTATGTCCGGTCGGTGCCGTATCCAGTACAACGAAACCAGCTTGTCCTTTTGCCACCACATTTGCAAAACTTCTAAAGACTGCGACTTCCTCTGTACAAGGAGAACGAAGATCTTCATCGAGCAGTGCGCGCCCCTGTTCATCAAGATTGCGGCCTGCACTTTGCATAACTTCGTTTTGATATGCCTTCGTCTCTTCGGAAGGATCGATGCGACTAATGGTCAGGAGAGGGAGCGGATTGTCAACGACCCAGGAGATGTGCGCGGCTGGATCTGTGGTACTCAAATGAACGGGATGCCCGCGACGAGCGAGTTCTACGGCTATTGCTGCGGCGATACTGGTCTTACCGACGCCACCTTTGCCCATGGTCATGATCACGCCTTTACCGGATTTCTCCAACTCATCGACGATATTCAAAAGAGGCGGAGGAAGTTCATCTGTTGTTGAGTGTTGGTCGTGAACAGTGGCTGAACAGTCTGACTTGAACATACTGCGCAACGCTTCAACACCAATTAGTGCTCTGGCACTGAGAAGTATTTCCTGGGTTGGAAGTTCAGCCAACTCTCTCGGCATGGATTGCAAAGCGGACTGTCCACGAGTGGCAAAAGCAGATCCGATAGCATCGCCAGTAGTATCACTTCTCAACACTCCATTCAAAACAAGACATTGATTGGCAACGCCGATCTGCCGTAACTCCGCACTTGTAAGCGCGGCTTCTCTTAATGCCGTTTGCTCTGGACGAGAGACGAGCACGAGAGTTGTGCGGTCACCATCCATAAGCGTTCGAACCGATGAAGCGTAGGTGTCCTGCTGCTGTTGGAGTCCAGCAAGTGGACCGAGACAAGAGGTGCCTGTTGTATTT
>CAZRMH010000380.1:0-7935 GCA_964600935.1 uncultured Candidatus Obscuribacterales bacterium
TTTAGCACACACCGTGACTCAGTGATTGCTTACGCGAATAGCTCTAACTACTATAACGCATCATACAAACAGGCAGTGGCACAAAATCAAAGGTCTGCATTCCGCGGTGTACCGATGGAGGGGGTGGAAATAGAAGCAGGACTTCAACAGTCCTGCTTTTCGTCTGACGTCCGAAAATTCAAACGTCATCTCTTACAGGTTCGATGACCGTATGTCTCTTTCGACAAACAATCCTGAAGATTGGTCAACGTGCCAAGTCTTGCACGGCGAAGGCGATAACCGCGCTAGTTAGAAGGAGGCCGGTTGCAACAATCAAGAAGGTGACATGACTCTGTTTCATAGGGTATTCCTGGTGTAAGGGTTTTGGAATTTCTTATCGTCTACTTACTCTCCAAGATTGAGCGCCTTCAAGGAATTAACCCCTGACGACGCTCGCATTTTCAGAGTACTTATCTCTGCAGATCGTCGAGGGTAATTCTTGTCCTGGCATTAACTTGAAGCGCGCTGCTCAAAGTGCGCCAGCAGGTCAGCAAAGCTAGTCAAAGTGACTGACTTGGTACGCGCCGGCTTGCTCGACTTTGAATTGCGCCTAGCAGGCTGAGTTCGAGTTGTAACACGGCTTGGAACTTCCGACTTAGCGACTACTTTTGGCTTGCTTCTCGTTTCAGCAGTTGAAAACGAATTTGACTGACGGCTTCCGTCTGCATCAAGGCTCGAGGAACGTCGTTGCGTGTTATTCGGAGTGCCTATGCTTAAGCTGACTTTGCCATTCACCGTGTCCACCGAGCGGACCCGTGCTGTCAAACAGTCACCGACGTTGAAGACCTTTCCATCAGTTTCACTTCGGTGAAGCAAAGCATCCATTACACCCAAACTGACGAAGTAGCCGAGTCCATCGACAACTGATGCGATCTGTCCTCGGACCTCCTGACCTTCAGTGAGCGTTCCGACAAAATGATTACGCTCATCCTTCAGGGCGGCCAGCCGGCTTACGACCAGCTTCCCGCCACGTTCTCGTGGATTGCATTCGATAATTTTGACACAAATTGTTTGCCCCTTCAGCTCGACCTTACCTTCGTGGCGCGGCAGCTGTGACCCGGGAAGAAATCCACGCAGTCCTTGAATCGAGACATTGTGCCCGCAGGGGCGTCCATTGCGGTCATTGGCGATATCACCGACGGTGACCCGGACAGTGGCACCCGAAGCCATGAGCTCGGCGAGCGAGTCCCATCTAGGATCTGACCGACGATTTCCTCTTGGCTCTTGGGCTTGTGAATCAGTAACAGCAGGATTGATTGGTTGGTTCATAAGATTTCCAGTTTTAGTTGAGAGTTTGTAATACGAAATTCTGATGGCTCGGTTTGATCCGATAGTCCAAAAAACTTTGCCGTTTCGAAAGATCGATTTCCGGCCGTCACGCAGTCTAGGTAGTTTCCTGCCAGGTGTTGCGTGTTAACAGTGATACTTTGCTTGGTTTGGTTGAGACTCCTTTAGAACAGAAGGAAATAAAGTTGAGTTACTGTGGCAGATTCTCTTGACAATGCTCAAGCATCATATTGACGCCCAGATTTAAGACCCTAGTTAGCGAGACTGACAGCCCTGGGCATGTTCGGACTAAAACGAATTTTGTTGGTTTGGATCTCGAACTAAAAATTTTTGATAGGGTTGCATGGCCTGTCTCCCGCTGGACACCTCTCAATCGCTATGCTGGACTCCTCGCATGCCATTCGAACGCTTCCACTAGTGCAAGTGGACGATGCAAACAAAGGCACACGAGAGCAAAATATCACTAGTATCGTATGTGGTGCAAAAGCAGCAGAGGGTCCTGCGCGGCCAAGGCAAGCAGGAGACCGGGAAAGCTGATTTCTGCTCATAAAGAGACGATGCCGATGCTGACTATGCATCCAACCAGATTTGGACAAAACCGAGAGTTGGTTAGACCACAGTTTTTTTCAGTTTCTTACATCAGAATCTTTGGTCTCTCATAGACCTGCGCCCAAAGCGGAATAGCAGCCCAAAATGGCTTCATTGCACGAGAAGACGGATGTGTCGCTTCACTCATGGCGAAAACCACGGGATACTTCCGTGCTTTGGCGAGGGAGTCATTGCCTCCCTGTGAAACCCCTTCTCCAAACGCTCTAAATTGAACTATTTTTCTTCGATCTTGATCGATCGAAAATCGCCCTTCAATCGTACCTTCCATGCTATACGAAGTGTCATTGTCGCGAGATATGGGCGCCTGGCTTGAATAGGAACCATGGAAGGCAAATGTTCTGATACGGTCGCCTGATTCTATTGGTGTCATTCTGAAATCTACACGCCTGACGTCCTTTTCCGAAAACGGATGCATAATATTGCCGACGTGGTTCAACAACTGAAATCGCACCATCCGCGCTACCAGAGTTTGGGGCATTTTCACAGTCACGCCAGGCTGACCTGCGACTGAGAGAATTTCGTCAATCTCAGCAGGGAAAATCCACATGACGTCGCGACCAATACTGCGTTCGGCAAGAGTGGCATTAGGAGGCAATGGACAGATGCGACTATAAACCTGGACAACCGATGTTGATGGACTCGCGCCGGGCGTTGCTTCGTTGGCTATTGGGGAGACCGGCTCAGGCAGCCGCGCTCTCGATTTTGCGGATCTCGATTTCAATAGAGCTGATTGCAAAATCTCGATGAATTCTTGGGGGTCATAAGCCAGTCCAATTTTGTATTCGAAAGGAGTGCCGTCCGGACCGGCAACATACATGCCTTGATAGCTGCCGAATTGTTTGAAAAATCCAGCCGGTGCGTAATCCTTCAATGCGCGTTTGGCGACGGGGCCGAACCATTTGGATGCGTCTGATTCGGCTGTTCCATAGCGACTGGGCTGCAAATGCTCTACTGCTCCGCTGACAGGAATAAAGTTCTCTTTGATGAATTTGACCACTGATTCGTTGTTCAAGAGCGCACGGCTCAAGTGTCCGTTTCCTCAAGTGGCGCCAAGAACATTGCCGTCCATTATCCAAATAAACATGGGCTTACCTATGCGTTCGGATTGCAGCCGAGCAGCGAGCAGGTCAGTCTGCCAGGGTATTTGCAAGAAGCGCTCTTCTTCAGGTCTAGGAAGCACAGCGTTGATTTTTTGCTGCAAGGTCATACTCTTTGTAGGTCGCGGGACCACGCATGAAGCAGAGTAAGTGTTGCAGACCGTTTGAATTGGCTGGGACTTAAAAGCTGCGACCTCAGTCATAGGCGCAGGCGGAATAATCGTTTCAGGTGCATCGATCGAATTGATAAAAACCTTCCATGCTCCCTCTACGGCACTTCGTTGCCAGTTTTGGATCGTCAGCGCAACAACAAGCATTTTGTTTCTGGACGGCACAAATAGATATTCCTGATACACCGGCATTCCGTGCATCGTGAAGCTAACAGTCTGCATTCGTCCAGACAAGCGTCCTGAAGCTCCAACATAAATGTTCTGCAACGGCGATTTTCGAACACCGCTCAATTTGGCGAACATCAAGTCACCAAACATGCGGGCGAAATCTTCCGGCTTAAGGCCACCATCGTCTATCAGACTGACCGTTATCTCTGCTTCCACATTAGGAGCCGGTTTACCGGAAAATTTTGCCAGTGTATCTCGGTCGGGCTTTCTCTTAATACTCCAGCCCCGAGGGTACTTTAGCCTGATCCCACTAGCATCGTTGAAGACCACCAAATCGGCTGCGCCATCAGCTTCTAACGCCAGAGTCGGTTGTATCGTGTTAAAGCCTGTGCCCATGACCAAACTGCTGATCAAAACAAGATAGAGCAGAGGATTTAAGTGCGTCATAAAAATGCTCCTGGACCGAAGACTTCAACGCTTACAAATATCAAAAATTTAGCGTTGTTACTATGTGTGCCACAGATGGTGCAGTTTAGCCGAATGTTCCTGAATGGAACTTGCCAAGATTCAGCATTCAAATTATTTCTGCATCAGTTCCCGTCACATCGGCTCAGCGAGTTTCTGGACGAGGCGGCTTCTAAATTTCTAACCCGTCCACTGTATTGCGAAAACGACTGATTGATGCACTTTTACACCGGTGACTTACAAACTTGCCGGAGATTGCGTCCGTGCAAAACCCTCTTGGCGACTAGACTCTTGAACTTGAGTACTTGAGTATTTGAGTATAATTACTACTATATAAACAAATAGATAGATTTCAGAAACAAAGCGGTTTGGGCATTACCGCTTTTGTTTCACTGTCCCTATGTTCAAGTCAGTTCAGCTCGCGTATGGAAAGGGTCTTAACTCCGCTTCGGCGGGAGACGGGATGAGGTTTCGGTAGGATCTTCGATGCAGAAGATTTCACAATACCGATTTCTCGCTACCAGTGTTTGCTGAACGAAAAAGATTGCTAGCGGTCGTCATCTGCGGTCTCGCTGGTGCGGCCTTTTGCAGCTTGGTCTTCAGTATCTTCGCGCTCGCCCGCAAGCGGGACAACGACGACGAACCGGCACCGCCGCGACAACGGGGCACGTTCTGGAAGAGCTTCTGGACCAACGTCACCGGCGCGTGGCGAGGTCTCAAGAGCTTCGTCGCGAACGCGGGCAGCGCCATCGGCGAGACTCTGGAGAAGTGCTGGCGCACGCCGCTGGCGCGCCATCTGCGCACCAATGTCACGGACGGCATACAAACCGGAATAGGCGCAGAGAAAGTAAACGGCGCCAGAGCCGGGGTAGTCTCTATACTCGATGCAAGTAAATCCGAAAGCGATAGTAAAAATCACCGCGATTACTAGCCCGCCTGCGGGCTTTCGCTTCAGAAGTAGTATCGCTAACAGGAATGCAATCAGCGGAAGTACTGCTGATATGGGGTGAGGAGGGAGTATCAGCCAGATCGCCACTAATCCTAAGCAGGCAAATGCTCCTAGTAAAGTCATTGTGGTGCTTTTCATTTGTTTTCTCTCTTGTGTTTTTCAATGTTTTTAAATTTTCCGAAGGTGATGTTTTTCAGTCGACGTTTTTGTTTTATCGCCTGGAGTCTTGACTGTAAGCGGGGACTCAAAGCGAGGTCAGCGCAATCGAAGCCTCATTTCAGTTTGAACGTTCACGTCCAGGATGAGTCGTAAACTCGCTGCGTACGTATGATTCCGACGGCGTTGTGTCGAAAGCATCGATCAACCAGTATGAATCGCCTTTGCGACCAATCACCAGCGGGTCACCAACCGGAACTTTCGGTGGACTGACGTAGAATGAAACCTGGATCTGCCATAACGGCGCTTCGGTGACGATCAATATTTCGTCAAAGTGCCGCTCAGCTGAGCGTATTTTCTCTCTCACTGGCGCTGGAATGACGCCGGCGAAATTCGAAGTGATCTCGGCGTCGCACTCAACAAGTCTCGAGTAACGATAACCACCAAGTTTTGCTTTGACGAATTCATCGGCAGCCAGTCTTAACTTGGGCGCTAGACTGGTGAAGAACTTCGACAACCTGGGATAAGAGCAGTGGAATGTTTCCTTGATGTCTCTACTCCTAGCTCGTTTGAAACAACCGACTTTGATTCTGAATTGCGGTTGTTTTGTGGTGAAAACCGCGAACATCGGGAAACCGGCATCAGCACCTTCGCGCTTTCTCATGGAAAGGAAACTCATGTCGATTCGCTGTAGGGGCTGCTTTAGCTTTAGTTCGAAGATGCTGGCATGCAGATCCCGAAGCTGTGCCGAAATCTCTATTTCTATTTGAGCCCGATTGGCAGCAAGACTTTGCTCAAGCATCTCCAGTTTCTGTTTGAGCGCTTGCTTTGTTTTTTCGATCAGCTGCTTGTAAGTTGTCCGAGCCAGTTCACGAGTTTCTTGCTCGACTTTGAGCAAACTTGAAATCGTCCTGCGCAAAGCTTCTCTGCACGCCGAGATTTCGTGCTTGAAGTTTCTCCAGGCAGCTGATTTACTTCTCTGATAGTCAACTACAGCACTCTTGTGTCTTTCCTTGCGGTGTTTTTTTACTATCCTTATGGACCTTTTGAGTTGTTGCAATCGGCTAGAACCCGGTTGTTTTGTACGCGGTCGGATCGAAGTGTTGTTGCAAAAGTCATGTCCGACTTTCTTCAGATCAATCTGTCCTGAGGAGTAATTTTCAAGACATGAGTCGATGCGAGCGCGGTGAGTGTCGTCGTGGATGGTACCATTGGCGGAGGCACACGACGCTGCAAGGTTTCTCTCAGCCGCGGTTGTGAGAGCGATGCCAAAGCTCAGTTTGAGCGCGTCCAATATGTTTGTTCCCATTTTTGTCTTTCAGTTGTGAGGTGCGCGTTTCTTCATTACACGCACGCTGCGGATTATTCTATCGGTGGATTTGTCCGCCACCGTTTCGGTCTCGGTCAGGGTTGCTTTGGTCCGTTTTGGTAAACGGTCAGTTGCGCCTGACTAAGCGCTGGTAGGCTTCGCGAAGCGCTAACAGCACGCAGATTGCGGCAATTGTGTAGAGCGTCAACTCGGTTGTTTCAGGGTAGTACCTGTGATGAACTGCGATTATTACGATAAGCCACAGCACGGCGAACACACCAAGCGCTAGCTTGACGATTGTCTCACCGAATTTCTGTGCTTCTGGATCTCTGCTTCTGAGAAGCAGGATAACGACTAGACCAAGCAAAAAGAAGCCCATATTTTCTCCTCCGAGGCGAAGTTTTGCTTCCAACAAAACCGGCGATTCGATAGATCAAACTACCGACAGTTGTTTCTCTTGGACTGATTGGCACTTCGCTCAAATCAGATGATTGCACCTCGGTGCACACTGCGGAATTTTAAGAATGGCTTTTGGCGTGCTGTTCGGTGTGTTTACCGGTGGACGATAGTGCAAGTAGATTTATCAATACGGTAGTATTTCAGTGAAACATTGATCAACTGTGAGAACGCACAGCTAGAGCGGATCAATCACTGTGCAGTTCCGTGCGAGCCTCCGGAAGGCGCTTCTGGTGCGGGTCATTTTCAGAAAATGTTGACTATGACCTCTTCGAGTTTTGTCTTCCTGAAAAGCCTACTCATGAATTTGATTTGCAAGGTGTGAAGCATCGATATTTTTCCATATCGGGTTTTGATTACTCAGGAAACTAGTCGTCCTACGAAACCAGCTTGATCCAGAAATTATGACGTAGACCCGCACCACTTGTGATGGCATGAAACCTCGTGTAATACAGTGAAGCTTATAAAAACGCGACTGTAAATAACATCTGCCTACGACAAACACTCTCATTTGCCGGAGTGAAGGGTCGCCTGGATTACTCCACCGGGTGAACTTTATGGAGTCCACCGATATGAGCGCCAGTTAACTTTGGAGAAAAAACACGTATTTTGATATTCTGGCGAGCCTGACTATATCACCCAAAAGACTGACCAGATGGGCGCTGCGCGGTCAGATGCGCAGCCGGAGACCGCCAAAGAGTTAATAGCCATAAGAAGCACCACCGACTTAGGGTAAACGTATCTCATTCCAATTACAGTCATAAAAGAACTTTCCACGTCGAAACAGATAACACGTCCAGATTTAACCATTCCTACATCGCGCGTTCTTGCGTCCGGGAAAGACTTCTCTCCGGCATCACTTTGGTAATTCGCAATCCGGCTCACCGTCCGGTTTTAAATACTCAATCCACGAGATGCAGTTGATTTTTTAATGACGACACACTCTTACCAAGGAAAAACACATGAAGTTCGAGTCAGAAGCGCTGTCTTCACAATGGTCAGAAAACCCAAGTAGTCTGCTCATAAACTGTGGACCTAGTCTGACGAGCTTGCCCGAGCTACCGAGCACACTGGAAAGTCTGATTATCGAAAACGGACCTAGGCTATCGAGCCTGCCTGCATTGCCGAGCACTCTGAGGAGCCTGATGATCGACGGCTGCCCTGAGCTGATTGGACTGCCCCAACTGCCGAGCACGTTGCTGAATCTGAAGATCTACAGGTCCGGTCTGA
>CAZRMH010000381.1:0-7931 GCA_964600935.1 uncultured Candidatus Obscuribacterales bacterium
GCGACTGTCGCGAAGCGACCGAGCGTCAACAAGGTAGCCACTGCCGGTAGTATCGCGGACAATGACGTGATGCTGTTCCTCGGCAACAAGAATGCCAAAGCATCGCAGCCTGAGGATTTGATTCCTGCAGCAGCCTTGAGCTTGCATCATTCACTGCGTCAAGCTGACGGTCTATCATCATCATCAGCTGACGACAATGACATCGTCGCTCTCAAATCGAGCCCTACGCAAGCCGCAGCCTCGATGATAGAAGTCCCGACCGATGAACACACCAATCAACAATTGATTGCTCAACTCGCTCCTGACCAAGTAATTGCACAATCGACTTCATCTGGCGTGACAGCTACTCCGATTCCACCGGTTGTTACTGGCGCTGTTGACCTCGAAGAGTTCAAGACCACAAACGAAATCGATTTGAAGGTATCTCAATCGAGAACTTTCAAAATGCGCAACAAGATCGTCCGTACCTCTATAAGCGATCCTGGAATTGCAGAACCCGTAGTAGTAGCAGAAAACCAAATGGTACTTCTGGGTAAAGCACCTGGAAGCACAACCATGGTGCTCTGGGATGATGCCGGTAACACTGCAGCAGTCGATATCGTAGTTTCTCGTGATTTCTCCGAACTGCAAACAGCTCTTCGCGAAATTGATCCACGTATCATCGTGAAAGCATTCTCCGTAGGCGGCTCTGACAGAGTCCTCCTCTTGGGCGATGTTGATCACCCTGAATCAGTAACCCGCGCCATGATGGCTTGCAACGTGTTTATGGATGACCGCGGATTCAACATCCAAGTCGCCAACAACCGTTTGATCAACGCCAGAATCGGTGAAGTCGGTACCGCAGGTGGTGGTCAAGCAGGTGGTGCTAGCGGACAATTGGCGACCCTGTCATCAGTGGACCGTTATACCTTCTTCCCTAACGTCAACAACAACGTTTCCAAAGGCCAGATCATCACCAGTGATGGCGGACGCGTAACCAGTCTTATCAAAGTCAGAAAAGTTCCTCTGATCATCTTGCACGTCACCTTCATGGAAATGAACACGACCACGGCAAGAAAGCTCGCTACCGCTCTCGGTGTCAACAACACTTCACGTGGATTTGCGTTCGGTGTCGGTGGTACCAACAGTTTATCTGTCCCAGTGCCTCAGGCATTCGGCGGTTTGACTCAGAGCCGATCGACAACGTTCCTACCACAAGCCTTCCCTGGCAGTTTGGTACCGATTCCAAACGGACCAATTCCGACAGGTTACTCAACAGCACCAGTTGGTTTCGCTTCTGGAACCCAGGTCACCGCTGGAGAATTGACTGGACCGAACTCAGGTATCGGTCAAGGTCTCGCGTTGCAAGCTCCTCAGGTCCTTCAGAACTCAGTTCTCTTCGGAGCTCCGGGTGGTGCATCGTTCGGTCTGGACCAGTTGTTAAACTTGTTTAGCGCGACTAGCAACTGGGACGGCAGAGGTCAAACGCACACTTCGATCACTCCAAACATCCAAGGTTTGATCAACCAACAGCGTGCCAGAATCCTCTCCGAGCCATCGCTCGTCTGTATCTCTGGCGAACGTGCTGCCTTCCTGGCAGGTGGAGAAATTCCTATCCTGCAAGCAATTGCCGCAGCGGGTCAAGCACAACAATCAGTCGTGTTCGAACCATTCGGTCTGAGAATCAACTTCATCCCCGTATTGATGGAGAACGGTTCACTGACAATCGAAATCTCGCCTGAAGAGCGGATTCCTTCTACTCAGAACCAGTTGAACGTACCTGGTTCGGCATCCTTGATTCCTTCATTCATTACGAGAAAGGCTCAAACCACTGTCGAAATGAAGCCAGGACAGGAATTGTTCATCGGCGGATTAATCACTTCCAACAACGGTCGTGAATTGACCAAGCTACCTCTGATCGGTGAAGTGCCTGTAATCGGTGCGATGTACAGATCGAAAGCATTCGCGAAAAACGAAAGCGAACTGGTAGTTGCAATTCGTCCGGAAATCATCTTGCCAGGAACCCCTGGTCAGCTGAAATTGCCGGAAGAAATTGGACGGGTTGAAGGTCCTCGTGACACGAACCTCTTCCAAGTTGAACCAACAGTTCTCGACGAACGTTACTTCAGTACGGGTCGCGCAGAGCGTCACCAAAAGACCTCACCGACGCTTCCAGAAGGCGCTCCAATCCCAGACAGCAACTAAGACGTGCTCACCGGATAGAGAAAGAAAAATTGAAAGAGGCAGCTGCGAAGCTGCCTCTTTTGTTTTTAGGATATTTGTTTGAGCTAATTTGATTTTGCACTCCAGTTGGTGAGAACCACCGGCAATATCACACACGACCCTTCAATTTGTTTCACGGCTAGATCGATCCGCGGATTTGAAACGCACACGATTTTTGAGAACGAACTTATATACAAAAACACTCCGCTCAATTTGACCGGAGTGTTTTCAAATTCTTGAAGATGAGCTTCTAGCGCCGCTTGCTGCTGGATCTCTTTGCCGCTTTCTTCTCTTGTTTTTCGAGGAAATGTTTCGATTCCATCGGAAATTCGTCGAAGAAAACATCGAGGACATGCTCGACTGATCGAACGATGAACTCTTCACGATTGTTCTGTGGGCTATAGCAGTTCGCCAAGCCAGCCTTATCAACAATCTTCAGAAGGCCCTTCTCCGAAAGGCGCACCATAGTCGTCATGACTGTGGTGTAAGCGATCTCACGTCGCTTCCTCAGGGTATCGTATATCTCGCGAACAGTCACAGTTGGGTTGGCCAATTTCCAAACCAATTCCATGATGTCGCATTCCAAGTCGCCGAGAAACTTTTTGAGGCCTTTCTGATTGAATCTGAAAGAGGCGTTCTCGTCGTGCATTCTCATGAAATCACCAATCCATACCGGTTTCGACTGATCGTAACACAGGCTGACGACTTGTGGTAGTTGGAGTATCGAAATACAAACGGCGGAAACAACGTCTCCACCTAGCGCAGAAAAAAATGAAAGCAATCATATCTGACGACGTAATTTTCGACGCCAAAACATGTTTCAATGCTCTCAGTCCCTAACCGTCGGTATCAACGATGTCATCCACTCATAAGCCTGTTGTATTCCTGGATCGCGATGGAACTCTCAACGTGGAGTCAGGCTATATCAGAGATTTAAACGATTTGAGATTGATCGATGGCGCGGCTGATGCTGTCAGGAAGCTCAATTCGGCCGGCATTGCAGCGGTATTGGTTACCAATCAATCTGGTGCCGCGCGCGGCTACTACGCGGAAGAGCACATTCTTGATTTGAACGCGAAGCTAGTGAGACTTCTTAAAGAAGAAGGCGCGTTTCTAGATGATGTCTACTACTGCCCTCACTTACCGGATGGCACCGTCGAGCAGTATACGAAAGAGTGTGAATGTAGAAAACCCGCTCCTGGACTGGTTGAGCAAGCATATAAAGACCATCCTGATTTAGATCGATCTCGTTCCTTTGTGGTCGGCGACAAAGCGACCGATGTTGAGCTTGCCTCCAATTGCGGTGCCAAGAGTATCCTGGTTGAAACGGGATATGGAAAACAGGTACAGTCCGGCGAATACCAGTGGAAGGTCACTCCGGACTATCAAACGGATAGCATCGTTGAAGCTGTCGAGTGGATTCTCAGCAGTTTGAAACAACCACAGATTTAGTCCAAGAAATGTAAGCCACTATAGGCGGTGTCGCACCGGGTCTGATCCGAACCCGGAGGATATCTTTCTTCCGTTGCCGAACCGGCAACCTGATTTGACATCAGCTGCAGTTAAGCAAAACGCGACTTGAGCAGTAAGCTGACTTCGTTTAGCAAACTCGGTATATCGAACGGCTTGGGAAGGTACAAATCAG
Source organism: uncultured Candidatus Obscuribacterales bacterium (assembly GCA_964600935.1). Lineage (GTDB taxonomy): Bacteria > Cyanobacteriota > Vampirovibrionia > Obscuribacterales > Obscuribacteraceae > JADYXR01. The sequence continues at coordinate 3,848 of CAZRMH010000381.1, forward strand.
CTCCAGCTTCCAACGCCTTGGATTGATCAGGATGTGAGGTCGCCATCACTACCCAGATTTTGCAAAGCACCTCATCTGACTTGAGCATGCTGCATAATTTCCAGCCGTCCATTTTTCGGTCTGACAAATTTGATTCAAGCAAGATCAAGTCAGGGTGTGGTTCAAAGCGAGCCATGGTTAAAGCATCATCAGCGGAACTGGTAACTTCCACGGTATAGCCTTCCAGCGAAAGTGTTTCCTGCAACAAACAAGCCATCGCGCCATCCGGTTCCACGACCAATATCCGACCGACGTTAGTCTCTTCAATTTTTTGAATTTCGATAGTGCGAGTGCGCGTTAAGACGGTATTACCGGTTCGCACATCTTCTTGAGGCTCTCCGAAGATGAAACAAGACTCGCCCTTTTGCTTGGCAAGGTCTCGCGCGTCGCGTGCCGACGTTAAGACATCGACGTAACTCTGGAAACGCCTCTTGGTACTGTCGACGATACCAATGGCAACTGAGATTAGCGGCACTCTCCTTCGAATTCCGCCACGCCCTGTTGAAATCAAATAGCCCCGTTCGATATCGCCTTTCGGATAGAACCGCGAACTCATTTTGTCGAACTGCTGACAAATTCGTTCAGCCTTCCGAAAAGCTTCATCAGGTCGTGTCGTCATCAAGAAGTCATCAGCTTCGATGTGACCGACGAAATCCGTGTCGTCAGCGGCATCCGTTAAAACGGCTCCGAGCGCTTTGATCAATTGATCGCCGGCGAGGTCGCCATACGTTTCATTGTACACACGAATTTTATTCAAATCGATCGACATTGCAGCCCAGGTTCGATCGGAAACTAGTAATTGCTCCAACATTCGGCGAATCATGTTGGGACCGGGCATCAGCGTGAGCGGGTTCGAGAACTCCTCTTGCCTTCTTCGCAGGTGAGCAAGGACGCGAATTGCCAGTTCGTTTTTATCAATCGGATCCTGGAGCACATCATCGGCACCATATCTGAAGGCATTAATCCGTTCATTAACATCTGTCGATGGGTGAAGGAGAACCAGAACCGGTCTGGGATGTACCAGAGTCGCTCTGACTTGTTGACAATAGAGTCGACCGTCACCTTCAGGCATATTCGCCGAAAGAATAATCAAATCAGGGTGTATGAAAGAAAGCAATTCGTTTGCTTCTTCAAATGTCGTTACCGCGTTTACGCGCGCGCCCGTCTTCTCCAGAATCGAAGCGTATTCAGCAGCCTGTCTGGGCTGATGAATAATGAGAAGTTGCGGCGTGGGCATCAGCATGGTCAGTCACGGCCTCGCTGAGCTTGTTTTTCATAAGTGGCAGCCGGCAATCGCACGGTGAAAGTGGTACCACTCGCTTGACTGGCAACGGTGATTTCTCCGCCGAGCGCCAGAACCAGCGAACGCGTAATGTAGAGCCCGAGCCCGGTTCCTTCGGTCTGACGAACCAGTGGATTATCGAGTCTGCTGAATTTGTGAAAGATTTTTGGAAGGTGCTCTTCAGGAATTCCAACGCCTTGATCGGCGACGTAGAATTCGACCATCTCTGTCGGATCCCCGTTATCGCCCTTGGCGACTACCGTTTTCGCGACAAAAGTTACTGTTGTGCGAGCCGGTGAATATTTGATGGCATTGTCGATCAAGTTGGTAAGAATTTGCTCCAAACGATCTGCATCGGCCCAAACCGGCGGAAGACCAGCCGGTATATCGATCACTAATTTATGATTGGTTGCTTTCTCAGCCAGGTTGATTTGCACGCGTTCAACAGCTTCAGCCAGTTCAATGGCGCGATTGGTGAGCTGCAAACGTTTCGATTCCAGTCTTGAAACGGCCAGCAAATCTTCCACCAGTCGTGTCAGTCTATCGGCTTGATCTTTTATGATGCCGACATATCTGCGCTGCTGACTGACGTCCAACCGCTCTCCAGCTCGCAAGATAGTATCGGCGAAACCTTTGATGCTGGTCAGCGGCGTACGCAGCTCATGACTGACAGTACTGACAAAATCGGTTTGAGCTTGTTGAAGTGAGTGAGCCTGAAGAATATAAACTATGGTTAAAAAACCGCTGTTTTCGCCCTTCTTCTTCGAATTCTTTTCGTCAGCCAGACCGATTGGCAGATGACTTACAGGCATGATCAACTCGGCACCGGTCTTTCCGATGATAGACGCCATTTTGGGAACCGCTGCCAGCTCTCCGATTGCCACCGCGGCCGGTGACTGGGCGCCGCCGTTGTTGCCGGGGAATTTGCCACTGATTCCAGGGTGCGCCTCTGAAACATCACGTTCCAGATCGATTATCACTTTGAGCGGCTGCCCTTTTAGCGCCGCTTCGTCTTTACCTACCAATCTGGCGATCGCCGAATTGATGCTGAGAATCGAGCCCTGGGAGTCGCTTACCACGAAACCGTCAGCACATTCTTCCTGTAGACAACGATAAATGTCTTCGGTTTTTATCTGCAATTTAAATCGCCACGTAGTTGGTGCGCGAACCCAAAGGAAATCGGGCATTTAAGGGCCCAAACTTACGTTAACACTAGAAAGTCAATCTTTTGGTGCATTACAACCTATCCTTAAGCTTTTAAATAAATACTTAGAGAGTCAGATCGAGAACTTCGCTTAAACGAGCCTTATCCGTCAGGTACAAATAGCCGACAAGAGCCTCAAGGGCTGTGGCGTGACGATAGGAGTTCTGGTCCACCTTACGGCTTCCAGTCACCTTGAGATTCCTGGCACGCCTGACTATGTCTTTCTCTCCATCGGTGAGATGGTCCATCAAGCCTTCCAGAATAGCTGCCTGGCTGATGGCGTTGACCCGACGAACGACGTTTTTATGAAGCTTTTGAGCATTGGAGGAAGTCATCACCTCGCGTTCGCGCTCGAAAAGTTCGAAAACAGCATCGCCGAGATGGGCCAACATCCGCAGGGGCAAGTCTCTTGCCTCGGAGGTCTCTAACAGTTTTTCAAATATCATCAGTCAAGATTCAGTCCAAATCAACGATGGAGCAGACTCAGTCTTTGAATCGCTCTTTCGATTTGTCCTGGCTCCGTTTGTTTTTGCGCTTATCATGCCCTTTGCCGGAACGCTTAGGAGTATCAGCTCGCGTGCCGCCATCGTCATCGTCAGGACCTCCGAGCAATCTCGCGGTCAGGACCTGACAGGCGAATGATGGCAATGCAGACAAAATGCGCTTGGCGCGCCATGGTTCGCTTGTCATTCTGTAAAACCATTCCAGATGCAACTTTCGAAAGAACGCCGGAGCGCGCTTCGTAAAGCCGGCCCAGACATCAAAGCTTCCTCCGACACCGATCACCACCGACTTCGAGAACTGAGACTGCCACCGGTCTATAAACAACTCCTGACGCGGCACGCCCATGGCGACTAGAATCAAACGCGGCTGTTTCTCGATGATTTCGTCAATCATCGTTTCTTCTTCATCGCCGCCGAAAAAACCATCGTGACTGGCGACGACATTGATACCAGGATGCTGACTGCCGATTACTTCGAGCAGTTTGTCGAGCACTTCTCGGCGACCGCCGATCAGCGCAACAGGCAGATTATGCCGGGCTGCGCTGGAGAGCGCTTTGTAGGCCAGTTCGATTCCAGGAACGCGATACGCCGACTGGCCGTTTAAACGCAGAGCCCAGACAGCGCCAGCTCCATCAGGGACGATCAGGTGCGCGTGCCGAACGATTCGATCGAGATCACTGTCATTCTGAGCCTGAATCACCATCTCGGCATTGAGGGTGACGATATGCATGCCCCGCTCTTTCGCCCACGCCTTCTCAATCCGTTCGAGCGCCTGGGTTTCATCAACCACATCGACTGGATAGCCCAGCACTTTATGGCGGGCTTCATAGGTGGTTGGCGTATTTGGCATTAATCGGGTTGCCTCGCAGGTAATTCGGTCAATCGGAATTGGACCTAGTTCTTTAAAATTTTAGCGATCACTTCGAAGTTCTGGCAAGCAAGCTGTTTTTGCGCTGACGAAACTCTCACGGCCCGGTCCTTAAGCTCAGGAATGTTGCAAAGTGCAGACTCCATCAACGCCCCCAGCTGCCGAGCTGCATCTTTGGTATCCATACC
>CAZRMH010000382.1:0-7928 GCA_964600935.1 uncultured Candidatus Obscuribacterales bacterium
TTGTCTTTCGATCGATCTAGTTTGTTTGTGCCCTTTGTCACTCTGTTCCTTGTGGTCTCTTGCTCAACAGGATTGCCTGTGATTCTGACCAAGGGAATAACCTCAGTTTCGACCGACGCTAGAAGCGCCCCCCTACCAACGGCTGAAAGGTCCTTTGTGTAAACCTCATATGGGTCGAATGCTCGACCTTTAAAAATACTTCCGTCTGGTCCGATCGCGCTGATTGCGAAGTGCAAATGAGGTGTACTGGGCGGCGCATTACCCGATGTCCCAACGTAGCCGATAATCTGTCCGCGCCTCACCGAATCGCCGTCTTTGAGCCCTTCGGCATAATTCTCTAAATGAGCGTAATAGTAGACAAATTTACCGGTCGGGTCTTTTTGATAAATCGTCAGACCGCCGGCTTCGCTTTCGAATAAACGCCCGATCGAGCCATCTTCTACTGCATGAACAGCCGTGTTTCGTGGAGCGAGCATGTCCACCGCATTGTGTGTATGACCAACTCGTCCTTGATAAAATTGATCCTTCATTTGCTCAGGATCATATCCATCGAGAGCTGTACTCAACCTTCGTCCACGCAATTCCATCACGCATCGTTTCCAGTCAAAACTACTTTCGCTGCTTGCTGTCTGTCCCGTCGCACCAGACTGCAGTTGTTCTGCTCCGTATGTCGGTCTACAAAGTGACACTAGCGTCACGATAGCAACAAATATGTTTAGTGGCATTCGGAAGGCCGTCTTGCCAATTAATCTGGATTGATTCACTGGAAATTTTTCTCTAAGGATACCCCAAAAGAGACGCGAATCTCAGCGATTGGTTCCTTCGCTCTCGTGCCGATAATCGGTTTTTCAAGGCGAGGATAACAAAACTACTTCGCGGCTATAAAAACTGAAGTCTCGTACTGCAAATCGGCAAAACCATCAACTTGATGCTGTTCAAAAAGGGCAGACAGTCCACTTCTCAGTGAATCAGCCGAGGCACCACCCTTGGGGGCATAGGAGGCGGAGAACGCCCTTCCAAGCAAACCGTTTAAGTCTACGCGCTGAGAGTAACTAAAATTTGTCCGAACAGCATCCCGAAACAATGGGCTCTCTAGAAGAGGATTACCAGCGATTCCGCGTTTCATTTCTACTTTTGCGGTTTCTGGAAGCTGGCGAAAAAGATCACCATAGCCTCTGGTAAAAACATCAATCTCGTTTCGTTCGTTCCACATTAAAATCACGTGACCACCAGGTTTCAATATCCGATAGAACTCCGCAAGCGCAAGGTTCGGCTCGAACCAATGGAAGGCTTGAGCGCTCACGACAGCGTCAGCATATTGATCAGGCAAACCGGTCGCCTCAGCAGTGCCAGCTAAAAATCTGGTACCACTGGCGGCACTAGTCTCTGGCTCAGCGATGCTGTCTCGCTCCGCCACTCTGCGCATGTCTTCATTCGGCTCGATGCCGATCACAGTTAATCCGCGTCCTTCAAACAGACGGGTGGAGATTCCGGTTCCGCAACCAACATCAACCAAAACCGAGGCTGAGTTCAAAACACATTTTTCGACTATATAATCGATGGCCTCGGCTGGATAGCTCGGGCGCGAAGCTGCGTAAACGTCAGCCAGTCCGGAGAATCGTTCGATCGGTTTCATACGGCACCCCTTGATTAGCCTAATGCTATGGGAAGATTATCCCACTTCAATTCGTTTCCTGAATCTTACATCTAAGTAGTTTAGACCTTACTAGATTCTGATCGAATAGCAGTAAATCATAGAAACAATGGAGACTCCCATGGCATCCAATCGAGCGGACTACACAGTTACGCGAAAGAAAGGTCTTCATGCGAAGGGGCGAGGGCTATCGACTCTTATGTTGGTAGCCTCATTCCTGGCTGTGAGCACTCTGCCTGCCTATTGCCAGACTGCTCAAACGCCTGCAGAGACCGCCGCGCAAACAAAAGCAACCGACGCAGAGGTCGTGGAAGCTGCCAATGAAGTCGATGGCGTCCACCTCACGAAGAAGGACATGGCGCCTAAAAAGGCTATGCCGATTGAGGAAGCAAAAAAGCAAAAGAAAAAATCTGGTTTCAGTCTCAATCCGCTAAATTGGCTGTATGAGCCAATCAGCGATATGCAAGAAACGATTGTGAAACTGGAACAACAAATCGTTCGACTCGAAGGTCCAATCGCCGGTCTTCAGAAACCGATGCTCGGACTTCGTCGAGATCTTAGAGGAATCGACAAAGAAATTGAAGAAGTGCGCTCGGAGATGAGTTCGATTGGTGGCACATTAGGTACCACTGTCACTGAGATCACAGCTACTAAAGATGCGATGAACGCGACAAAAAAGGTGATGGGCGAGACTCGTGACGAATTGGCCAAAACAAAGTCTGAAGTCGTATCAACTAAAAACGAAATTCGAGAAACAAAGCATGCGGTGACATCCACCAAGCGAGAAATTTCTGATACCACCGATGCTGTGATCGCAACAAAAAAAGAATTACTGGCGACCAATCAGGAGATGCGCGCGGTTCACAAAACGATTTCACAAATGGGCGATAAGTTGAACAACCTCGAAGAGACTGTTCAAGAGCTTCGTGGACCGATTCGCGAGCTTCCCAAGCCGGTTGCCGGAGTCGAGAAGCACCTCGAGAATCTGGAATCGAACCTTCAATCGCTCCGTGAGTCGGTCAATATGACCAGTAATTTAATTCTGGCCGCCATTCTTTTAACAGCGTTCATGGTCTGCTTCGGTACACCGATTATGGCTCTGTTAGCATTTAAGTACCGCAAACGAATTCTCGAAGGTCTGCAACAACAGCCGACTCTCGAAGACGATTCAGAAGCTACGCTTGTTGGCGCAACGCCTAAAACCTATACCAGTATCAAACCATTGTCGGCATCAACCTCGTCAATGTCTGCCGATAAACCTCCAGCTCGTCCGAACTCCCTACGCCGATAGCTGACAGAGAAAATGCTAAAAACTAATTGATGCCGACCCATTCCACTATCTTGGGGCAGAACAAGCAGCTCTTGCCTGCGCCGCGGCAGCGTGAGCAGTCAGTCCTTCAATGTTGGCGAAATCAACAGTATTTGAAGCAAGCGTTGGAGCCTGCGTTTTCACTTTGATCCAGGATTGCGCTCTCAGGAAGGTAAGTGGAGACAAACAGCCCTGGAACTTTGCCGAGCGATTAGTTGGCAGGGTGTGGTTCGGTCCGGCCATATAATCGCCGAAGGCGACAGTACATCCGTATCCCAGAAACAAAGCACCGTAATTGGTGAGCTTATCTTTTAGATCATCAGGATTTCGAACAGCCAGCAAAAGATGTTCAGGCGCAATTCTGTTAGCAGCATTACAACAATCCTCGATTGAATCGAGAACGATGATTGCACTGCCGTCCAGAGACTCGCCCAAGAAATCTGGCAAACCAAGACGTTTAACATCATCGACGATTCGCTTCGCCACTTCATTTGCTAGCTTCAGATCGGTCGTAAGCAAATATGCGCGAGCATCCGGATCGTGTTCGGCTTGCGAAAGCAGGTCTAAGCTCAACCATTCGGGATTGGCATCTTCGTCAGCTATGACACAAATTTCGCTAGGACCGGCCAGCATGTCAATGCCGATGACTCCCTGCAGTTGGCGTTTTGCTTCGGTAACATAAGCATTCCCAGGTCCGACCACCATATCTACCGGTTGAATGGTATCAGTTCCAAATGCCACCGCAGCAACTGCTTGCGCACCGCCAATTTCGTAAAACTCTTTGACACCGGCAATGGTGCCGGCATAAATGATTTCCTTTTCAAGTCGAGGAGAAACAATGATGATCTCTTCGACTCCGGCTACTTGAGCGGTCACAGCAGTCATCAGGGCGGTCGATGGAAGCGGGTATCGACCAGCAGGGACATAACAAGCCACGCGCCGCACAGGGCGATGGTCGATTCCCGTTTGGAATTCACCACAATCAACCTGTATAGATTTGATGGAACTTACCACGGCGCTGCCAAATTCTCTTATCCGCGAGGCGGCAAGCTCAATTGTTTTTCGAGTCGACATATCGACCTGTTCGACGGCCCTGGCGATTGCCTCTTCAGAAAGCTGAAAACAGTTTGTTTGACTTCCACTTTCACCGCTGTCCTCAACTTTATCGCAAGCAACATCCTTCAACTTAACAGCAATTTCAAGGACTCCCCGGTCTCCTTTCGTCCGCACTATTTGAATAAACTCTTTTACTACGTCTTCGACTTTCTGCTTGGCGGACTCGCTCTCAGCAAGCCTCGCAGATTCGGCAGCGTCAGCGCACCCGACTGCAACTGCTGAGCCGCCATTAGATATCAGCGCGGCGAGAAAATCGTTGGCCGCCTTTCCTTGATAGACCTCAATCATTTCGCTCGACCTCCAAGTTCATTTTCGATCTCCTGCCATGTAATGCCTTCAGTGCTTGCCAGAACCGAAACAAAGTACACGAGATCAGCAATCTCCCACTTAAGGTTTTCCTTTGAAGTAAATGAAACGACCTCAAATGCTTCTTCCATGATTTTCTTTTTGAGCAGAGACGGATTATCCAGTAGCTTCTGAGTATAAGACTGTCCATCGTTCTCTGAAGCCTTACGCTGCGAAATTACCTGGAACAGCTTTTCGACATCGAAAGGTCGTGCGGCATCTCGGTTGAAGCAGGTGTAACTTCCGTTATGGCAGGCTACGCCTGATTGATCTACCAGAAAAATAAGTGTGTCATTGTCGCAGTCAGCCCGGCACGAAATCAATTGTTGTGGATTACCGGAAGTTTCACCCTTTCGCCAGATTTCCTGCCTGGAACGGCTGAAATAAATACCGCGGCCAGTGGCGAGAGCCTCTTTGAGCGATTCCCTGGAGCTGTATGCAACCATCAGTACGTTGCCGAATACATCCTGCACCACTGTTGGTATTAAGCCTGAGGCATCCCACTTTAACGATTCCACGAGAGCATCGCCCAGATCGAGATTTCCAGTATAAAGCGCCATACCTACCTGAACGTCAACGCCCAAGCCATTTAGAGCAACAGCATCACTAGTTTTTGCCACGCCACCAGCTACGGTGAGTGGCATTCTCAGCTCATCTCTCAATACAATGACAGCTTTTTGATCGATGCCCTGCATGGTGCCCTCGACCTTGACAAAGGTGCTCAGGAAACCGCTACAGAACGGCGACAAGCGCTTAGCTCGCGCAATAACCGACTCACCTGTGCTGGTTCGCCATCCGTTATCGACGACAGTACCATCGACCTGATCGAGTGCCACCATGACGCGTTCTGACGGAAGTTTCGAAAGAAATTCTTCAGTAGCCGCGGTGCCTACAATGATCTTCTTCGCCCCGGCTCGCAGCAAATCACGCGCGGTTTCCACATCGCGTACACCGCCACCAGCTCTGATGTCAGCCACTTTGCAGATTTCCTTCACCAGTTGGCGATTTTCGCCCTTGCCCAGTGCCGCATCAAGATCGATGACGGCAACCTCACCGTATCTGTTGAATTCGCGAGCGAGGTCAATAGGATCCTTTTCACTCGTCAGAACATGTTCCTTTCCCTGACGAAGTTGAACGGCGCGGCCGCCCATAATGTCGATACTTGGAATAATCATAGTCTGACGTTGACTCCTTCTTGTTTCAGAATTTCCTTAACCTGACCGACTGTATATTCTGAGAAGTGGAATATGCTCGCGGCTAGAGCTGCGTCGGCATTACCTTCGTTGAAAACCTCGATGAATGACTGAGGACCGGCAGCACCGCCTGAGGCGATAATCGGCACTGAAAGTTGTGAAAAGGCCTGAGTCAACGGAATATCGAAACCATCCCTGGTGCCATCTTTGTCCCAGGAAGTCAGCAAGATCTCACCGGCACCGCGGGTAATGCACTCCTTCGCCCACTCTAAAGCATCCAGTTTCGTTTCTTCACGACCACCGCCGATGAGCACCATCCAGCGTCCGGTAGATTTGTCCATACGAGCATCGATTGCCACCACGCAACATTGAGAGCCGAAGCCTTTTGCCACATCATCAATGAGGCTCGGATTTCGAACTGCCGCGGTATTCATCGAAACTTTGTCAGCACCCGCTTCTAACAACGCGGACACATCCTTTGCTGTTGACACGCCGCCACCGACGGTTAGTGGAACTGTGAGCTGCCGTGCCACTTCGCGCACAAGATCAAGCGTGGTTTTCCTGCCTTCATTGGAAGCAGTGATGTCCAGGAACATGATCTCATCGGCCCCCTGACTCTCGTATTCTAAACTTTGAGCAATCGGATCACCGGCATCAACTAAACCCTTAAAGTTGATGCCTTTAACAGTCCGACCCGATGCAATGTCCAGACACGGAATGATCCGCTTACAAAGATTCGAGATGCCTTGAGGCTTTTGAATTGTTGTTTCCATTTCTACCTACACCCCATAGAGACATTGTCGAACTTCCACATTATTTCAAACATTCAAATGCCGGCATTGTTCAGCCACCGTTTCAAAAGCCTCATGCCGTACTCGCCGCTTTTTTCAGGGTGAAACTGGAACGCGGTAATGTTGTCCTTTTGGATCGCCGCACAAAACGTTTGAAAGTACTCGGATTTAAACAGCACCGCATCCGGTTGCGTCGGTTGAGCGAAATAAGAATTGACAAAATAGACGAAACCAGACGGCCAATCTGGTGAAGTCGACTCAACCGAATTCCATCCGATCTGAGGAATTTTTCCTTGGCTGAATCTGACAATTTTTCCAGGAAGTATTGAGAGTCCAGCGACTCCAGGAGATTCTTCGCTGTCGTCGAACAAGACCTGAAGTCCAACACAGATTCCAAGGAATGGAACGCCGCCGGCAACCGCTTCTTTTATCGGACCGACCAATTTGCTATCTTCGAGATTCGCCATCACTGCGCCGAACGCGCCCACTCCAGGAAGAATAATCGGTCTATCACCTAGCTGCCTGTTTGAAGCGTTGACTCGTCGATACCCGACTCCCAATCGTTCCAAGGCGCGACATAAGCTTCCAACGTTTCCACCAGCAGCATCGATGACATCAACTGCGGTGGCGACAGAAGTTGCCTGACCGCTGACCGTTTCAGTTTCAATATTTGCCTCAGTTTTCATCGAGCATTCCTTTAGTGCTGACATATTCGTCGTTATCCAGCTGCCTGATGGCATCTTTGAGAGCACGCGCAAAAGCCTTGAACGCAGCTTCTATCGCGTGATGATCGTTGTCTTTGTACATACAATTAATGTGCAGGGTCGAACGCATGCCGTCAACCAGACCTTTAAAGAACTCCTTGAACAGATTGGGATCGAGATTTCCGATCGTGAAATTTCCAAAACTCAAGTTGTAAACCAAATTCCTTCTTCCGCAAATATCGAGCGCCACTTGTACGAGTGTGCCGTCCATTGGATAGGTGAAGCTGGCAGCGCGTTCTATGCCTTTGAAACTACCTAACGCCTGAAAGATAGCCTCTCCGATTACAATTCCACAATCTTCGACCAGATGGTGCGGATCAACGTCGATATCACCATCGGCGGTGATTACTAGACTAAAACGACCATGACAAGCCAGAGTGTCGAGCATATGATTTAAGAACGGCAGTGAAGTGCGAATCTCTCTGCGACTGGCATCATCGAGATTTACTTCCACAAAGATATTTGTTTCCTTGGTGGTTCTCCTGATACTACCAACGCGAGCCCGCCTGGTAACCGTGTCATCATTAGATGCACAGCCAGGTGTTTCGCCCTGAGCTGGCTCGGAAGTTTTCGCCTGGTTGGAATCTGATATCTTGGTCATTTTTAACTCCATTGGACTCGGTTTGGATATGTTCTATTTGAAAAGCGCTATTTCTAAGAATTTTTTGTGCTGGCCGAATTGTCGAGGTTATTCTGCTTGATTATCAAAACGCCACTCGCTTTCTCTTCACCCTGACTCTGTCGAGTCAACCACCA
>CAZRMH010000383.1:0-7889 GCA_964600935.1 uncultured Candidatus Obscuribacterales bacterium
CGGTCCAGGGACCTCCGAAGAAGACGAACAGGCTTGTCGTGGTAGCGAGACCGAGGATCAGTCCCGCGACTTGTCGTAAACCGTTGGTGCCGCTGAAGTCCAGAAAAGAGACGTTGTACACGTCTTTCTGGATCAGGCGAGCGCTCTTTTGCCACACCATGTACGGCACGATGAAGAATCCGAGGAACACTTTGACAAGCAGTTCCAGGAATCGACTGACCGGATTACGTTCAGCCTGAGGGCTGGAGGGAGGAAGTTCTTGATTCATGAGATGCTCCGGACGGCAACGCCACGGTGTATCCGCCACCTCAGTTGGTGGGGCAACGAACCGGGAGGCGTGCCGACTGTAAGATTTCGTTGGTTGAAGTGAAACCCGGGGGTAAGAGTCTTACCTCCGGAACAGCTCGGAGCTAGGCTCCGGCTTGTCACTGCTGGTGGTGGCACTCGATGGTGCCTTGCAGTTAGTTAGAAGAACAACAATCGCGGTGATAGTCGGTCAGGTTCGAGACGTGGTCGTCGCCTGCAGGTCAAGCGCAGAGCACATCAAGACTAGTCAACGGACGCACCGATCGTCTCGATATCCGTCAGGCAGTTGGGCTGCATGAAGGCGAGACGGGTTGATGGGGCGTATGGACGGGTGCCGGTTTCGACAGGATCGCGCCACGACAGCGCGTCGGGTTCCTTTCTGAGCTGAGGGTGATTCTGGGCGAAGGTTTTGCGCGAATGTTCACTATGAACAGTGAGCGCTGGGTGATCTGCTGGACAGTCCTGTATCGCGAACGCTCTGAGCGGTTCTTACGGCTTTTATCGCGGTGAGTGAGGGACTGAGTCGGGGGTTAGTCCAGGGATGGGAAGTAAAGAGATGATTTAAGCTAACAACTCTGCCGGTTTAGTATCAAGCTTGATTAAGTTTAGTCAGCAAAGCGCTCTAATTGGGTGCTGACGACAGTTTCCCGACATCGGACGTATCTGGGAGTGTGAGCTGAAGCCTGAGACACCCGGCCGAAGCTGTGTGTTTGCACATAGCTCCAACTTGAGTATTGATATCAAATTTTTTCCTAATCTCAATCGTCGAAATGCCTGAATCTCTCAGTCCGGGGGTGTTGTGAACTTCGCGTGAGGCTTCCGCTAGCGCTAGCACTTGAATTTAATAGTCGATTTAGCTTGGTCTTGAACTCTGGAGTGGCTGGGGCTAAACACTGTCCGAAACACCTTTGCCGGTAGCTTGGTGATAAAGTTACGAAACGTTATAGTAAAATTCGCATTTAGTCTGAAAACTCAGAACTGATACGGGTTCACCGGGATCAGTTCTGAGTTCCAAACCTCGCAGCACTAGCATTGGAGCAGCTTTGAAAACATCTGCTCCGTTCTCGCTAGCGTGGATTATCGTGGATCGATATCCCCGTTGTTCTCGTTGGGACCGGTGCCTTCGTTCTTGCGATCGTCGTCGTCGCGACGATTGCGCTTGTTCATCTCCGCCATCGCACCCTGCAGTTCCTGCATGATGAAAGTGAAGGCGGCAGAGAGAACGAAAAACACCACGATGGCGTCGCCGAGCGGGTTGGCAGGTGCCGTCCCCTGACCGACAAGCGACGGAACCGTGCTCATCAGGATGTAAATCGAAGTGATGAAGATCGAGAAGATAACGCCCATCACAATGGACAGGCCAAGATTCGGTTTCATGTTGATACCCTACAGTTTGAGAGAACGGCGAGAGCCGCTCTCCTCCAGGCTTGAGCCTGGATGGTTAAGTGAATAATCATCCAGGCGCGCCTGGCTGGTTTACGTCGAGTGCCGCACTTTCAGTCCGATGGCAGTCACGCCACCGAGAGCGAAAGCGGCATGGATGCCCGGAAAGAAAGCGAAAAGGCTGACCGAAGAGAAGCACGCGATGGTGATCGCGAGCGAAATCGCGAACATCACCACTAGCGACACCATGCCTTTGCCGAGTGGAATGCCGAGCATGCTGCCAGACAGTTCACCGAGCTTGGGTTGCGGTCCTGTGGTCAGGTTGAGAGCGAAGCCGGCGAGCGCGAGCAGAAGCGCGGAGGCGCCCATGGCGACTAGACCGTCAGACGAATCGTGCAACTTCATGCCGAGCGCCATTGCGCCGAGTCCGCCCATGAAGTAAGCCAGTGCGAGCAGAAACGGACCGGTCTCACCTGACACGGATGGCTCCGCGGTCGTCTCGTTGGCCCAAGTGATGGTTTCAACCTCAGTGCGACCGAACAGATACCGTACAACAGTGATAGTGGCAGGGTCAGCCTTTGCCTTAATCTGAGCGTGTCGGTCGATGGAGATTTCAGCGAGATGTTGCGCGCCATCGTCAGTGTAGAACCAGCAATAGCGTGTCTTGGTGCGTTGTCCGAGGTCTTCGAGTCCGAGTGTGTTCGGAATGCCCTTGCCCTGGTAAACCACCTTACGAGTGGACCGCCAGAGACGGACGAGAACGAGCGGAATTCCAGCGATCGCGAGCGTCGCCAGAACAATCGTGAGTGTCATAGGTTCCTTTGCTCCGTGTGTTTGCTGCGAGTCGATTCTCTCTGTCCCGAAATGAGACAGAAGTTCCGTTTTTTTGAATGGCTTTAGCGGGAAACGAGTATTAGATCCAGCAATTGGAGAGCGATTAAGATGCGAGAAATATCCTAACTATCTAGTTCTAGAAGGAACAAGTAGAAAGGCTCTTATATACTTCGTTGGCAGTCCGATTTTTCCTCGTTTTTGTGACAGGATGAGAATCCCGCCTCTATCTCATCAACCTTTGCGAGGCTCGCGCTAAGTCTCGGAGCGAAAAGTTTTTCGAGGTTCACAGGCGAGCCGTCCAGGCGGGCGACTGTAAAATTCCAAGAATCCGTTCTGTCGCGAAACCTGCATCATGTCAAGATGCCTGATAAATATTTTGGTTTCTCGGGTTCTAGTCTGGTTCCCACAAGTCTACAAATTGCCGGTAGGCACCACATACGCCATCTTAATGGCACCGCCCGCGCCATCGAGGGTGATGCCTGATGATGAAATTTTTTTGCCGAAATTACATCGTGTGCTATTCTTCGTGAGTTACCAATTCGCCGCTATATAGAAGGAGCAGTGCATGAAAAGAACACCACTGATACTCGCCCTGGCAGGTGTTCTGTTGTTGGGACCTCTAGGACCGACAATGGCTCAGACTTACAACGGGCAGCCTCTACAAGGTCGAGTGACCTACGTGCCCACCGGTACGGTTGTCGATGCTACGCTGACCAGTCCGATCGACAGTGCCGTAGCCAAACCCGGTGATATCTTCAACGCTAATCTCTATGCTCCGATGTTCCTCGGAAGCGATGTGGTGCTCCCTGTCAATACTAAATTAGAAGGACAAGTTGTCGGTGTCGACAAAGGTTCTCTGGCGGGGAAAAACGGACTTGTCAGTCTGAGATTGACAGCTGCCGTAACTCCTGATGGAACGCGTTATCCTCTGTCAGCGATCCTCACTGCCGATCAAGCTCCCGATAAAAAGGTGATTGAAGATAAAAACGGCAACCTTAAGGGCAGAACAAGTTCTTCCACGGTCAAGAGTGGTGTGATTAGAACGGCTGCATGGACAGCTGGCGGTACACTGCTGGGTATTTGCTTCGCTCCAATCGTAGGCGGCGCAGTCGGCGCCGGTGCGATCGCTGGTGTCGCTACTGGTGGCGCTGTCGGTCTGGGAAGCAACCTCTGGCGCAAAGGGAAGGACGTGAGAATTCCGAGTGGAACTCGTGTCAAATTCGCGCTGGATCAGCCAATGGCAATGTCTAACGACATCGCCGGCAACCCGAACGCCGTCCTTCGTTAGTCGATATCGGTTAACCCACAGTTCATCGGAATCACGGAATCTCAAAAGTGCTGGTCAATCGATCAGCACTTTTTTACTATTGATATTGTCAAGGATTCGCATTTTTGAAGTTCGAAAACTCTTGCCAGCTAAGGGTTTTGAGGGTTTGTGGTAAAACTCCCATTCACCCGCTCTCATGAAAATCGTAATTTCGAACAGCTCCATGCACGAGGAGTTGTGACAAAAGCGTTGGTTTGAGGGCAATCATCGTGGATCGACCATTAGACGGACCAGTCGAAAAATCGCAGACCGTAGATGCGCGAGTGGATAAGGCTGCTGGTCAAACACTGTCTGCCGAAGCCAGTGGTTTGTTGTCCTCGTCGCTGGCCAGCCGCGTGGCTAATTGCGAGGCTGCAGGGCTTTCATTTACCTCGATTACTAACCGTATGGATGCGCCCAGTAATCAAAATAGAGGCATGGATTTTGCCGTGATGAGCGGCATGATTGATGCCAATCAGTACAGAGGAAATTTCGGCGCTGCGTTCTTAAACAGTATGGTTGACACTGGTGGAAACAAGGTCAGCATGGATGCTGCCACAGGTAAACTCGTGACCACCGACAATTGTGGTCGCACGATTGATTACGATGCGAAGCTGTCGCATGAGCAGTCTTCGCAACGCAATGCTTCAGTTATTCCAGCTTTGTTCATGGGATCTCCGCTCGCACTGTTCGGCATGGGTGCCGCACTCGCGATGACCGACAATGTTCAGCAGAATGAGCACAATCAAGAGAGTAATAGGCTCAAATCACAGCTCGGCGGTGAGCGAGAAGTCGCCAAGCCAGCCAATCCGCCCCAAACGTTCAATCCCAGCAAAGGCTATGACATCACAATGATGGCCATGTTGCTTGGTCAGGAGAAAAAAATTCCAGCTTCTGCTAAAGACATTTATAGCCTCTCGAACCTCGCACCAGAACTGTTTCAAAACCAACATGCGATTGAGAGAAACGCTCGTGCTAAAGAGCAGGATAAGAAAAATAAGAAACGAAATGAAATGGATAAGTTGGCATCGGTCGACCGGAAACGGCAGCAGATGCGAGTTAAGATGACAACCGAATCACTGTCCACTAAGAACATGATGAAACGCAAAAATCAGTTGGAAAACGAAATCGAATTAGCGCAGGGAAGTGCCAGTCTGGCTGAGGTTTCTCGCATGCATTCGGAATTGGAAGTACTCGACAAGGCCTTGACACGCTTGTCGGCGCTCGGTCTATAGGTATCCAATGCCGCATTGTTTGTGGTTTTTCTTCTTCTGTTCAATCAAAGGATTCCAAAATCTTTGATTTCCACTTTTCTGTTCCGCGGTTCAGACCCGCTCAGAAGAATTTCTGGAACTAAACTGGTCAAACCTCGGGCTCCGAGGAATTCGTGAACATCAACTTATTTCGTGCCGTAAGCTGCGCCGTTGACTCGATGAAATCGATAGAGTTGAGGCGGGATGCCGCCGTTCAAGAGTAGTGTCGTTTGATCTGGTCGTTTGTAAACCACTGTTGTTTTCAAAGGAGCGATGGCGTTGTCATCGATCAGTAGGCTGGAGATCAGTGGCCAAGCCAATCTGTGACCGGCATCTTTGGAAACCAGTTCTGAAACGTCGATGAACTTAGATTTTTTTCCCAACTCGCAAAGTATCTCGGGGCGTTTGCTGAGCCAGATTGCCGCTTCCGGAGGATTATTCAAGCCTCCTGGAATAACGATTTCCGCGGCTTGGTCGAACAGTTTGGCCCAGGCATCCATACTCAGATAATCATGCGGATTTGTTTTTTCGACAGGTGCATCGAAAGGTCGACCCAATCTTGGTGCGCCATGCAGCAGGTGAGATGTGATAAGCGGGCCATCACGATCGGAGACGAACACAAAAATACGGTTTTTAACCAATCCTTCCAGCTTTTCCAAACGTTGCCGTGCTGAAAAATAATCGTAGTCTGATGCTGAAAGAACGAGCTTATCAATCGGTGCGCGCTCGACTAAGCTTGGATTGTTAGTGAGGGCGAAGACCAGCCGTGTTCCGAGGCTGTGGGCGACAACGTTGATCGTGCTTGATTCGTTTTTCTCAGCCGCGAGTTTTTCAATAAAGTCGTTAAATGCTTGTGCGCTCCATTCGCAATTGGTTTCATCTTGCGAGTATTGTTGCAATTTATTCGTGGACGGCCAGGTGAACAAAATCGGCAGAGTTTGGTTCTCCCAGCCGTTTCTCCTGTCGAGTTCGTAAGCGACGACTGCTGCATCACGGATGGAGTTGTCGAATGATTTTAGATAACCGTGAATGAAGACCGTTATAGAACCTTTCCATTTGTGGATCTTGGAAAAGAAATCGTTCTCCTCGAGAAGCCCTACCGAAGCGATAGACGCAGCTTCCCATTTACTGTCGTTTTCTTTCATCGATTCCAAATACGACTGCCATGATGTTTCTTTCTCGATTGATTTGAGTTGTCCAGGACGTCGGACTTTGATGGAACCGTAGTCGATTGAGCCGCGACCGAAATCTAGATGTCGTCGTCCAGTGTAATACGGAATTCCACCGCCGCCATTTTCGTCCAGTCTGGTGGTCGCAAAAAGCATATTTCGAACCGCCGGATCGCGCTCTTGTCGTTCAAGTCTGAACTTGGTGTTCTCGGCTTTGGCAATTGGTGCAACGAGAAATCCAGATATTGAAATCAGACCGGTAAGCAGGACAAGAAAACGGTATTGTATACGGTGCCTGGCGTTGGTGTGGAAATTCAATTGAGTTGCCTTTGCAGTTAGTTAAAAACTTTGGTTGAGCTTTCGCGGCCATTGCGCCGCCGCATTCTTGCATATGATATCAACTTTGGGTATAACGGACGAAATGCGTTTTTTGTTTTTAGTTCAGGCATAAAAAATCATGAAAATTCAAGCATTGCTCTTTGATGGCTTCGATGAACTGGATTTCTTCGGCGTCTTTGAACCTCTTCGAATGGCTAATTTTGACGTAACGACCAGATCGCTCTATGACGATGAAACCGTTCAGGCTGCTTATGGCACCAGGATCTCTGTCGATGCGCCATTCTCTCTGGGAGACAAACCTGATTTGCTTTTGCTTCCAGGAGGTGGTTGGCTGTCTCGGTCATCGCAAGGTGCGTGGGCGGAGGCGGAGAAGGGCGATATTTTGGACCTGGTTCGGGAGTGTCATTCGGCTGGCGTAATTCTTGCTTCAGTTTGCACAGGCTCCTTGATCCTCGCTCGGGCTGGTCTTCTGGATGGCAGACCGGCAACGACTAATCATGCCGCGGTTAACGAGCTGATTGAATTGGGGGCGAAATTTGTCCCTGCTCGGGTGGTGGATGATGGAAACATTGTCACCGCTAGCGGTATCACGGCGAGTTTGGATTTGGGACTCTGGCTGGTGGAGAGATTCGCCTCGCAATCAGCCGCATTGATTGTTTCATCGAAGCTCGAATTTGAGCCGCGTGGTTTGGTAGCTAAAGCGGTGTTGTTCATGTGAGATCGTCAGCGTTCACGACTTATTGATGTGGTTCGACCCGTTTTAACAATGATACGGAATAGTAGGACTGGTGTCAGAAAGCGAAGCAGCAAAGTTGCTGCTTCGCTTCGTCGTTATTGCATGCGCGATAGCAGTTGCTTTGCTGCTAACGCGATTACTTGCTGATGTTCATCAAAGCACTGAGCCCGATCTCCACGTGTGTGACAGCGACGCCTCTGACACCAGTCTCGTCGATGCTGCACACAGCCCTCTGCTTGACGCAAGAGATGAAGGCGATTCCGGCGCCTGCATAGAGACCGGCGAGCTGGCGCGCGCTCGGATTGAATGCGCCGCCCATCCACTCGGCTAAAACCACAGGGTTCAGCTCGCTGTCACATTGTATTTCTCGAACCTCGACTGGAAGCTCGGTTGTGAAGTCGGAGGTCTTCCAGGCCTGTTCATTGCTTGGAGCGCTGACTGTCAGCAGTTCATGAGTCTCCCTGGCGTTCTGTTTTGCCAGAATGATTCTGCGGGGCGCCCGGCAACCGCTGTGGGGCGGTACCGCTACCTCGCTGTACGCGGAATCGCAGAACGATAGTTCT
>CAZRMH010000384.1:0-7835 GCA_964600935.1 uncultured Candidatus Obscuribacterales bacterium
GGTTCTGGACCTGTCTCGTGCTCAAGTACAGGTCAAACCTCAGGATGAGTGGCGTCAGATGTACGAAGAGTCCTGGCGCTTGCAACGCGAACAATTCTGGGACGAGCAAATGTCCGGCATCGACTGGCAACTTGTTCATGATCGATATGAAAAACTTTTGCCACGAATTAGAACGAGATCCGAAGTCTCCGATCTGATTTGGGAGATGCAAGGTGAGCTTGGAACTTCGCATGCCTACGAGATGGGCGGCGATCATCGACGAAACCCTAATTATCACATCGGCTTCCTCGGATGCGACATCAGTTACGATAAAGCAAAAAAAGGATATCGAGTAGATCGAATTCTAAGTGGCGATAGTTGGAATGAATCGGCTTCTTCACCACTTTCCCGACCCGGTTTGAACATCAAAGCCGGCGACGTGATACTAGCTGTCAACGGCATTTCCGTAGATCAGAGAACTTCGATTTATGAGTTGTTAGTGAATCAATCCAACAAAGAGGTTCGATTGAAAGTTCTTTCTGAAAAAGGAGAAAGGACAATCGTCGTTACAACTTTGTGGAGCGAGCGAGAACTTCGTTACCGTGATTGGGTTGAAAATAATCGCCGCATCGTTCATGAGAAAACCGGCGGTCAGATTGGTTATATACACATTCCGGATATGGGACCGTGGGGATTCGCAGAGTTTCACCGCGGCTATTTGTCCGAGGTCAATCGTGAAGGTTTAATTATCGACGTGCGATACAATCGTGGTGGACACGTTTCACCGTTGTTGCTTGAGAAACTTTTACGCAAACGTGTCGGTTATGACGTCAGTCGCTGGGGACCTCCTCAGCCTTACCCACCGGAGTCCGTGAAGGGTCCGATGGTAGCAATCACGAACCAATTTGCCGGTTCCGACGGAGACATCTTCAGTCACTGTTTCAAACTATATAAGCTTGGACCTCTAGTAGGTAAGCGCACCTGGGGTGGTGTCATCGGTATTTGGCCTAGACACCGTTTGGTAGATGGAACGATTACGACGCAACCTGAATTCAGTTTCTGGTTTGTAGACGCCGGCTTTGGCGTTGAAAACCACGGTACTGACCCGGATTATGAAGTTGATATTGCGCCGCATGAATATATCAAAGGTCTAGATCCTCAAATGGAGAAGGCACTTAATCTGGTGCGTCAGCAACTCAAGGACAAGCCTGTTTCACTTCCTGATTTCTCAGTTAAGCCAAACCTGCCACTGCCGGAGCAACTCTTGCTTCATCAAGCAAAATCAAGAATTAAGGCGGCTTCGCAAAAGACTGTAGGTTCAACTTCGAATACAAAAGCAGGATCGAAACCTGAGATTGCTGTGAAGTTGAACACCACGAAAAACGTTGTTCCGATGAAACCAGCGGTCAAAGCGGTCAACTCGAAGTCGGCAGGAAAAGTCAGTAAGGCGAAACTTGTTAAACCAAAGTCGAGCCAAACGCCTGTTTCAAAGCCAGCCACTGCCGGCAGGAAGAAAGCGTTGTCTCCGGCTAAGGCGAAACCGACCGCGGCTGCAAAAGAGAAGGTGGCAAAGACGACTGCCCGTAAGAAGAGTAAATAGTCTGAAATTTGAAACTACTGAGGAGGAAATCTTCGAATGAAGATACTTAAGGATCGAATCACGAGAGACGGAAAGCATCTCGGTAAGGGGATCTTGAAGGTTGATGGTTTCATGAATCATCAAATCGATCCGGTTCTGATGAAACAAATCGGCGAAGAATTTGCCAGGCGATTTGCCAACGTCAACGCCACTAGAATTTTGACAGCCGAAACCAGTGGCATAGCACCCGCTTTATCCGCTGCTGTTGTGATGGAGTTACCTCTGGTTTTCGCTCGCAAGCACAAACCGATCACCATGGCTGGAGAGCCCTTTCGCCAGTCCGCACCATCACCCACCAAAGGTGGCGACGTCGAGTTTCTAGTGTCACCGGAATATTTGCACGCCACCGATCGGGTTCTCATCATCGATGATTTTTTGTCCTCAGCACGAACAATAAATGCGCTCGTGAAAATAGTTGAGGATAGTGGTGCCACTCTGGTCGGTATCGGTGCCGTGATTGAAAAGACTTTTCAAGGCGGACGGGACGCGATCGGTAGAACGGACATACTGATCGAATCGCTTGCCGTGATTGAAAAATTCGAAGACGAAAAAATCATCTTCAAAGATTCGCAAGTGCCATCAGCATAGCCGTTTCAGGAGCGGGCATACGATTGAATGTCTGGTGGTCGAACGTTTGATCGGGGTGCCGATCAGGTTGGTTGAATGTGAATGGAGCTTCCCGTAGATGGGTTTCCGAATTCCGCCGCGGCTGAGCCGCCGCGTTGGAAAATCTCCCAGAAACGATTATCTTGACCGGAGCTTCCTGGAGAAAATGCAAGATCGCCTTCCAGAATATTGAAACTGCCTGTTGCAACCGTAGCTGTTCGAATATAGCTGCCGATGCGAACCTTGACGCGATCACCTGGTCGCAAATCTGCAATTTTTGGGTTTTGCTGGCGAATAGTTGTTTTGATGTTTCCAAATGAATCAATGTAGCCAATCACCGAATCTGGTGGTTCCGGAATTGTCTCGGCTGGATCGAGTTTGTGATTCATAAAGCTGTAATCGGCGTTTACGACTTTGCCGCAAACCGGTGGGAAGAAGTCGCGCGAGCGGAACTGACTGCCCGCATCTTCAACGTGTGTGCTCCACAATTCTTGAATCTGGTCTTTGACAAAAGACAGCGAAAATCCTGAGTTAACAACCACAACCTGCACGCCGTTTTTCAAGGTCACAAACAGCAAGCCTTCGCCTTCATTGTTTTGACGCGCTTTCAGGTTGTCTCTGCGTGGTGCGGTGTTCGCAAACACCAGCAAATCCTTTGGTCTTAGCGTTTCATCCGAGAGCGAGAGCTGCGCGAGGATGAAACCGGTGGCGATCGTGTCGAATGGTCTCACTGAAGTGAGATGCATGTGAGCGCTTGTCGGCAGACATTGTCTAAACGCACCGACTACTTCTGCCCAGGCCATGTCGCCCGGTCCGTAATCACAAATTAAATGAACGAGATAACTCATATCCGATTTCGCTGATCCCTCTTGCATTGTTCCGCTATGATATGGCAAAGGCGCCTTGATTGAGTCGCCTGAATTGCGCCCCGATTGGCGCCGACCCATACTGAAATGTTTTGCCCAGAAACGAATGGTAGAGGCTGAGGTTCGATCTTGAACTCGCGCGAAACAAACGAATCGAGTCGCAATACACCCATCTGGGCAGCCATTCGCGTGTTAGGCTTTATGTCGACGATGTGGGTCTGCTTGCTGCTGATTGGTGATGTTATCAGACTGTTCGATCCCAATTTGCTCGCGTCTCTAGGTCCTTACTCGATTAGCTTTTCCGAGTTTATCCTTACTGCAATTAGTGTCGGATTGGTTTATCTTTTTCTGCTAAAGGACTTTCCGAGATATCTCGGCGAAATTAAATTGAAAAATCGATTTGCCTTCCTCGAAATCGGTGCTGGATTTGCTCTGGGCACAATCATGCTTGGTATTATGTTTGGTGTCACATATCTATGCGGTGCATTTACTGTCAGCAAAGTAAATTGGCCGATCGACTTACTTCCTGGCCTCACTCTATACTTGTTTGCTGGATTTACTGAAGAATGGATCTTTAGAGGCTTCATCTTTAGAGTAGTGGAAAAGTCGTCCGGAACGATCGCGGCCATTCTGGTTTCTTCTTTATTGTTTGGTTTTGCGCATGTTGTAAACATGCCTTCCACAGCGCATCTAGGGTACATAATATATGCTTGTACACTTTTGTCGTTTGAGGCGGGCTTGCCGCTTGCTGGTGCGTATTTGTATCGTCGAAGTTTGTGGTTGCCAATTGGAGTTCACTGGGCATGGAACTTTTTAGAGGGCACCGTATTTGGTGTCAGCGTATCCGGTACTGATCCGGGTGCTACTCTTTTGACTTCGAAATTGACAGGCAATGAATTTATGTCCGGTGGAGTCTTTGGACCGGAGGCTAGCGTGCCATTCTTCTTCGTAGGTGTGTTATTCGGAACCGCGCTGCTCTATGCTGCGCACAAAAAAGGAAACTGGTCGATCACTGGGCAGAGCCTGCATCCGACAAATACTGTTCCAGTTTCACCGACAGATCTTTGAGCTTAAACGGTTTTTTCAAATAATCATTTGCGCCTGCGTCCAGGCAAGCGCGTTTTTCGGTTGAAGAGTCCATACCCGTCAACATAATGATCGGAGTGGCGCCGCCACCTGCTCGGAAATTTCTGCAAATATCAGGACCTTCAATGCCCGGCAAATTCCAATCTAGAATGATCAGGTCGAAGACTGAACATTCCAACTGCTCGACAGCTTCAAACCCAGTGTGGGCGGTCTCGACTACATGATCTTGGTAAGTCAACCAATCCGATACCGTCTCCGAGAGGTTCTCATCGTCTTCAACAAGTAGAATTTTTGCCATCAGAGTATCCCGCCATGCCGGCCTCTCTCCGCGTCGCCAAAGACTATTGCTGGGTCTTGCCTGGTTTTAACAGGCAAAAGAGAAAAAATGAGAGGCTATCAACATTATAGACTCCCTGAAGGCCAAGTCGTGAAATGGCGAAGCAAGTTTACTGAAATACGTTGAAACTCCCGACCCGGTGAGCCGCGCCGGGCATGACACCTGCGTCTCATCATTTGGACCGGTTTGTACTCAATTGTGTTGCATATCCGCTGGTTGGTTATTCAGCTGGCGCCGCAGAAACGTTTTTCACGGGCTTTTGGCCGAACTCGGCTGCTACTACCTGACTTCTACCATTTCTCTTGGCTTCATAGAGGCATTCGTCGGCTAGTTTAATCAGGTTTTGAGCGACGTCACCGTCTTCCGGAAAAGTCACTAGACCGGCACTGAACGATACGGAAAATCTCTGTCCATCATCACCCTCGAACACGTGACTCTTTAGCTCCTCAAGGCAGCGTTCCAATGCACCTCGTGCCGTGCTCTTCTCGATGTGACGGAATGCCACGATAAACTCCTCACCACCCCAACGCCCGCGCAAATCTTCAACCCGGAAGGTTCTTCGAATCAACGCGCCAAAGTGGGTCAAGACTCGATCACCGGCAAGGTGACCGTAGGTGTCGTTGACCTTTTTGAAGTGGTCGATGTCTAGGAGGCAAAGGCTGAAACGGAGGTTGTTGTTTTTAGATTCAGACAGCAACGCTTGAAGCTGTTCCATAAACGCTCGGCGAATCATCAGTCCGGTCAAAACGTCCTTGTCTGCTCGTTCTCTCAGCATCCTGGCTCGTTCTAATCGAACCTTCACGCGCATAAGAAGCTCTGCCGGAGCGACTGGCTTCGGTAAGTAATCGTCGCCGCCCGCCTCGAATGCTGCAAGGCGCGCGCTCAAACCGGTTTGAGCTGTCAAAAAGAGAACGGGCAAATCTTGCCACTGTGGTTGCTCTCTCATCATCTGACAGATCTGGTAGCCGCTGATACCAGGCATCATCACGTCGAGCAGCACTATATCCGGTGCAAAATTAGTAATGTGTTCGATCACGTTTTCCGGCACGCAAAGTGCTTTGACGATCATGCCTTCTTTGCCTAGAATCGCACCAACCAGTCTCGCGAAATCTTCGTCATCGTCGATAATCAAAATTCGTGGGCGACCACCTGTTCTCACGCTGAGTAGGTAGTCGACAGCGTTTTGCAGCATCTGCTGTTTGACAGGTTTTTCTAAAAACAACGAAGCTCCGGCGTGCGCCGTTTCAATCGGATTACTAGGCTCACTTGAAGTTGAAACAAATGCAACCGGCAAACTCTCATTTCCCGGCAGCCCGCGAATCGATCTGGCAAGTGACACCCCGGTCGCGGGCATCGAGCTATCGATATCAATCAACACTGCATCTAGTGCCAGTCTGCGCGCGATGGTCAGAGCATCCTCAGAGTTTGAGCACGGAATAATTTGCACCGGTAATCCATTCGCTTTGCGATCCATGATCGGCACCTCTTCTTGCGACATGATCATTACGCGAATAGAAGTTGGGTCTTCCGAGAGCGGCAATAGCTTGTCATTCATTTCGGAGTCGCCGATCATGCCGGCATACGGTGGTGTTGCCGGTGGTGTCTCGCTATCGTCCGGCGAAGCGAACGCTTTACTCAATTCGTTCGGTAACGTGCCGTCAATGCCATCCAGGAGAAACGGTGAAATAACCGGTTTTTTCGTTGGCGCCGTAAAGATTGCCGCCGCCCCGCGCAACTCTACTTCCGGTGCCGCCGCCGGCGGACCGGTCTGTGGCAGATTGCGCAATTGCGAACCGATTTCCATTGCTTCCGATTCCTTCGACGACGCGATTACGGTCGCTACTTGAACAACATAATCTAAAAAGTTCTGGACCTCGTCCCAAGAAGTTTCATTGTCATACAACCCTGAGGCTGTCACCGCCTTTAGTGCCGACTCAAGATGCGCCGACGCCTCGCTCAACTCAATCAAACCGCAAGAGCCTGACGTGCCCTTCAAGTTGTGCGCCAGCCGTATTGCCTCAGTCATGTATGGCGAGTCTGCTTTTTCACTGCGCGCTGCGTCAAAAGCCTCCGTCAGTTTCTTAATTCGCTCCGGCAAGACGATTATGTACTTACTCTTCAGCGCTTGAATCGCCTCGAAGTGCAAATCTTCCGCCGACATTTTCGTTTTCGGCGGCTCTTTACCGCCTTCCAGTAGCGAGTCTACCTGGGCGCCAAATATGCTGGCTTTCAACGGGCGAATGGCAACCAGATCGACCTTCAAATCTTTGGTCAGTCGCTCGTAAAGTTCGCTCGCCGGCCAAATTTTAGTGATTAAAACCACCTTGATTTTGGCATTCGCCTTCCGCAACTGGATGAGAAAACCAATGCCGTCCAGGTCGTCGAGCTGATCTCCGACGATGGCAATGTCGAAAGTTTTTTCCTTCAATTTTTCCAGCGCGACTTTGCCGCTGGAACACAGCTCCAGCTCGTAGCCTTTCGGTCCGAGAATCGAAGTAAGCAGTTGACCGACTGTGTTATCTGCATCGATTTGAATTACCGATTTCGTCATCTGCCCTCCTTCTTCGCGAATTGGAGCGCGCATGAATTTATGCAGTATCTGGAGTTTGTCGGCGCCGGTCCATCGGCGAATACATGACCAAGATGGCTGTCACATCTGGCGCACGTCACTTCTCGTCGTCCCGACTCAGCCTTCTCGACAACGTTTTTATCATTGACCACTGTTGTGAAACTCGGCCAACCCGTTCCCGAGTCAAATTTGTTTGTCGAGCTAAACAGCGGATTGCCGCACGCCACGCACTTATACGTGCCATCTTCGTGGTTGTCCGTGTACTCGCCGGAGAAGGCTTGCTCAGTGCCCTTGTTTCGAGTGACTTCAAACTGCATTGGCGTCAGTTGTTTCTTCCATTCTTGCTCGGACTTAACTATCTTTGTGCTCTCCGCCTCGGAAGATGTGTTTGTCTTGCTGCTCGCCGCATTCGAACAGCCGCTGCCCATCAGTGAAATTGCGAGAAAACCCAAAATTAGCAATAGTAATTGCGTCCCTGAATTGCCTGTCTTATAAATTGAGTTCGCGAGGCTCATAGAGTTCTATTACCCAATAGACTGCTTTTCGCGACAGAAAAATCCAAATTTTGCAATACCTGCTTAGCATCGCCGCTGTATTGCAGCTAACACCACAATGTTGGCTGAAACTAGTATGATGTTTGAAGATTTCCGCGTTTCGCCACCGCTTTTAATTGTTGGCGTCGAAGTGTGTCCGGCCTATGAATTCGTCGATTACCCTCAGTCTATTTGCCGTGTCGCTCCTGGCGATAGCTGC
>CAZRMH010000385.1:0-7831 GCA_964600935.1 uncultured Candidatus Obscuribacterales bacterium
GATTACCGATGCAACCCTGTTAGACCTGGCGAAGAAGCTTCCGAGGATTACAACGCTATACATTTTCCGCTGCAACCATCTCTCCCCCACAGCGATAAGAAAATTTAAAATCATGAAACCAAGTGTCCAAATATTGAACGACCAGAGCGATCTTCAAGGAAGTTTCGCTCCGGTCGAGTGAGATTCATTCGTTTGCCTAACTGGTGCTCCAGGCGTCCTTTTTGGGCGGCGGATTAAAAGCGTGAATTGATTGCAAAAGACCAATACAGGTCAGGTCTACAATCAGCGCCGTTCCGCCGTAACTGAGGAAGGGCAAGGGCACCCCGGTTACCGGCATGATGCCCATTGTCATTCCCATGTTGATAAACGAGTGGAAAATAAACATGCACATCAGCCCGACAGCCATGGCACTACCGGCGGGGTCGCCTCTACAGTTGAATGCGATGAAAATTGCCCGTACGCAAATGATCGCGTAAGCAAGGACGACCAAGACGGTCACTTTGAAGCCGAGTTCTTCGCCGACCACGGCGAAAATAAAGTCAGTATGCCGTTCCGGAATGAACGCGCCCTGGCTCTGATTGCCTTTGCCAAGTCCAGTGCCTTTGACACCGCCGCTGCCGATTGCGATCAGGCTCTGGAGAATGTGGTATCCCGAACCTCTTGGATCAGACCATGGATTGACGAAACTAGTCAGGCGTTTTTGCTGATACGGTTTCAGATGTCCCCAGAGCTGCGGACGAACCAGTCCGATGCCGAAGTTGGCCACGACCACGCCAAAAACTAGAATCATGCGAATGATGAAATTCCAGTTTTTTCGGCGCCAGAAAAACGCTAAAAACAGAAACAGAACGATCAAGAAATAATGCCACCAATCTTCATTGACGGCATTCAAAATGAGGCTGACACCCGGACTCGCCATCAGAAGAACGTCGGCGATGGTGGCGCCGGACCAGAAGGTCATGCCCATAAAAACGGCAATGAAAGTCAGTGATGTGCCAAGGTCGGGTTGTTTGAAAACTAGAATCGCTGGCGGTAGCATGACTGCCAGTGCTTTGAAGATGTCGAAAAATCCTCGCACCGGAAAGCGTTTAAACCACGCTGCCAGAGTGAAGATCACGACAATTTTGGAAATTTCAGAAGGCTGCAATGTAATCGGACCGAGCTGCAGCCAGCGTTGCGCACCCTTGGCTTCTTCGCCAGTAAACATGACGAGCAGCAACAAGCCGAGGTTGCCCACATAGATGATTGGTATCACCCATGGTTTCACCCAGAAGCTGTATGGAATTCGACTGAAGACGATCAGAGCTACGGCACCAGCAAGGAAAAAATCGAATTGTTTTTCAAAGTAGTGCCCGGTGAGCGCAGAAAAATGCAAGACGCTGAGACCGGTGTATAGAAGGAAACCGGTAGCGCCCAGAAGCCACAGATCGACACCCGCAAAGAATTGCGAGATCGCTCTTATGAAATCATCAAATGAATTTCTGCGGAATGTTGTGTTCAATCAGACCCGATAATCAGCACTTGGAGCGCAGTAGCGGAAAATTGGCAACCAATTGCGCTCTGCGATCATATTGTTGCAGATCGAATTGAGTCGTGCTCTTATCGAGCTCGAAATATCTCGAGACTACTGACATGAGTTCTTCCTCCAGGCATTCGAGGCGCCCGGCGGGGAGTTCCAGTCTGTCGTAGGTGAGCATGGAACGCATGCGATCTTTTGCTGTTGTTCGAACGGTATTCGGTCGAAAACGAGCGATCAGGTTAGTCAAAACTTGCATTGCTTGACTTCCCCCTATACGCGCACTGGGCTAAAGAAGTTGACAATCCTGTTGATCCAGGTTTGATTCTGGGCTGAAAAGTCCATAATCGGGACGTCTTCCCCTCTTAGCCGGCGGGCGATGTTGCGGTATGCAAGACCTGACTTGCAGTTGTCGGTGCCGCTGACAGGCTCACCCTTGTTGGTCGAGATGATGATCTCTTCGTCTTCCGGAACCACGCCCAGAAGTTCGACAGAAAGAATCTCGAGAACGTCTTCGACCGACATCATGTCGTTTGCTTGCACCATATTGGGGCGATAGCGGTTAACGACGAGTCTGTACTGTTCGATTTCGTCCTTGCGAGCTTCCAGTAAGCCGATAATCCGATCTGCGTCTCTGACAGACGACATCTCAGGTGTGCAGACGACAATCGCTTCGTGGGCACCAGCGACAGCGTTTTGAAAACCTTGCTCGATGCCTGCTGGGCTGTCGACCAGGACGAATTCAAAAATGCTGCTCAACTCCTTGCAGAGTTCTTTCATCTGATCTGCTGACACTGCGGATTTGTCGCGGGTCTGAGCTGCCGGCAAGAGGCTGAGGTTTGGCAAGCGCTTGTCTTTGACTAGAGCTTGACGCAGTTTGCAACGCTCTTCGATCACATCGACGAGATTGTAAACGACGCGATTTTCCAATCCCATGAGGATGTCGAGATTTCTCAATCCGATATCCATATCGACTAGAGCGACGCTTGCGCCTGTCCCTGCCAGGGCCACGCCCAAGTTGGCAGATGCGGTAGTCTTACCGACTCCGCCTTTTCCTGATGTTATGACTATTACTCGACCGCTCATTCCTATTACCCGTGGGAAGTACTTCTTTCTATTGGACTAAGTTACGAAACAATTTGATGGACTAGTCTAGGCGTGATCGCACGACTCGAATTTTTCCGTCCACCATGCGCGCCGTTTCCGGCCCGTTAGTGGTGGCATAGTTGACTCGAGGTCTGTCGGGGGCTCGCGCAATCGCGTGCGCGATTCTGATTTGAATTGGTTGAAGTTTCAAAGCGCGAATTTCGGCATTGACGTTACCGCCGATGCCGGCGTGGGCTACTCCGCGCAGGCAGCCCCAAACGGTGATGTCGCCGTCTGCCATGACTTCGGCACCAGGATTGATATCACCGATGATCACGAGGTGACCTTTGTGACTGACAGTTTGACCGGACCGCAAATTTTGTCTGATGTACAAAGTCGTTGGTCCACCGCGTGCCGCACGACCGACACTCATGGCGTCTGATTCGACTTCTTCTTCGATGTCGAATTCTTCGGTACTCTCGACATCGACCTCTTCGACGGCGTCAACTATTTCAGGTTCTTCTGCATCAGCATCGACCTGTTGTGTAAAGGTCTCACCACTGATGGTGGCGCCTTGCGCAAGCGCCGTTTGAGCAGGTTGCGCTTCCAGCATTCCGTCGCCGTGTACCTGGATGGTCGTCACTTTGATTTCTGCGTGCGGTCCGGTAATTGCCTGGTCTTCTTTAGAAATCGGTTCATCCTCGGTTCCGCTGCGAACTGGTTCCGCAACCACTTCAGCCGTGACTGTTGCAGCCGCTGGGACTTGAAGAGCCTTCATCTCGACCGTTTGAGCATAGAGCTTCTGATCGTGTGCACCTGACTTGCTTGATGCTGCGATTTCATGGTCGCTTTCGCCAACGGATACGCTTTTCCTGACGGACTCAACTGTGTCGAGCGTTTCTGCCTTTGAAGCCCGCTTCACCGATTGGGCTGATGAATCGCCTTCCACAGTTTGAACTCGCTTGCCGTCCAGCGAAACTTTGCGTTTGGGTTTGACATGTGGAAATGTGGTTTCGTGAGTTTCCTTTCTATCATCGAAATCTTCTCTAGCCATATCTTCCAGTTCGTTAGTCGGTTCGGCGACCGTTTCCTTATTGCCACCCCGACGCGTGACGGCGTCGACCATGCGCATGGTGATGGTGGCCAGAGGATTCGTTTTCTGACGATCCTCTTCTATCTCGGTCGTGGTCATTTTGGCGGAATCGACAGTCACCGCAGGCAGTGTCATCGGTTTGCCGGCCCCCAGTGGGATGTTGCAAGCCTTCAATGCGGCGATGGTGTCGGCGCTTGTCGTGTAGACCCCTGCCGGCGAAATTCCCACTCCTTTAGCGAGTGCGAGAATCTCCAGCAGCTCGTCCTTGTGGACAGCGAGGGCGCCGAGATTTATTGATACCTTCATCCCGTGCCAGAAATTGTTCGACACTTGCAGTGTCGAGCTGAGGTGATCGAGTGCATCTTTCAAAGTGGTGCATCCACTTACGTCGATGAGCACTCCCTGATCCGGTTGACTGATAATAGCGATTTTAGACATGCAAATACTTTGGCGTCCGAAGGGTCTTGTATGCTCGGCGAACTTATGTAACGATTCGCCACAGGAAGAATCGTATTGTTTGGAAAACCGCTAGTCAAGCCAATCGAGATACAGAGCGGATATGCGATGGTATGTATCTGCTGATGACATATCCGTAAGGTAGTGATTTTTCAGGGCCGCGTCCCGGCTCACGGGAAGATGAACTTATTCAGAGAATGGGAGTAGTCAAATGACGGGTGGTCAGTTTCATAGAGCGATGGGTTTGGTGGATGCAACTGCCATCGTAATCGGCTCCATGATTGGTTCTGGGATATTTATTGTTGCCGCCCAAACCTCTAGAGATGTGGGTTGTACAGGCTGGTTTTTAGCCTCTTGGATTTTCGCGGGCTTCCTGACAGTAACTGCGGCGACTTGTTACGCCGAACTTGCATCGATGTATCCGGAAGCGGGTGGTCAGTATATATTTTTGCGTGAGGCGTACGGAAAACTGACCGGGTTCTTATATGGATGGACGTTATTCATGGTCATCCAGAGTGGAACTAACGCTGCGGTGGCTGTAGCCTTCGCCAAGTTCCTCGGGGTGTTTGTTCCTCTGGTCTCTGATGAAAACGTTCTATTCCAACTAAGGGATTGGCATTTTTCCACTCAAAAACTGGTGGCGCTGCTGGTGATTATTTTGCTGACAGCGATTAACTGTGGTGGCATCCATTTGGCGAAACTGATCCAGACCAGTTTCACCTCTATAAAAGTAGTGGCATTGTTCTCATTAATCGTTCTTGGCGTATTTGCGACTCAGGCGCACCATGGCATCGGCGTGAATTTCATCAATATATGGGATGCCAAAACAGTCGATGGCGCGGTTTTGAGTGGCTTTCCTTTGTTGCTTGCTTTCTCTGTCGGTTTAGTCGGACCTCTGTTTGCCATGGATGCCTGGAACAACGTTACCTTTTCAGGCGGCGAAGTGAAGGATCCAACCAAAACCTTGCCGCGAAGTTTGGTGACCGGCACGATATTGGTGTGTGTTCTATATACATTGACTAATGTGATCTATTTATTGTTGTTACCGTTGTCTGGAATGAAAGACGCTTCGGATGTGATTACACGCGGCATTCAGTTCGCGGCACAAGACCGAGTCGGTACCGCTTCACTCGAAGTAATTTTCGGCGAGGTCGGGCAGCGCATCATGGCTGGTGCCATAATGATTTCCGTATTCGGCGCTTTGAATGGACTGATTCTGTCCGGACCGCGTCTATATTATGCGATGGCGAAGGATGGATTGTTTTTCAAACAAGCCGGTATGTTGAATGCGAAAACAAATGTTCCTGTTTTCGGTTTGCTGATTCAAGGCGTTTGGTCATGCGTTCTGGCTACTTCTGGTAAGTACGGAGACCTTCTCGATATGGTGGTCTTTGCCGCTTTGCTGTTCTACATTCTGACAGTAGCGTCAGTAATTATTTTGAGAAAGAAAGTGAAAGATCGTGAGCGACCATTTAAGGTGCCACTGTATCCACTGCTAAACTGGTTGTACATTATTGCAGCGTCAGTTGTCGCCGTTGCTCAAATCGTTGCGCGCCCCGAATATAGTGGCGCTGGATTCTTGATTATCGTATTGGGTCTGCCGGTCTTTTTCTTATGGCAGCGAAACGCCCCGAGTTCCGGCTCGAGCTCCGATTAGCGGATCTCAGAGCGGTCGCCGGTTTCAAAGTGTCGCCACCACCATTGAAACATTCTGCGTGAACCGGAGTTCGTGTTGAACGGCTCTATCGATCGGAATTATGGTCTAACGACAATCTCGAAATCCGGGCTAAAGCTTTTGAAGCTCTTCCATCTCTTCGACTGCTTCGAGCATCATTTGATGTCCTTCGCCCCAGTGTTCGGCAATTACATCCAATTCCTTCTGCTTGAAGAGTCTGGCGTTCACCGGATCTCCGAGTTCGAGATAACACTTGCTGGCATCACTCAAAAGATTGATTGTACTCAGTGGTGGTGGGCAGTCTCTCTGGCATTCGTCTGCAATTTCCAGTGCTCTTGTCGTGAAGGAGAGAAGCTGTTGATAGCGTTGTTTCTCAGTGAGCGTCATCGAGACAAACGGGATCGATTCTTCGATAAGCGAAGCGCGCCAATCGAGAATGATTCGATCGGCGTCTTCAACCGACATTTCGATTGAGGGAGTGTTGGACATCGATGCCAAAAGAGCGGCAATGCTGCCTGCTAACGTAGTCGTCCCCGATAGCTCTTCGAGGTTGCTGGCTTTTCGCGCGAGCGCTTTGCTGAGCGGCAAGTGCGGATCGCATAACGCTAACATCCGCATGGAGGTTGCCAGCGCTTCGACATCGCAATCTTCTTTATCGAGAGAAACCTTCAGTGCCGAAGACATAAATGCAATTGCTTTTTCCTTGTCTTCGGTATAGCGCAACGCGATACTGCCGACTTTGATCAAGCCGTTCACTGTAACGTTGCTGTCGGGTCCAAGAACGTTCTCCATGTGCGCGACCAAATCTTCCATGATGGCGAGCAGTTTCTTTGTTTCCTTGCCGTTATGGGCAAGGTTAGAAAGTGTGATCATAAGTGCATTTTCGATGGTATCGTCGAACGTGAAGTAATCGGCGGGCTCATCAAGTTCAAAGCTTGGATACTGATTTCTCAGTTCTTCTGCTTCGGCTCCTCTGCCAGACTCAGAGAGTAAGTCGGCCAGGGAGTTTGCACATCTGTGCGAAGTCGAATAACCGACCATTCGTCCTTCGAGCATGCTCATTGCGCGTCGAAAAATCGGTTCTGCATTCGAAAGCAAACCGCGCTTGTGATAGGCATATGCCAGGCGCTCCATGGTTTCCGGAACGCGAAGATCGTGATCGCCACCTTTTGCGGTAGAACCTTCTCGATCTAGCTTCTCAATTGTCGCTAGCGTCTCAATCAGTTTTTCAATTGCCAGTTCGTACTTCTCAGCATCGAGCAAGTCCGTTGCTTCGTTGAATTGTTTTTTCCAGAGCTTCGACAATTCCAATGGTGAGTCAGCCATGTTACTTCACCGATTCTGCCGGAGGGCGTTCTACTCCGTTATCGAGTTTATTGTCGCCGAACAGTTTTCTAATGATTGCCGAAGCTGCCGAATGTGGGTCCAGTTTTCGTGCCACTACATTTGATAGCGCTTCACTAATCTCTGCGGACTTGTCGATTGATTCTTCAAGGTTTGTGCGTGCAATTCCGGCAATCATTTCGGAAAGTTCGGTTTTCACTTTTCCCCGCCGACGTTCCGTGAGCTGATCGGTTTCGATTAGAAACTCGTGATGCTTTTTCGCCGACTCCCAAATTTTATCCACACCCTCGCCGCTTTCGCTTATCGCCACAAGAACCGGCGGGTGCCAGCTTGTCGAATGATGTGATAGTTCCAAGCTCGCGATAATTTCGGTGGCTGATTTGTTAGCTCCAGGCAAATCGCCTTTGTTCACCACAAAGATATCGCCAATTTCCATGATACCGGATTTGATGGCTTGAATATCATCGCCTGAGCCCGGCATAAGCACCAGAATGGTAGTATCAGCAGTTTGCGCAATCGCTAATTCCGATTGTCCTACTCCAACCGTTTCAATAATGATTACGTCGAAACCAAACGCTTCCAGCATGCGAATGGCATCATAGGTCGCGAGTGAAACGCCGCCCGTGTGACCGCGATTAGCCATCGAGCGAATGTATACGTC
>CAZRMH010000386.1:0-7828 GCA_964600935.1 uncultured Candidatus Obscuribacterales bacterium
GTTAGGCGTTCGCTGCTGCCGACGTTGTTTCCCTTCTCGATTAATTCGCCTGTTAATAAACCGAAAGCGATCATTTGAGCAGGCACCAACATCGTGCTTTCGTAGCCTTTCAAAGCGAGAATTGGCAACACATCTTTAGTTTCAATCGCAGTGACACCATCTTTGGATGGCACGACCGAAAGGGTGTCATGCGATTCAGGAACAGCTATTGATGCTCGCGAATCCACTCCGGCAAGCGCTCGGCTGAATATGGAGATGAGCACGCTGCCAATCAGGACGGCGAGCAACAAACTCGAAGTTGGTTCGGCATGCAAAAAGAAATTGGTGGCAGCAGGCGCCAAAAGTGAAGCGGAAACGAACAACAATGCTTTTGAACGATTGTCGATTCTTTCTCTAATCAACAGCGACGCCGTAATGGCAATCAGCAAACCAGCATAGAGCGCAGCACTCGTATAAGGGTGCATGACGTTAATCCCGGTCATATTGCTGTTGAACCTATAGATGAACGTGTGCAGGAAAATGTAGGAGCCCCAGTAAAGCCCGGCAATCATCGCAGCACCAGATGTGGTTGCAATGGCAGTTGAAATTGCCAGCACAATCAGCCCAGGGGTGAAGAACAGACGAGTCGAGAGTAGTGTGAAGATGCCGATAAACAGTAGCTGTTTAAACGACTTCATGGCGACTGATTCATGCGGACCAGCTTTGTCCATTGCTTGAAGCATGTAAGTAAGCAGATATCCAGCGCCACCAATTGCACAAATTTTTGCCAGGTCCATAACCACGATCACCTTGGTGACCAAGATTAGAAGAACTAGTCCACCAGTAACTGCAAGACATGCGCGTTTAACATACAGATTGTCGACTTTGAGAAAAGGATCTTGAATCCAACGCATGAAGATCGCGACAATAAATGACGCAAGAATCAAGTTCTGATGGTGTCCAACCCAGGACTCTGAGTCCACGGTTTTCGTCCAATACATCGTCACGAGCCACAAATATGCGGGTAGAAAATCTTCCAACGTACTGTTTTCTTGTTTCAATAAATTCTGCGCAGACTTCCAGCAAACCAGTCCCGCAACGACTGCAGCAAGCGGCTCTTGATAATTCTCAGCGGGAACAAAACTGGTGAATGCAACAGTCGCTCCAAGGAGGAGCAGCGCACGCAAGAATGGTGGCAAACCAATGGCGTTGATGAGAAACGGTATTGCTACTGCACCTGCAAAATACGGAGCAGCACCGGCAATGTTAGCCACGCCTAACGACTGACTGATCAGCATCAAGCCGCCAACCGGAATGATTATGGCGAGTACCGTTTTCAACGCGGGTCCGAACTGATCGAACGACAGTTGGGCCAGTATCTTGTCGCGACTGAACCGCCATAAGAATACGGAGACAGCAAGTATTGAGAAGATGACGATCAACTCGGGTTTGAGCGCTGACATATTTCACTATCTCCGCGTGTTAGACTGGATGTCACTAGCATAGCGTCATGGCATTATCCTTGCGTGTAGAACGTGAAAAAGTGACGATAATTTCTTGTTAGAATCAACTTATGCGATTCCTCTATCCTGTCCTAATCCTTGGCATTCTGTCGATCGTGATTCTCACGATGGTGTCGAGCAGCTCAACAGGCAGTTCCAAAGAGACCGCCGAGAAATTCCTAAACGCGGTCCAGAAGGGCGATTACAAAGGCACTGTTGAACTGTTCGGTGGCAACACCTGTCGCTGTCCCAAAAAAGGGGGATGGGTTTCCTATCTGGTCTACGCATCGGCACAAGAGCCCAATCTCGCGTTTCTAATGGGCAGACCATTCACTATCGGAAAATTTACAGAGACTCCGATCAAACATCCTGACAAAAACCACATCACCGTTTTGCCATGGCAACAACCTGAAGATGTCATTGTTGATGTCGATCTTTCCTTCGACGAGTCGCGTTACGCCCCGCTGTTCTTGCCTCTCAAGATGGCATACGGCATTCCGATTAGCGAAACGGAATTCTCAAAATTCACGACTGATCCGGATCCGGATTGCTGGAAAGGTTTTGTTCTGCGATTGCGTCCATCGATCGCACCCGGCGCCATCGAGCGTCCCGAATCGAGCAAAGGTATCGAATACAAGCCGACGGAGAAGGCTGACGATGTCAACCGTTCTGAATCTTTATCAATGGAAGACAAACAAAAGCTTGTCACTGTTCAAACCAGAGGCAAATCGATTCCGCTTTCAGCATTCAAAAAATTAAAACCCACCAACGACGTCGCGCAAAGTCGTGAAGACTCTGAAACCGATTCGGACGAAAAAGATGATTCCTTTATATATGCAAATGTCGAAGATGCTATCAAGGAAACGCTGGGCGCAGAAGTAGCGATGTATCTGCATCCTCAAGACGCAGGACCGGTAAAGCGCGAGGACGAAACTAAACTTTCCGAAGAGGATGTGGAAAAGAAACTGCCAAGACTGAAATCAGCAAAGCTGAGATTGCACGTTGTTAGGCGCGAACAACTTAAGAGTTGGACTGTTTATCACATGAGCATTCTCGAGCCTGTGATGAAACTCAGCGACGGCACGACGTTCCCGCTCAAGAGTTATAAAACACCTTCTCACGACGAAGTGCCGAATCCCGAAGACTCTGCTCCAGCAAAAAACATCAAGCCTTGACTTGGCACCATATTCAATACCAAAAGGAACAAGTTCAGAATCCCGCGCGTCCTTTCTAAACAGTGCCTTCCAACTAGGTTTAGCTATCCGGTTCGATTTCACGAACGCCGGCGCGATGTCGAATCAAAAGGTAAACGAGAACGAGGGCGGGCAGCGTCAGAATCATGGATAACGTGATGAATTCAGGGACAAACAGCAGCAATCCGTTGGTGCCGATTGTAATAGCAAATGTCAACGCGTTCATCATCAAAAATATTAGCGCGTAAGCAACGTAGTTACTCCTTGCTAGCTGCGCTACGGCAATATATAAGTAAAGCGCTACTAGAATCTGCTGACCGACTGATAGAACATAGTCTTGCCAGTAGCGCTCACCACTGCAGCCGATCAGAATTACGAGAAGGAATAACATCGAGGTTCGCCAGAATCCCGGCGCGAACCTGGCCACCAGACCGACGGCGAAAACAATCGCGCACAGCGCCACGGGCGCAATCTCGAAATAGCGAAGAATTACATATCCCATTGGAGAAAACACCGTTGTTATATCCGTGATCGATCCGACGCCATCGACTGGCACCGTGGGCGATATCACGCGAGAAAGCATTTCTTTGAGTTGCGAGATAATAGAAGAATAAGCCAGAGTGGCATAGCAAAAGAGAATAGCGTCGATCCAAAGCTCGGCTTTACCCCGGCGTCGCTCTGGTTGATCGGCTGGCGTTCGACGAAAGGCATAGTCTATATATGATGCGATTGGCGTGCGCGGAGCGATGATACGCAACGCGCCTAGAGCCACAGCAAAAGCCAGGAAGAGGGAAACGAAGCGGGCGAAAACGCTGGACGCCAGGGATACAATTTGCTCTGCAATGTAGGAGGTCACAGGCGTAGTAGAGTCCAGTTCCGAGAAGAAATTCGGAATGTTATTGCAGAAGCCCAAGATGTTGACTGGAATCATCAAACAGGCGATCACGATAGGCAGACGATAACGTATCGCACCGGTCTTCAAAACTGAGTAACAGAAGACAAACAACGCCAGAACAATAGCGATGCCACCAATCGTTCTGGCATGCCCTAGTGCTTCGTCTTTGAAGGTGCGTTTATCACGTTCAAATGTCCAAGAGTCAGGAATATCCCACCACTGAGAGAAGTTGCCAACCTGATCGCCGATCACCGCAACGTTGATGCGGCAATCGGCTTCTCCAACCTTCAGCTTGGGATATGTAAATTCGACGGTGTAATCGATTCGATTCTTGCGCTTCTGAGTGGACACTTGTTTGAAACGAAAATCTTTAAATTCAGGATGGTTCTCGAGCACATATTTTTCGGCCATCGCGCGCGCTTCATCAGGTTTTAAACTGGCGCCTTCGTCATCCTCATCATGGGAGATGTCGAATGTCGTCTCTTTTCCTTTGCCATCGAGATAGACCACATACTGCTCAGATTTGAGTGGTTTAAAATACCGAACCCCCCAGTAGAAGCCGCGCCTGGTCTGATCGAAGATAGACTTGGCGGTATCGGCATCCGTTTTTTCAAAAATGTATTGGAACGTATCGCCGATCGAATTGGTTGAACAGAACGGCGATTCCATCCAATCCTTCGGATCAATATTGTGTTTCCTCATAACTTCGCGAGCACGAGTTACGGCTTCTTCGCGTCCGATCGAAAGTTTTCCATCTCGGTTAATTCCCCCCTTCCATGGCAGCACAAAAGTGCCGAGAAGGCCCAGAACGCAAATCAGCAACAAACTAGCTCAAACACGCCTGGTCAGAGTAGTGTAATGTATCGCAGCTGGAATCTCCTCCTCCGGCGTTGGCGGCGGCACGACCAGCGGAATCTTGTCATTTTCAAGCTGGTCACCGGTTTCAAAACCCTGCTTTTTCTTCAACAGAAAAGCGGTTGCTACGATAACTACCCATGGTATCAATGCTGGTATCACTGAAAGTTTGAGCGACGGGACGTCGGAGTACAAAAACGCTTCGACGTACATAAATGAATCGACCAGATAGTGTGAGGTTATGCAAGCAATAATCCCGTAGCGACGAAGTATCCAACCTTGTAAAAGTCCCACCACGGTGAGCTCCAAACCGCGTGCATATGCCGGTTCTTGCGGATAGGTGCTGTGAGCAAATCCCCAGACAACCGATTGAAATAGATTCGCGAGCCAGAAGTTCTTAAACAATTTTGTGCCGATGCCGAGACCAATCACTCGACACGCCAATTCTTCTTCAAACGATGCACTCACTCCAAGCGCAACTGCCGAGATAAACGGCACGACGTTACTCAAGACTTCGTGGCTTTCGACGCCGAGTGGACACCAGAAGCCAAGCTGTTTGCCGCCGACATAGTAGAGAACAATCCAGCCCAAATGGATTAAAACCACAAAGTGTCCGACGACGACTCCCCGCACAAAACTCTCGTGCGTCAAGCCGGCTTTAGTGAGCATTTTTTCAAAAGCAATTTTATGCGGAAACAATTTTCGATAAACGATTTCTGCTCCGCCGAAAAGAAACACGCCCATCATGGCATTGCCAAAGAAGCCCATGAGCGCGGTTAAAACAAGCTTGACGATGTAATCGCGAAAGGCCACCGTCGGACTGTAGTTTGCAATCAATGCCGGAATTTGATTGAGATAATCGAGTGCCGCAATTCCACCAAGCAACAATGCTCCGAAAATTGCCGGACGCCAACGCAAATTCTTCGTGATAATGCCCCAAACAAAAATCAAAAAACCGGTTGTTTGGAACAAGTAGATAAAGAAAAATGCAAACTGACCATACAATCGATTATACGATCGCATCGTTTCGAACTCGCGTTCCCATTTGTCCGGAACGTGCAGATACTTGTTGTACTGGGTAATCTTGTCGCCCGAGATATAGACATAACAACGCAGATGAGCATTCTTGTAATCGCTAGTCGGATTCTCCCAGGTAAATGAATGATCCTCGCGCTTAGGCTTCGTAAAGGACTCATCGCGAATCAGAGTGGTAAACTTCGCCGCTTCCGGATCATTACTCTCGAAATAAGTGCGCGCGATTTTCAGAGCCTCTTCATGCGACACGCTTGTGAGAGTCGCATCGTTAGGCACATCACGCTCGAAGGAAATCAGTTTTCCTTGAGGTGAAATCCAGGTCGTAAAATCTTCTTGTTCGAATTCTTTGCACTGATTGGTTTTCCAATACCAAATTGGAATCTCCGATGACATCAGCTTATTGGCTTGCTCTTGCGTATACTCGTGCTCGAGAAATGTCTTGGCACTATCATCGTTTTCAAAAATCGTCGATTCAATGGGATCTTTTTTTGTATAACCCAAAGTCGGCGCTAAAAGATTTGCCTTGTCCTGAACTTCCAGCCTCGGCATTTTGATATCGATTGAAGCAGCAGGAAATGCTTGATATTTGAAAACCTGATAAGCGACAACGCCGCCAACTGCCAGGGCGATGATCCACCACATATGGTGATCAAAAAATCGCTCGCGTTTTGCGGGCGCTTCGCCTGGCGAATCACTGTTCATCGTCTACTCTGCAAGTGGTAAGAAAGGGTTTGATTTCGAACCTAAGTTTATCCGAACTGAACGAAGCTTAGCGAGCACTAATTTATTTACTGTTCACATAGATAGCACGCCTTCCCTATCAATCGGCATCGGCGCCTCCCCGATTATTCAAGCTTCATAAGCAATTCTATAAATACGTAAATTTCGGAATATGATCTGACCTTCGCACATCAATCAGGTGGTCTTCGTGTCCGTGTCCACGAAATCAGAAACTTTGATCTGGAATCGCCAAGCAGAAACTATGCCGCGTAAAGAGTTGGAGGCACTCCAGCTGGAACGCTTGAAGTCGCTACTGGAGCGGGTCTATGCCAAAGTGCCGTTTTACAAAGATAGCTTCGATCAGGCCAAAATAAATCTCGACACATTCAAATCGCTTGACGACCTGCAATGTCTTCCGTTTACTAAGAAAACCGATTTGCGCGATAACTATCCATTCGGTCTGTTTGCAGAGCCACTTGAAAAGGTTCGTCGCATTCACGCATCGTCAGGTACGAAGGGCAAGCCGACGGTCGTTGGCTACACAGATAGGGATATTGACGACTGGCGCGAAGTTTGCGCGCGCTCTCTGGCGGCAGCTGGCGCGCAACCCGGTGATATCCTTCATAACGCCTATGGCTACGGGCTTTTCACTGGCGGTCTTGGCATGCATTACGGCGCAGAGCACTTCGGCGCCACCGTGATTCCTGCTTCAGGCGGACGAACTCAGCAACAAATTTTGCTGCTCCAGGATTTCGGAGCGCGCATTCTCTGCTCGACGCCGTCATACGCTTTGAACATGGCGTATTTGATGGATGACCTGAACATTCCTCGCTCCACGCTCAAACTGGAAATCGGCATCTTTGGCGCAGAACCCTGGACAGAAGAATTGCGCCAGCAGATCGAAAAGGCGCTCTCCATCACTGCGCTTGACATATACGGTCTAAGTGAAGTGATGGGACCCGGTGTATCTATGGAATGCATTGAGGGACGAAACGGTTTGCATATTTGGGAGGACTATTTCCTCCCTGAGATCGTCGACCCAGCTACCGGGCAACAACTTCCGTACGGCGAAGAGGGCGAACTTGTCTTCACGACGCTAACCAAGCAGGCGATTCCAGTTATTCGATACCGCACAGGCGATCTCTCGCGTCTATATAAAGAACAGTGTTGCTGCGGACGCACAATGGTTCGCATGGAACGCATCAAAGCACGACTCGATGACATGCTGATCATCAGAGGCGTAAATCTCTTTCCATCGGAAATTGAAAAGGTTCTGCTCTCCTTTGTCGACCTTACCCCGCACTATCAGTTGATGGTAGACCGCGCTCGAGCGCTGGATGTGTTGGAAGTACAAGTCGAAATCACCGAAGAGTGTGTAAAACGCTGGACCGACAGCGATTCAAACCACCTAGAGATTGAAACACTGACAACAAAAATTCAAACACAATTGAAGGACGGACTCGGTTTAACCGCAGACGTCAAATTGATGCAACCGCGAAGCGTGCCGCGCAGCGAAGGCAAAGCAGTGCGCGTCGTGGACCGTCGGAAACTCGATGAAAAGGGAACTTAGCGCATAACTTCTCGGAGGCAAATATGAAACCTGGACTGGCGATTGGACAAACCCATACAATCGAAATTGAAGTCACACC
>CAZRMH010000387.1:0-1383 GCA_964600935.1 uncultured Candidatus Obscuribacterales bacterium
ACATTCGGTTGGACTGCGCCCCAATAGGCACTCCTGGAGGGGAAACCGAAATTGCCGGACGAACCTGTTAGTGCTGTTCAGGAGCAAAAAAGTTCTCCGGATCAATCGGCTTCGCGATTTCGTCGGCTAGATTGGATTGTCGCAGGCGCGCTGATTTTAATCGTCTGCTTGCTTTTTGCCAAAACGGTTTTCGCAGGCGCACCTATTTCTAAAGTCCATATAATCACTGAGTGGGACTCGGTATTCAGCAAATTCAGAACCGGCCAGTCGCAGCTCATGGATCCATCTTTGATACTGCTAATGGTGCCATATTATTTGTTGGTAGGACGTTCGTGGAATCATGGCGATCTGCCTCTATGGAATCCGTTCAGCGGCTTCGGCGGTCCATTGCTTGCGGATCCACAAGCTCTGGCATTCTCTGTGCTGCACTTCCCCTTAGCGCTTAGTCCGACGGTTGAAACCTACAATTTGATACTTGTTATGGAACTTGGAGTGCTAGCTCTTGGTGGATTTTTACTCGGGAAAGTAATGGGCTTGTCTCGCATTCCATCAGCATTTCTTGGACTCACGCTGCTTCTATGTCCATATCAGCAATGGTATCTGGAATTGCTCGGAAACGGTTATTGTCTGATACCACTCTTGATGGCTGCTTTTTTAAATGTCGCGCGATCTAAGACGTTATGGTCCGCGGTATTAGCGGGCGTTGCTGCGTCCGTGTTCGTACTTTCGGCGCACCCGGAATTGTCGTTTTGTTCGATTATGATTGCCAGTATCTTTATGGTACTGATGATTCCGCTTCAATCATGGCGGCGAAGTTTGGTTCTTTTGTTCGTTGCCGGAGCGATGGCCTTCTGCTTGTCGTCGCCGATGCTTCTTCCTTTTCTGGAGTTTCTGGCAAACTCTGATTCTTATAAATTCGGCAACAGAGCACCTGCATATTATCCGTGGCAGACATTGTTGTTCAACTTGATACAACCTGGCTACGGAGGCGCAAGCCCATTTTTAGGAGTACTTTCACTTCTGACTCTACCGTTCGGCATTGCCACCATTATCGATGGCGTTCGTAGAAAAACAGCTTTTGACGGATGGACAACACGTCTAGCCGTTGTCATTGGCGCGTTGTCGGTTTCTTCCTGGGTGCTATCCGCAAAGATATACCCTCTGGGAATTTTGCTTGCAAAGAAACCACTTTCTTATCTCGTAGTCACGTACGCGTTCCCGGCCCTTATCGTACTCGTTGCTGCCCTCGCCGCTCTCGGGCTGGAGCGCCTTCTCCAGATTAGCGCGGCATCCACAAGCGCCGGTTCGGAACCCGCCAGCGCCGGTTCGGA
Organism: uncultured Candidatus Obscuribacterales bacterium; assembly: GCA_964600935.1. Taxonomy (GTDB): domain Bacteria; phylum Cyanobacteriota; class Vampirovibrionia; order Obscuribacterales; family Obscuribacteraceae; genus JADYXR01. The sequence continues at coordinate 1,332 of CAZRMH010000387.1, forward strand.
ACCCGCCAGCGCCGGTTCGGAACCCGCCAGCGCCGGTTCGGAACCCGCCAGC
>CAZRMH010000387.1:1483-7811 GCA_964600935.1 uncultured Candidatus Obscuribacterales bacterium
CGGTTCGGAACCCGCCAGCACCGGTTCGGAACCCGCCAGCACCGGTTCGGAACCCGCCAGCACCGGTTCGGAACCCACGAGCGCAAGTTGTCCAAACCCTGGGAGCGCCGGCTTCCAGCCGGCTTCGACTCCGCCAACGTCGCGACCTGCCAACAGATCAAAGGAACTCCTTCTCCTCTGTGTTGGTCTCTTTTTGATCGTGCTTTTCCCGCTCCTCATGCGTGGTGCGAATATCAGCATGAGCTTGGCGAATTTCGACATGACTCTGGGCGCTATGACCTTAAACAGTCGTGATTGGATCAGAGATATCATTTGCGCCGCTCTAATCAGCGTTCTAATCATATGGCCTCGCCTTCTCAAAAAAAGAATCTCCCCGAGAGTTTTAACCGCTTTGGCATGTTTGTGCGTTTTCGTCGGTGCCTTTTCTCAAATTTCGATCTCGTCTAGATCGATGCCAACCCGCCCGAAATTCAACTATCCTGAGACTGAAACCATGTCGCTTTTGAAGGTCATGGAAGGTCGCAGAGCCATCGCTACAGGCGTGCATACGATGCGGCCTAACACTAATCTCGCGTATGGATTTAAGGATGCGAGATTTCACAATCCCATCTTTCCGGCTCGATATTTAGCCTTCATGGAGAAAGCCGGCGCCAAGCTCGACGAATTCAATCAAGTGTTTGATGATGATCCGTCCGGTATGATCGATCTTGCCAGCATAAGCCTGATTGTGACGCCCGGCGCACTAGTTGAGAGGAAATTTTTCGATTCTCACGTGAGCGATGGTGTTTCAAACATCATGCCGCCCTTGCCTCTCAAATGGACTCCCACTCTCACCCTCAGCAAACTTCGGTATGCGGTTGACCCAGTTGAGGGCGCGGTTTTTATCGAACCGACGTGGCAAAATTCGTCTACAAAGTCCTCGAAATACGCGTTCAATATTTGTATAGTCAATGCAGCTGGCGAAGAAACCTGGATTTCTGATCGGCTGCAAATAGTCGAGTCCCCGTCTCAGGTTTTCACTATAGGTGCCCCAATTCGGAAGGCGCTTCAAAATGGAAAGCAACTTGGAATTAAAATTTCTGTTTTTGAAACGGCTTCAGGAGCGCTTCTCGAGCCCCTGTTCCAGGCGACTGGTAGCAAAACTGGACAGGCATTGATAAAGTTTCAAGTCCCTTCTCCGGCAAACATTGCTAAGCCGGATAAGACAAACGCATCACCAGTCATTTCTTCTGCCACCACTAGCGGCGCCACTGCTGAAACTTCCAACGCACCAATCTCTACATCTTCCGGCACAGTTGTTTCGACCCCAGTTTCTTCAAGTTCGCCCTCGACTACGTTCGAGCGACGATTCAAGCTGCTTCAAGAGTCCTCAGATGGTATTCGTATTTATGAAAATCTAAGCGCCTTGCCTGAAGCATACGTTGCCACCAGTTCGATCTATATCGCTGACAAAAACGCTGTCCTTGAGAAAATATCCTCGCCTGATTTCGACGCGCGAAACGTTGTTGTTTTACAAGGTGCCGGGAAGGACGTACTCCTGCCAAAAGGCAGTTTCCGTGAGCCTGAGGCGCGAATCATGCAGCGTGACAGTACAGAAATTTTGGTTCGAACAACGTCGTCCAAGCCTGCGTTTTTAGTTTTAACTGACACCTGGTATCCGGGATGGAGCGCCATCGTAGATGGTGCTCCTGTATCCGTCTTGCGCGCTAACTATTCGTTCCGTGCAGTTGCCATCCCGGCTGGAATGCACAATGTTCAGTTTCGCTATATCCCGGTTCTATTCTATGTTGGTTTGGCGCTATTCGCTTTAGCCGGACAAGTAGTCATTGCGATGAGCATCGTGCAGTGGAGCATATGGCGCAGAGCACGTCGTTCTTGAACTTTGCTTCAGCGTATTCCTGTTTCTCAGTCCTTCGAACGTTTTGATATCTGGCTCTCGGTAGCTCTGTTCGCCGAGTTGAAACCTTAACAAGTTTCGAAAATTACTTTCCAGCTTTACGCGTCCAGAGCACTGTATCGACCACATAGTGGTGAACCGACCAATTGTTCAAAACAATCAGCGAGAATTGCGTCCAGAACAAGTCTACGTTCACTGCGCTGAAATTGACCAGATAACCGGCACCAATGAGCAACACCCAGAACATCGGAAACGCTAAGAGGATGGGACCCTTCATCAATTTCTCTGTCAGTTTTTCAGTTCTGCCATCGCGCTCGAGGTAATAGACCATCGCGACATATTGAACGGCGTGGTAGATCGAGATGAATAAAAATCCGCGAACAAAATATTCAACGGAGAGAAAACCGTAGTAATGAACTCCGAAGTAGAGAACCAGCATCAGCAGCCCAACCGGGTTATAGACCGCATTGCTCTTCGCTTTTAGAAATTCGCTAGCCATGCCGCATGCGAAACCGATTGCAGCTACGACGGCAAAGATGATCATCAGGAAGTCGGGAACGTTCAATGGCACGAATGTGTCGGTTGCCTTGCCGTTCCAGATGTGCCAGAGCAAATCGGAGCGACCGAAAACAAACAGCGGCACTGCTAGATGATACGCCCAGAAATTCAATCTTCGAGCTAAATCGGTTTCGCTGTTTTTTCGAGAGAAGATGCGATTGACGCCGTACATCTGTCGGAGATAATGAAACGATTGCCACATCGCTGCGATGGTAATTCCTAGAACAAATTGTCCCATCGCCCAGAATGCGGTAAGCAATGCGAACGTGATTAAGAATGCGGGTGCACCATAGAACCAATGCACTTTTCCCTCCGCCATCTTTCGCTGCAAGCGAACGTATGTGGATGACGTGTGCGGCGCGGTCGCAAGAGTGTTGACCCAGAAATTCCAGGCGACCATCTCTTTGCTTAAACCAGGTTCTCCTACGAAGAACAGAATCGGCAGGTACAACGCCATTCCACCGAGGATGATGAACTGAATCTCGTATCCAAGCGGATTTAGGAAGCTGAGCTTCGGAAATCCCGAGATTTTTGCAGGGTCGTGTGCGATTGATTCAGTCACTAAACCGGCGCTCGATTAGGGTGCGTCTGTAGGTATATGCCCAAGAAGAACTGCTGGATAAAAGAATGTGAGCAATCGCGAACCAGAGGATCAGGAGATGGTTTAAGACCATCGAGTGGAGAAGAACGCCAGGAATAATGCTGAAACAGAGGAGCCCGAAAAGCGACGGTCATAAAACGAGAGACCAGCTGCGTTAGCGACGCTCAGCCAGTCCCGACGTTTTGGTTTTCTGTTTTGAACACGCGATTCGTACATTGGTATTCCTACCAGGATACTTTAACTGGCGTATCGTGAAAATTATGTGTGGATTTGAGAATAATCTTTCTGTCGCACTCAGATTGATTTCGGCTTGAACCTGATTAAGCTTAAACCGTTAAACAGCACGACGAGGGTGCTGCCTTCGTGGAGGATGACTGCCTGGCTGATTTCGACGAAACCGCAGACCGTTGCTAAAACGAGGATGCTGCTTACGCCGAGTGCGATTGCGAGATTCTGCTGGATTTTCTTTGTAGCTTCTCTCGCGAGTTCTACAGCAAATGGAAGTTGTTCCAGACCTCTGCTCATCAAAACCAGGTCGGCCGTTTCCAATGCCACGTCTGAACCGGTTCCGCCCATTGCGATGCCTACTGATGCCGCCGCTAGCGCGGGCGCATCGTTGACACCATCGCCGATCATAGCGACGCCACCCTCATTGGCTAGGGTGCGGAGGATTTTGGCTTTTGCGTCCGGCATTAGAGGCGCGCGTGCTTCGTCGATTCCGATTTGAGAAGCGATTGCACGGGCAACTGTTTGATTGTCACCCGAGAGCATGACACTGCGAGTGATACCAAGCCTTTTTAGTTGTCGTAAAACGCGGACTGTTTCTGGTCTCACGGTATCAGCGATGCCGATTACACCAAGGAAGCGTTCGTCCTGTTTGACAATGACCACTGTTTTTCCTTCGGATTCTAGCTGGCGGACATTTTCGTTAATGCTGTCTGGAATGGAGTCAAACATTGATGTATTGCCTGCCCAGACCGCTCTGCCGTTTACCACAGCCTTGATTCCTTGACCGTGAACCGCATCGCTGCGCTCAGGTGAGACCGCTCTGATTCCACGAGTCTTGGCGTTGTCTACGATCGCGGTCGCAAGCGGATGCGAGGAATGAGATTCAGCATTCGCTGCAATGGTTACCAGTTCATCCTCGGTGACACCTTCTTCTAAACGAAACGCGACGACGCTTGGTTTGCCAATCGTGAGCGTCCCAGTTTTATCGAACGCGATAGCATCTACTCTGCCGAGTGTTTCAAGGTGAACTCCACCCTTAATTAGTACGCCGCCCTTGGCCGCGCGTGCCACCGCCGATAGTACTGCGGCTGGCGTAGCGATTGCGAGCGCACAAGGTGAGGCTGCGACCAATAGTGAGATTCCGCGCAGCACAGAGTCTTTGACGTTTTCGTGGAGCCCGAAATAGAGTGCGAGGGAAAGCAGTGGAGCTGATACCAGGATGATAGGTACAAAAGTTTTTTCCAGTTTTTGAGCAAACTTTTGAGATGCACCTTTTTGTGCTTCAGCTTCTGAAACCATGTCGACTATTTTCGCGAGCATCGACTCTGATGACAGCTTCTTCACTTCAACTTCGAGTGTGCCGTCTGTGTTGATGGTGCCAGCGAAAACGTCTTCTCCGGGGCCTCGGGATACTGGAACCGATTCACCAGTTATGGTGGCTTGGTCGAGCATGGAATTGCCGACAAGAATGACGCCGTCGAGTGGCACTCGATCGCCTGCGCGCACGATCATAATGTCGCCGCGCTTGACGGTCTGTACGTCTTGCTCGACTATGTCAGGTCCGTGTTTTATGAACGCTTTGTCCGGCCGCAATTTCCCCAGAGCTTCAACCGCATGGCGAGCCTGATCCATCGCTCTGTGTTCCAACGCGTGACCCAGGCTAAACAGGAAAAGAAGGAATGCACCTTCGAAGAAGGCTCCAAGGCAACCGGCTCCGATAGCGGCGAGAACCATCAGCGTTTCGATATCGGCGATGCCGGATTTAACTGAATTCAATGCGGCTCTAGCGGGAAACAATCCGGCGCAGACCATGGCGAAGAAAAATAGAATTTGACCTATGAGTTCTTTATTGGCAACATCGATCACGCTTTGATGCTGAAAAGCGAAACCTGCGGCAAGCAGCACTCCGCCTACGATTGACAAAGTCATCTGAAGTCGGGGTGCCAGTCCGCCACCATGTGAATGGAACGAGCAGGCATGACCTTTTTCTGGTTCCTCTAATTCGTATCCGAGCGCGCTGACACGTCTGTCAATTTCTTTTGGGTTTACCAACTCTCGGTCGTACTCGACCACCAACCTTTCGGCGGCATATGCGATATTCGCTGTCAAAATGCCGGACATGCGTGATAGTGAATGCTCGATCAAGTAACCGCATTGCGCTGAATCCATGCCTCTGACGAACCAGGTGGCTTGCAGATATCGCTTACTTACGGCGCTTCCGTGTGAATCAATTAGAGTGCGCAAAGACTCAAGGGAAATTTTTGATCCGTCATAGTGGATACAAATTTCAGGGATGTTTTGATCGCGGCGCAGGTGAACCTCGAGGATGCCTACGACCGCTTCCAGTGCGCGTTCCAGTTGTTCGAATCTTCCGAACTCATCCGTTTCACCAGGAATGACGATGTCTAATTCTAGCTGACACGCCGTGCCGCCCTGTTCGGATGGGCGAGTTTGTAGGACTGATCGAACGGCTTCCTTCCGGCGTTTCTCCGTGTTCACCGGCGCCGGATGATGATGTCCACATCCGTGCCCGTGTTCGTGATCATGATTATGATCGTGGTCGCATTCATGTCCGTGTTCGTGAGCATGATCGTGGTCATGTGAACAGCCAGCGCCGTGCACATGTTCCTTCTCTTGATGCTCGTGGTTGCAGTCCGGTCCGTGAGCGTGAGGCTTCTCGTGCTCATGCTCATGTTTGCAATCCGGTCCGTGAGCGTGAGCCTTCTCGTGCTCATGTTCATGTTTGCAATCCGGTCCGTGAACGTGAGCCTTCTCGTGCTCATGTTCATGTTTGCAATCCGGTCCGTGAGCGTGAGGCTTCTCGTGCTCATGCTCATGCTCATGTTTGCAATCCGGTCCGTGAGCGTGAGCCTTCTCGTGCTCATGTTCATGTTTGCAATCCGGTCCGTGAACGTGAGCCTTCTCGTGCTCATGTTCATGTTTGCAATCCGGTCCGTGAGCGTGAGGCTTCTCGTGCTCATGCTCATGCTCATGTTTGCAATCCGGTCCGTGAGCGTGAGCCTTCTCGTGCTCATGTTCATGTT
>CAZRMH010000388.1:0-7804 GCA_964600935.1 uncultured Candidatus Obscuribacterales bacterium
CATATAGGTCGTGTCCTTAATTTCCGCGACGACGCCACCTCTTAGCGGGCGACTCGTTCTGATTCCGTTCGGGGTTCTGCCTATCATTGCGAACGCTTCTGTGCCGACAGCGATTGGCAAATTTGTGGGCTGGTCAATTGCCACTACTGACGGTTCGCACAGCACAATACCTTGATTCTCGATCCAAATAATTGTATTGGTTGTACCTAAGTCAATACCGATACGCTTGTTTAACCAGCCGTTGAAAATTCCCATACTTCGAACTCCCGAGTAATTTTTTAGTCATATTTTTTATTCTCGATCGACAATGTCAAAACCGTGTGAAGATGAGACTTTCCTGGACGATAGTTCTTCGCGCCAAATATTTGCGAGTCAATAACTGCGAGTACTTTTATATGGAACCTTCGTTCAACTTACTAATCGAGTCTTTGGACTTCCACGCGATTGTAGCGACTGAGACAGCTTGAGCTCCATCGAAACAAAACCACGAGTAGGTTAGTATCATTGATAGTGCCCAAAACAATTTCGCCAGTCGCCTTGCCGTGCGCTGGAAGTTCAGATGATTAGCGCTTATTCGATTAAGAACGATAATGCTGGCGGCTTCTTCTTAACGGTTTTGGAGGTATCAGGGAAGTCTATGTCGGTAAGACCGATGTATTCGCCCTCCGCGAGGTCCACTTGCGCTGTCGCCCCAATAATTGGTTTCGTGCTGATCAGTAAATCGTTTTCCCAGTCGGCATCGGCATCTTTAATCGTGTATTCGCTCATCTTGACCATTGCCGGGGTGATGACAGTCCCTTTTGCAATTTTGACTTTAGCAACGGCGAGCGATTTTGCTTGACGGTTGCTTCCGAACATAACTGACTTAACAGCCAGGAGTTTTAGTTCTCTTTTCGCTTCCGGGTTGCCCTGTTTGCTTGCTGCTTCGAATGTCAGTTTCGCATCTTTTAGATTCTCATCGTTGAGGTAGATTTTTCCCAGCTCAAGCGTCGACAAAAGGTGACCTTTGGCGGCTGCTGTTTTGAAGCAAGTAATTGCCTCTTTGGGTTTGTTTAAACGATTAGCTAGCTCCGTGCCCAAAAAGTAGTTTGCCTCCTGAAAGCCAAAACCGGCTGCCCTTCTGAGCCAGTATTCAGACTTCTCCGCATCTTGCGGAGTGTCCGGAAACTCACCGGAACCAGATACGATACCAAGTTCTAACGCGGCATCTTCATGGTTTTGTTTGGCTGAACGTTCGAACAGTTCCAGCGCTTTTTTGCGATCTGGCGCTACGCCACGACCATCGCAGTAGAAGCCACCGAGCATATATTGCGATTCTGGATCACCGGCATTTGCAGACTTTTCCAACCACGAAATCGCTGTTTTCCAGTCATGCTTTACGCCGAAACCGAGCGCGTTGAGCATACCAAACTGACTTTGCGCGTAAGTTTGGTTCTTTTCAGACGCGATACGATAGAGTTTTGCTGCAGAATCGTAATCGGGATCGCCGCTGTCCATGCCTGTAAGAATATTTGCTTTTATTGTAATCGCATCGACGAGATTCTTGGCACAAGCCTGATTCAATGTTTGAAAAAATGCATTGTAGTCTGGTGCACCGCCGATTCCGAAGCGCTTGCACATTGCCGCGACAAGCAACTTTGTCCCATCAGAATCATTCGTTTCATCTGTGAGTAGTTTGATCGCTTGTTGCGAATTGCTCGGTTGACCAGGTGGAGAAACTGTTTTTAATCGCGCCGCAAAGTCAATAAATCCGCGCTTTGCGAGCTGTTCCAGGATGTCTCTGTATTTGGTGTCGCTTCTCTTATCCCGCGTTTCCGATGCCAGTATAAGAGCAAGAAGTAACTGCGCGTCCATCACCTGGGTTGCGGCGGCATTTTCTAGTTCCAACCGCAAAGCTTTCGGATCATCGATAGGAAGCTGCTCTGCCAACTCCTTCCTCTGCGAAGAGTGAGCCGGTAACTTACCTTCCATCGTCATTCGGACAAGTGCATACTGGCAGTCATTGTCTCCTAGCGTAGCTCCAATGCGATAATATTTGCGCGCGAGAAGCCAATCTTTAGCCGTGCCTAATCCATATTCGTAAATCGTTCCGAGGTTCCAGTATGCCCAGGCTGAGGAAAAGCCAACTCTCGAAAGCTCTTCTGCACGCTTCCGGGACTCAACGTAGTTCTTATGCGGAGCAGCCAAAATCAAAGTTAGAAAGGAAAGATTCATCAATTCGCGTCCGTCGGTTTCGATCTCCAGGCTGCGTTTCGATAATTTTATTGATTTATCGTAGTCCTGTGGAACTCCCTGTCCATAGGCGTATGCGTAGGAAAGTAGTTTCAGGCATTCGAGATTGTTCTGTTTCTCTCCCATCATTAGATACTTTGATGCCAGGTCGAGTTTTTGAACGGGCAGTCCGACGAGGTAGCATCGTCCCAGCAATGCTTGCGCATCTGCTTGACCGTGATCGGCCGCTTGTGTGAGCCAGTACGTCGCCCAGTCGCCGGGCATCCCGACGCTGTTTTTGCGGATCAGAGTTTGTCCAATTGCGTACTCGACTTCCGGGTTCGTTACTAGCGCGCATGCCAAAAAAATGACAAGGACGAGTGGCAGTAACGTGAGGATCATTATTGTTCGCATGGTGGCTTACAACGAAATTTGGTTTGACTGAACCGTAATTGTTATTTCAAAATCACAACGTCATCTGCAACCTTGATTACACCCTGGTTTCGGTGAATGGCGTTTTGACCGAACATCACTTTATTGTCTTCGGTTTTGCGAAATTTTGCCAAAGTCTTCAGGGGCTCAATGCCGCGATCTGCTGTCTGTTGGTCAACTGTCGTGATGATGCAACGGGGACAGCCGGAGTCGAGTTCGACGATCACGTCTCCAATCCTGATTTCTTTCCAGGTATCTTCAGCAAATGGCTCTGCACCCTGGATTACGATGTTAGGTCTAAAACGATCCATGGGCAGAGGTTCGACAATTGAAGCTGTTTCTTCCAGCCGCCGATTTAACTCATCGAGAGATGCGGTCGTCAGAACGAGTAAGGGGTAACCGTCTTGAAACGCGAAATTCGCGGGCGTAGCGTCTTCACGTTCGGAGTTAACTGGACGAATACTATCTTGATTCATGCGGACCAATCTGAGCGTGTCCTTGCCCAAGTACTTTCTGAGCCATTCTGCCGCGGCATCACCCTGATCCACAGCGCTGCATGAATCGTTCCAAACAACGACAGTTTTGTTATCCAAGCCTCTGGACTGATCGGCACGTGTCGCTTCCGATACCGTCAGCGGTGCCATGCCATCCGCTTCGAGTTTCAAAAGTCGGCTTGAGCCATTGTCATCAACTGTCGCTCTGATAAGCGCCATTTTGGGGATTTCGCGTTGGGTGATGAAACGATTTTTAGCGTCGATGACCAGCCAAGCACGGTCGTCTTTGATGCCGCGCTCTTGAATTTCAGCTGACTGAATTTCGATCCCGGCACATGATTTAATCGGATAATAGTGCAGAGACGAAACTGTGAGTTTAGGGCGAGGCATCGAATTCTTGCTCCAGAGAATCTTTTTCCGTCGTGAAAATCGTGTTCTGTTCTGAAATCAAATTTCGGTCGACCTTCATTGCTCGTGCAGACGCTAGCTTCTTCAGGGTTGCGTCTGGTGGGTTTTCCAATAGTCGAGAATTGCTCAATCGTTTGGCGTTTCTATCTTCGATTTTGGAATTGATCAATTTCAACACTAACCAGCGCACACTGGGGACCACTAAAAACATGGTGGCAGAGATCACCAGAAAGTAAATCAGTGGTGCGAAGCTGGCCAGCGGATTGCCGTAGCGGCTGTATTCCAACGCATTCATCTGAGCGAGAAGGAACCAACTTCCGAGGAAATCAAAACCAGCCAGTCCGTAGACCCAGAGCATCTGTCCGGCAGGAACGTTGGTGAATTTCCATGTCCATTCGCTTAGATGACTTGGCAGTGATACTAATCTGTTCTGTTCCATCGCGGTGACTTGCATGGCGGGAAACACATAGATGATATCGCCAGCTTCGGTCACTTCCGGTCGACCGTCAAAGCGGACTAATACAGGCAAAACGGCATCTTCATCGGTAGGATCTCCTCCCGTATAGGGCGCCAACAGTTCTGAAGTGACGACACCGTTATTGCGGCGAATCACCTCAGCAATCATCGCCCATTTTCGTTCCTCGAAGTTGAGGTTTGGATCGCCGTCGCCAAATAGAAAAGAAAAAGCGTTGAAGAAAAAGTTGCTGTCGTTCGACTTTCGGATTGTCGGTTTGTCGTAGTCATACCGCGTCGTTTGGCGTGGATAGCCGAACAACATGTCGGTGAGCAAATACATGTCGAAGAATGAAAGTCTAAACGGAAAGAGTCCGCCGCCGCCATATCCATCATCGTCCCGATCGCCGCCGCGCTGTGAATAATAGAAAATGACGAGTGCAACAAGAAGCAAGATAATCAGCGCATTTAGAATCAACATGATGCCAAACGAAATTCTCACCACGAAAAAGCCGACAGCGTAGACCTTTGACCAGATCTCCGCCAAGATTTTCCGATATCCTTGAAGCATGTACTTCGATTGAAATCCAGGAGAGAACCGATAAGCGATATCGCCTTTCTCGCTAACTTCCATGTGACCGTCAGTCTCAGCTGCGATCTGGTTTAAACTTGCCGTCACCGGCAGTAGTGGCAACCCAGTTTTGGATGCGACGTCAGCTGGCGTCACATGCCGTCCGAGCGAATCGATCGCTTTCAGAACAATTTGTTTGTCTTTAACCTGTGTAGTCATATTGTTCAACTTATCGTGCGCCGAGCGCCGATGCTGCAGTGATCATTGCAATAACTGCGCACATCAACGACTCTCCGGCGACGGCGCCGGAGGCGATTGGAATGACGTATAGGTCGGCAGTGCGCTTTGATGATTTTGCCCATATAAATGCAATTGTCGCTCCAACGAAAAACGAGAAAGAATTGGCGAATGGAACAACCCAAGATAACCCAAGTCCCATTGATGACGGTAAGAACTTTTTGACGTTCGGTGGTGCGAAGTGTTCCAGAAACGCGAGTATGACACCCAGGGAGCCACCGATTAGCAGACCTGTGCGTGCTGTCGGCGGCAGGAACTCGATGCCTTTCACGAGCGCCTCGGCAACCGCTCGCCACATGTTAGCCGCAGGCGGGTTAAACGCCTCGAGCGCAGCCTTGTCTGGTACCATCAGATACCATGCCGGGACGATGGCAAGTGAACCGAAGAAGACGCCGATGAATTGAGCGATAAACTGTTTTCTCGCATTCGCTCCGAGTAGATAACCGCTCTTCAAATCTGTAAGAAGGTCGGCGGAGCTGCTGGCGATATTCGCCGTGACGCTCGCCGCCATAAGGTTTGTTGTGATGTTTTGAGGTGCGATAACTGCGTAAGTTAGTTGCGTGATTTTGCCCATCGGACCAATCGGCGTGATATCTGTTTCACCAGTTGCTCGGCAGGCTACCAGGGAGAGGAAGAAACTCATCACAACCGCCAGGCAGCCAAGCCAGATATCGATGCTGAAAGCTAGATATTGCAACGCTACCATGACGATCGTGAGTGGTATCAGACCCATCATCAACCACTTGCCAGGTACTTCGACCCGCATGAGCGATTCGTCTGTCGATATTCCGGAGCCGGCGGATTTCGCCGAAGCGAACGCTTTGACAATCGTTTTCCACTGCAATGCGAATGCTGTTAGTCCGGAAGCTACTAGTAATGCAGTTCCCGGCCAGAGTGCCCAACCTTTGAGTAACTTCGATGGTTCAGGAATTTCGCCGATTGAAATCATCCATGGACCGAAAAACAAATACAGAGCGAGCGCGCCAATCAGCATGGATACCGAAACTCGCATGCCCACTAGCATGCCTGCTCCGATTAACAATGCGCTCGGTTCAAAACCGAATGCCGGAAGCTTAGAAAGGTCGACATTCCTAATCGTTCCTGTGAATTGAATTAGTTCGGGTAGCTTGAGTTTCAACGCCAGCTGCCACGGATAATCTCCACGTCCAAGGAAGCCTGTGAGAGCTCCGAAGAAGAGTGCGATAACCAGTGAGTAAGCTTGTGTGACCGCTTCTTTAGTTTGAGCGTAAAGACTGCGCAAAGTTTCTGCTGCCGCGATGCCGCTAGGAAACGCGAGTTGTTCTCTGTTGATCATTTGCCGTTTCATTGGAACAGCTAGAAATACACCTAGAGCGGCTGAGACGAGGGTCCAGGGCAGGACGTATTGCCAACCGATGTGCACTCCTGTTATCAAAAGAAGCGCACCAAAAGCGGTGCCAATTGTCGCGCCCGTCGAGTAGCCTGCCGATGATGCTGCTGACTGCATACAGTTGTTTTCCAGCATGGTCATTGGAGACAACTTGGGGATGATAACCCTTAGAGTGCGCCAGATTACGAAGGACAATACGCACGCAGTAATTGCCACTCCGAACGACCAGCCTACCTTTAGTGTCGTGTACAAATTCGAAATCGACATCAAGGCGCCGAGAATTCCGCCCATTAAGATCGCGCGAAATGTCAGCTGCGGAACATCGTCGCCCTTGTAGACGTGCTTGTGCCAGTAGCGCTGTCTTTGCTCGAATTCTTCATCGCTCACTTGACCCGGCGGATAGGTCAAATCGAATTCCGGGTCTTCGCTTCGCGTTTCCGCGTGTTCCAGCCCGGTGTGAGTCGTCTGTTTTGACACATCGTTCGGCAGATCGGGATTCGAATTGGCGTTCGTCGAGCTGTCGCCGTTTTGGTCGATTTCGTTTTTGTCAGTCATTGCCTGTTATCTTAATTTAGGTCTTGATCATGCAGAAGCTATCAGTCTCCAGACCGCGCAGCGCAGTGGCGCTTGCGACTCTAGTGATCGCCAGCTGAAATGCCGCTGTTCTGAAACAGCAGTTACTGGATTTAGCAATCGAGCGAATCTCACGATAAGCGTCAAGCATCGTCGCTTTGAGTTCTGTGTTTACTCGGTCTAGTCGCCATCTAAACTGTTGGATGTTTTGCACCCATTCGAAATAGCTGACTACGACTCCGCCCGCGTTGGCGAAGATGTCTGGCAACAATATTTTTCCAGCGCTTCTGAAGTAATCATCCGCTTCGGGAGTTGTCGGTCCGTTTGCTGCTTCGATGATATATTTTGCTTTTATGTCTTTGCAGTTTTCAGCAGTGAGAACGCCGCCCAGTGCGGCTGGAATCAGCACATCGCAATCAATGGTCAATAACGAATCGCGCTGCATCGCTTCTGCTTCGGCAAAACCATTGACACTTCCAACTGCCTGGTAGTGATTCATTAGAGAAGGAATGTTGATTCCCATTTGGTTTAGAATGGCGCCGCTAGCGTCAGAAACCGCAACGACTTTGCCGCCCGCTTCATGGATGAAATTTGCAACGAATGATCCGACGTTTCCAAAGCCTTGAATTGCAAATGTAAGATCAGACATGTTCTTTTGCTCGTCGGCCATCAGGGCCTCGATTGCATAGAAAACACCCTGTCCAGTTGCAGCTTCTCGCCCTTCCGAGCCGCCAAGCTCAAGGGGTTTGCCTGTCACCACTGCTGGTGTCCATCCGTGGTATTTCGAATATTGATCGACTATCCACGCCATTGTCTGTCCATTGGTGCCCATGTCCGGCGCAGGAATGTCGAGCTGCGGTCCAATCAAGTCGTGGATCTGATCGACAAACGCACGCGTGATGCGCTGCAATTCCTGATGCGAGAGCTTGCCGGCATCGCAATTGATACCGCCTTTGGCGCCGCCGTAAGGAATATTGACTACTGCGGTTTTCCATG
>CAZRMH010000389.1:0-5432 GCA_964600935.1 uncultured Candidatus Obscuribacterales bacterium
CCTCTAAATTTGCAACCAACCTTGTGGAACATCAAGTGAGGCATTGAGAGATTCCACTTTGAAAAAACTTCTTCTACTGGCAACTTTACTACCGCTGTTGCTCGCACCAACATCAGGACAGGCTGCCAGATTGGAGCGTTGGCTGCCGGTCAAATTCTCAGAAGGTCTGGTGGCAGACCCGGAACTCCCCAGTCACTTGTTTGGATTTATCAACCGTGAAGGAAAAACCGTTATTGCGCATCGGTTCTCAGCCGCGCGTCCCTTTTGTGAAGGGCTTGCTGCCGTTCGAGAAGACGGAAAGTGGGGCTACGTGGACCACAGCGGCAGATTTGCCATCGAGCCGAAGTTTGATGCAGTTGGAGTTTTGGACTACCCAGGTGACGATCCGATGGATTTTGCCGAGGGCCGCGCCGCCGTTAGAAGCGGCGGACGCGTAGGTTTTATTGATTTGACCGGGAAATTTGTCATAAAACCTCAGTTTAACAGCGCTTGGAATTTTAACGGCGGCGTTGCTGCAGCTCAGGATTGTTTTTCCGGCAAATGGGGATTCATCGATCAGGAAGGGAAGTGGGTCATAAAACCGCGATTCAAAGACGCGCGCAGTTTTTCCGAGGGTTTAGCCGCGGTTTCCAACGACGAACACAGCAATGAGGCAAGCTGGGGTTACGTGAACAAGAAGGGTGAATTAACGATTCAACCGGTTTACACTCTGGCGCTCAATTTCCATGAAGGTCTGGCTCTGGTTCTCAAAATGAAGAATGGCGCTTACGAAGGGCAGTATATAAACAAAGAGGGGCAGACTTCTGTCAACCTCAACTGTCATGGTGGCAAATCGTTTTCACAAGGTCTGGCGCCGGTTCCGCTGAAAAACTATAAAGTCGGATATATAGACAAAGCCGGCAAAACGATTATTGCACCGCAGTTTGCAGAAGCTGGTCCGTTCAATGAAGGTTTCGCTGTTGTGCGATTTGACGACAATACCACCTGGGGTCTAATTGATCCGACTGGTACAGTGGTCTTGAAACGCTCCGCTAAATAAGCGAAAAGCAATCACGGGCAAAACTTGAAAGAATGCACGATTTTCTGTGGTTACGGAACGTCAGAACAATTATTTCACTAGCGCAGATGGAGCCTGCTGCGGGCTATTCTCGAGAAATACAATCAATGAAGGTGCCAGTAGTACCACCATTAGTGCCGGCATAATGCAAAACCATAGAGGAAATGCCATGTAGATTGGTAATCGAGCAGCGCGTTCCTCTGCCTTTTGGCTCAGCCTTGTGCGTTGAAATTCGGCTTGATTTCTCAAATTTTTGGCAACACTAAGCCCAAGTCTTGCTGATTGATTCAATGACGAGGAGAACGACTTCAATTCCTCCACGCCTGTCCGATTATATAGTTCCTGATAAGCACGGTCTCGGTCCATCCCGAGAACGAGGTCTCGGCCAAGAATCTGTAGTTCTTCGTTGAGCGCCTGTCCAGTCTTTGTGGGCTCTTTGGTTGTGCGTTGCAGGGTCGCATCAAGACCGAGCCCCGCATCAACGCATAAAACCATCAAGTCGAGCGCCGTGGGCAAGGCCTCGCGAATTTGTTTTTGCCTCCTGCCTGACACTATCAGTAGTATCATATCAGGAACAAAATATGTGATTGCGGACAAAAGGACGGCTAGGGCGATAGGAAGAACAATCGCGCTCAGCAAAACGATAAACGGAGGATAGAATTTGCTAGCTGATAACGCACCGAATGCAGTATTAGATCGCCATCCCGAATAGGTCTGCAATCTTGCCAGCCAGTTAGCGTAGCCTTTCGGCATTGCCAAAAGTGCAGCCGTGGCTGGCTCGGTCAGCCAGCTTGGCAGAATGAGATGTTGGGTCTTTGCCCTATTGCCGAATAACAAATAGCAGATTGATAGCAGAATAGCTATGAAAAATTCGGGGTAGTTGAATATGGCGGCTGTCATTCTACACCTTCACCGTTGCAAGTTTACGCATCAATGCAATGCCAATAATCTGAAGAACGATTGCCACCACAATCAAAATATTTCCGAACTTTGTTTCAATCAGTGGAGTTAGATAGTTAGGACTTAATAAGTGCAAACCTATGGACATGAAGATTGGCAGGAGTCCGACAATAATTGCTGTCATTTTGCTTTGTGTCGTAAGTACCTTGACGTGACGTACAAGCTTCAAGCGTTGACGCAGAGTTGAGTTTGTTTTGTCCAGTAATTCAGCCAGACTGCCACCGACTTCAGATTGGATGCAAACTGCGCGCCTCAAAAGATCGAGTTCAACGGAATTATATTTTTCACAAGAATAAGATAGCGCGCTGGAGAGCGGTTGACCGAGATTCATTCGCTGCATGACTTCTTGGAACTCTGCTCCGCAAGGACTGGGTAGTTCATCACCGACGGTCTTCACGGCTTGAGGTATGCTGTGACCGCTGCGCAAAACAGAAATCATCAAGTCGATCGCGTCCGGAAGCTGGTTGACAAATTTCGTACGGAGAGCAGCACGCTTAACAATTAAGGTGAGGGCTGGAATAGTAGCGAGGACAAAACCAATCACCAGGGGCACAGCCAGGTTGAGGTTGAACAAAAGTCCCGCGGCTATCGGAAATACGAACAGCAACGTCGCCAGTGCGACAAAGGTAGGGACTGGCATATCCATGCCTGATTGGTGTATAAGCAGTTCAATTTTATTTCCGATCTCGTTGGTTGCCGGAAACATGACTTGATCGAGCGATGTGTTGGATTTATGGACTGTGGTCGGAGTGGTCGCTGATGGCAGGTTGTCCCAGAGCTCCAGCCGTTTTGCCAAACTACTGCTGCGTCGGCGGATTTGCAAATTGCGAGCGACGAGCACGCCACCAATTATGGTGACTATCGCGCAAACTAATAATTCTGCTTGAATCAATTTAGTCTCTCCACTCTCAGGTTTCGTTCACCACGTGCCACCAAATCTGGTGACAGTCCTACGAATACAATCTCTATTCAATCCCCTTCAATTGGCATAAAATTTCGCCCCCTACGAGTTCACCCATCTGATGACTCAGATCTGAAGAACAGCTCGTTGGGAAGTTCAACGCCAAGTTCTTTAAACTTGGCTTCGCATTGCGGACGAATTCCGCATGCTTCATGCGCTCCCGAGGCTTTACCACGAGCATCGTTACCTCTCTGAGAGAAGACAAAAAGATCTTGCAAACTAATTACGCCTTCCTGGATGCCCGTTACCTCAGTGACGCTGACTACGCGACGACTGCCGTCAGTTAATCGTTTTACTTGAACGACTAGATCGAATGCTGAAGCAATTTGCTCTCTGATGCTGCGCTGTGAGAGTTCCACGCCACCTAAAAGAACGAGTGTTTCGATCCTGCTGAAGGCATCGCGGGAAGAATTGGCGTGCACAGTCGTCAGTGAACCGTCGTGACCGGTATTCATGGCTTGCAGCATGTCCAGCGCTTCTGCGCCACGAACTTCACCGACAATGATTCTGTCCGGCCGCATCCGCAATGCGTTTTTAACCAGCTCACGCTGTGTCACTACGCCTTGTCCTTCGATGTTGGCTGGACGAGATTCAAGTCTGACCACATGGCGTTGCTGCAGACGTAGTTCCGCAGTGTCTTCGATGGTGACGATGCGCTCGTCATCATATATGTAACCAGAGAGAACGTTTAGCAAGGTGGTCTTACCAGCGGAAGTTCCACCGGAGATCAGAATATTGAGCTTAGCCTGCACTGCCTTCTCTAAGAACGCAGCCATCGGTCCACTGAGCGTTTCCCTGGTCATCAGATCATCGAGTGAGAATGGCGTTGGCCGGAAACGACGGATTGACAATACCGGACCATCTATCGAAAGTGGTGCTATCACTGCATTGACGCGAGAGCCATCAGGCAGTCTGGCATCGACAATCGGAGACGATTCATCGACTCGTCGACCGACACGCGAAACAATGCGGTTTATTACATGCAACAGATGATTGTCGTCTTTGAATTTGACCGCTGTCTCGACAAGTTTGCCGTCGCGATCGACCCAAACGCTTTTGGAGCCGTTCACCAGAATGTCGTTGATGTCCGGATCCGACAACAGGGGTTCTAATGGACCCAATCCCAGAGTTTCATACAAAACATCTCGAACGATCGAGTCGCGCTCCGACTTTGACAACGGCACGCGCTCCTCGTCAATCAACACCCGTACTGTCCGATCGATCGCGGCTTCCAACGCTTCACTGTCATTGATTTGCATCAAGGCATTGATGTCTAGACTTTCGATTAAACGATTGTGAATTTTGTTTTTCAGAGATTGATTTATTTGAGAACTGGCATCAACAGCAGCTTTCGATGACACAATACCAGTGCGAAGTGAAAGCGAAACGGTTCTTTCCTGCTCCTGGACAGCGACAGCATTAAGGTTGCCTGGTTCGGCGACGACACCCGACTTTTGTGCGCTCCCCTCGCTCGGTCTCCTAGACTCACTCAGGTTGTCTTGAAATAAAAGTTGTCTCAAATTGCTCATCGGACCCACCCTAATTGAATGCTTATGCCTTGACCGTTTGAATTTTGAAATTTTCTGCGGCTCTGCTCTCATCGACGTGAATTCGTTCTCTAATTGAATTTGCTAGAACCTGAATAGCCTTCGAATACGAATCCTTCGGTGATTTGAGAGCAAGTGGCAGTCCCTCTATGGCGCAATTCTCCGCTTGGGAGTAGACACTAGGCAGATTCAATAAATCGACTCCAGGAAACGATTTATTGGTCTGCTGCTCGATATATTTGAGCTTACCGCCCACTCGATTGACTACCACCATCAAGTCTTGATCGTGATAACCAAGTTCTGCAAAATTTTTCAGCCAACGCTTTCCAGCTGCAATCGAGGTCATGTTGGGCTCGATTACAATTACGATCAAATTACAAACATCAAGCAAAGTGACTAAGTGTTTGTCCAGTCGGTTTGGAATATCCAAGATGTTTATGCTGCTGAATTCTGATATAGCCGGCAAGCAATTGGCGATATCGCTAAGTGAATAGCACGGGCCGGCGCTTCCGTCGATTGGTGACGTAATTAATCGCATCTGGCTGGAAAAGTCGAGCGGCAGGCAGCAGGCTTCAACGGTGTGAATGTCGAGATGCGCGGAGCGTAAGAAGAGCTCGACAATTGAATGTTCCGGTTGACATGACAGCATCAGCGCGCAATCAGGCTGTTGCAGATTGCAATCGATCAGGGTGACATTCGCACCAGAACGCGCCGTTTTTGAGAGCATATATGCGAGATTGACGGCGATGGTTGTAGCGCCGACGCCGCCCTTAGCACCGAGAATTCCAATGTTACACTTGACCGATTCAGTGCTATTCTGACCGACTTCGCGCTGTAGAGATTCCTTGACTTTTGATAGACCTGGAAAGTTCATAGCGGTCCTCCCTGAATCTGACGGGGACTCAAC
>CAZRMH010000389.1:5442-7736 GCA_964600935.1 uncultured Candidatus Obscuribacterales bacterium
TCTGGGTCTACGATCTCGCCGGCGGCACGAACAACAATGCCAACCAGGCGGCCACCGACAGCATTGGCTCCTGGATCAAAAGAGCGAGGCAGAAATGGTGCTACTGCAGGCGGTATCGCGTTTCCATTGATGGCTGGAACGCTCGCCAATCCGGTTCCTATTGTTGTGTTCAACATCGGTGTCGATTCGCCCAGAATAGCGGTTATCGTCATGTCACCAGATGTGGTGTCTCGGATTACTCTGGTCAACTCTAGACGCGCAAAACCGATTACTTGGTTTCGCTGATTGAATCTCGGATCATCAGCTAAAACGGGTATCGCCTGGAAGCGAACCGGAGAAATCCCGCGACTGGCGGCCTCTGCTACATTTGCTGAGTTGATTTTGAATGTCGTATCGCCGGCATCAAAGGCTGCCACCATACTGCCGCGCTCCACGGTGGCCGGTGCCAGGACGGCGCCTGCGGGGGCACCGGCAAAATACTGCATCGTGCTATTGAGTTGCGAGATTGCCAGGTTACCCTCGCCCTCACCGTAATAGTTCAGGCCATTCGTTCGGTAGAGGTTGATGAATGATCCATTGACATGGTTGGGTCTGTTGGATGCGGTTGTGCTGGTTTTCTTCGAGTTCACTATGTCGATGGTTATAGGCGTGCCCGCTCTTGCTGTCTGTGCTAACGTCAGAAACTGCTTGTTGCTGATACCGATTGGAAAGGCGGCAAAACCAGCCAATCCCGCGCCCGGCTCTGCGCTTGAAGCACCCCGTGAGGGTCCGGCACCAATTCTGGTGGCAGGTTGAGTTATTACTTCGCTCACTCTATATGGTGTGGCTTTTCCAACATTCGGAGGAGGCGAGGAGCCTGACCATGCGCTAAAGGCAAAGACTGCGGGCATAAAGTACATATTTAGCGCATCATCACCCTCTCTGCGGGCTCGCACCTGCAAGAACAAATCATCAGGATCGTTGCCGTTAGGATTTGCGATAACGGTCACGTCTGAAGAGTCGAACCTCACAGGCGATTGTGCTATGCCATTTTTAGGTCCTGCAGGAGCCAGATTCCATGGGTTTCCTGAAGCGCCGCTGGTTTGTTGCAGAGACGCTATCACCGAGTCTTCAGGCGTACCAGACTTTCGGCGACCGTCTCCGAAAAACATCGCCTGGTAGGCATAGACTCCTGAAACTTGCGATGCGAATTGAATCGCTTCGGTGGCGTGTACGGTGCGCATTACGTCAGCGGCAAAAGCGATGAAAGCGATCATCACTGTGAGTGACAAAACAAGAAGTGGAGTAACGGAGCCAAATTGACTCCGCTTTTGATGTGCGCACCGTCGACTGTTAGTTTTGAATCGGTAATGCATAGAGTTCTTTTCGGCTTCCGGAGAACATCTCCACTACCCATTTCACTGGTTCGGGCAGACTGCTGGCCGCGGGTGGTTCCGGCGGCATCACCGCATCGCCTGCGAGTTGTAATGATTCAATTGTTGGTGGTGTGATTGGCACTAATGGCGATGGCACTGCCGGTTGTTGCATCAAGGCATGAGCACTGGCCGGAAGCAGATCATCGTCTGCGACACCACTTAGCTTGACGATTTTGCGACTAAGTCTGCTTCGCAGCACCAATCGGATCTTTGCAGTCTCGGCAGCATGCGCTACCAGCTCAGCTTCTTTGGGACCGGCGGCAATGGTCACACGATGCCCGTCCGTTATCTTGAGCGTACGACTCTCCAGCGCTTCGCGAGGCGTCGCTAAAACCACTCGTGCATTCTGGCAAATCGTTTTCGTAAAATGCTTGCCCTCTTTAGTGGAAGTAGCTAAGACATCCACCATGTCGTCTGGAGCCAATTCGTTATCGACTAGTGCCTCTGGTTCCAAGCGGAGCGTCACTGCGCGTTCGTGTGTCTCGATATTGTTAGAGAGTGAGTTTTTGCCGGGGAAAACATCATCGGCTGTAATTGGTTCGCCTTGCGGCACATAGTGTTTTAAAACGGAACCGACTAGTTGCTCATTACTTACGATCATTCTTGATGTGACGTATTTTTGAGGCACTTCAATGTAGTGCAAGCTGCTGAAGTGGATACGCGCACCAGGAGCCAAGTCGGTTCCGGCACCAACCACGGTGACAGTTGTTTTGACTTCAGGTTTCGCTGCCAACATTCTGGCGGCGCCAATTACGACGAGAAGCAAGATCGCAACGATTATGACAATCGAGGCCGGGTTGGTTTTTCGCTTCACTGGCGGCAGATTCGACTGAGATCTTTCTTTAAAGATTGAAGAGACTTCAGAAGTTAAAACGGTTG
>CAZRMH010000390.1:0-7715 GCA_964600935.1 uncultured Candidatus Obscuribacterales bacterium
CTACGCCCGGTTTAAGCGCTGAATCAAAAATTCGGTTTACAAACGTCTTGCGCTTTTGTTGTCCGGAATGCAAGCGAACGCGACGTTTAGAGAATAGCGAAGAAATTGTTTGTATTGCATTTGGCAAAAATGGATACAGAGATTGGCTCGCAGTGCCCAATCCATTGATATTATCTTTAGAAAAATTCGAAAGAGAATCTAAAGAAACGCTGTTAATCTGGCTTTACGGGTTTTCGAGTAAGCGTTTGAAATGAAAAACGATTTTCTGCTTCGAACCTTTTTCAACTCCAAGGCAGACCGCTTCTGAAAGGGTTTTGAAGGTTTCGGCTAATCGTTCTTTGTGTTGAACTAAAACAAAGTATGGCAGTATTTCTAATCCTATCCCAATATCAAAAACCTATGTGATAGTGGGTTTTGGGGCATTTCAGAAATACTTTGGAGCGTTTCACTGCGGCCCGCAGGTATGATGGAAAATTAAAAAATTTGATCTGGGCCTTGCGCAAATTTCAAACAGATCTATAATCTCATCGGAAATGGAAGCACCGGCAGCAAACCTTTAGTAATTAACATTATAGGCTCTGACCATGCTCCAAACCACAGGCGAGGCACGCAATGTACGTTCCTCGATCTGAATAAAGAACTTCAACGCTTTGCGATCTTGATACCGCACATACTGGCCAGCGTTCTGGTGAGTAATGCATACATCCGCTGTGGCAGAAGTTCTCGAATAAACGGAGTGCCAGGAAGACTGGCGCCAGTAATAAAAAAATACGCCACTGTATATAGTGTCGCTGTTCCAATGACGCGATGCAGAATCATACAGTTGTCAGCAAAAACACGCTTATCACTACCAGCCTGTAGCTGGTTAATCTCGATGCGCCGGTATTATATACGGTGGCATCGTTTTGGTATGTGCAAAATTCGTAAGCGCGCATCCTGTTTGCTAGACTGGCTTGTCATGGGTGTTTTGAAGGTTTCATGAAATTGTGAGCGGTAACTATGTGTAGCTAGCGAGAACCATATATAGTGCCTCAGGTCGATTTTCCAAAATAGAGTTTGCGCAGGCTGCGTCACCTATTTCGACATCGGAAGTCGAACGATTTGAAGTTTACAACATTCATTAAGGCATCATATATGCCACCATCCTGGTTGCGATGAGGGGACTAAATCTCTCGTGGGATCAGGGGTTTGGCTAGTCAACACAATCTGTTACTGGGTGAGCCTTCAGTGCGAAGGTTCGATTTGACTACTGGGCTGCATAGGTCTATACCGGATAGCATCATCCGTTCAACTTTCACGCACAAGCGAGTCCCTCAGAAATTTACCAGGCAGCCCAGGCACACCACCTCGAATCATTTATGTCGCCACTCTCGCGATGTGAACGAAACCGATTGTTGGAATCCGCCCTGTATTTGCCTGTTCGTCTCTGAAACGTGCGTGGATCAAAGTTGTTCGATGGACGAATGATGGTTCTTGCAGTCAATGCCCACAGCAGTCGCGTACAGTGCCAGGTCTCTCATTGCGCTGTCGCGCCAATTGTGGCCCCGAAATCCGAAAACGGAGCACCACAAAATTGGTCAACAAAATCACTGCTGTTTTATGTTCTCCTATCCGAAAAGCTGCATCCTTTCTAGGGAGGACGTCGACCAAGTTCTCAGCCTGGTTTAGCCAGGTAATGTTCTGGGGGCGCTGGATTATTGCGCCCCTCTACGCAGGCTTGTTGGTGGCTGGATTGCTCCTGTCCTACAAGTTCTACGTCAAGCTTGTTGGTCTAATTCAGACCGCCAGTTCCCTGACCGGAACCGAGCTGATAATGGGAGTTCTGCATCTCATCGATATCGTCATGGTTGCCAACCTGTTGGTGGTGACTATGGTGGGCGGGTTCAGCTTATTCGTCCAGAGAATCGATGAGTTCAACACCCACAACCACTTGCCCTGGCTCCAGCACTTCGAGCCCGGTGCGCTGAAAGTGAAGCTAGGGATGGCTTTGATTGGCATCTCCAGCATTCACTTACTGGAGGCGTTCATTGATATCAAGGAAAAAACCTTGATTGAACTGGTTGGTTTGGTGACCATCCATCTTGTTTTCGTCATCTCTACTGTGGCGATTGCGAGCATAAAGGGTCATCACAATCCGAGTAAAAAGAACGAGTCCGATCACCACCAATGACTGAAGGGTCTGTAGTCTTTTCGTCATTTCGGCAACTGCACCTTGGAATCCGGTGGTTCTTCGACGTTTCACCCTGGTTGTGCGAAACCCCGATGATAAGAGGATTAGTCTCCTTTTCGTCATTTGGGTATCGCGTTCGAAACCGAATGTGGTCCTGGAACACTGGCTCTGGGTTTCAGCAATCCGGATGGCTGAAGGGTTCGTCCCATTTTTGTCATTTCGGTGATAAACAGTGAACGTCGTCATGGCGAAACAGTCGGATCGAATCTGGTCGTACGAAACCTTCGATGAATAGATGATCCAACCTATTTTTGTCATTTCGACAAACATCACCCGAACAAGAGGAGTATCAGAAGAAAAAGAGTACTTTGCAACGGAACTAACTTGATTCACCTGTCTGGTTTAAACAAACCTGAACCAGAACATCTAATCCCGCACCTCGAACGAGAGAGTGACATCACATGAACGGCATCGCCACCCTCCCCTCTTCGATCTCGGACAAGTTCCGCATGATCCTGTCGAACCGATTCGACAACATCTTCACCATGTATCGGCATGACGAACCCGCTTTCAAGCTCGTCGTCGACCTGTTTCGCAAGCATGGGCTTCTGACCGTCGTCAGTCCGTCGCCATTCAAGCCTGTCGAACTTGAAGTGGACAACACTCGCCTCGATGACGCCCGCTATCGCCGCTGGCTCGTGAGGAAGCTCAAGGCTCCGCGCCCGTCTAAGACCGTCTACACCACCCTGCAGATCGACCGTCAGCGCCTCGACGAGGCCGACTACCGTGCTGCCTTCACCGACTTTCTGGCGGCCTCTCTGGCGTCTCGTCTCGGTACGGTCGAAGGCGTCGAGTTGGCGATCATCGGCAAGATGACTTCGGAAATCCTTGTTGATGCGCTCGACAAGTTGAAGCTCTTCGAACTGACTCCCGAGAAACTGTCGGAGTTCGCACTTCGCAAGTTTACCGAGACCGCGATCGACAACAGCCCTCATTACCAGAAGGCTGTCGGTATGATCCGTGAGGTGGCCGAGCAGGAGCGCCAGGCGCTTTCCGCCAGCATGGCCGTCTTCAACGCCCAGCTGATGGCTGATTTCGAGGAGAGCAATCGCTCGATCTTGGCTGAAGTCCATCGTCGGGCTGATCAGTACCTTTCCGACATGCGCGCGCGCCAGGCCGAGCGCCAGGCCAGGGAGGACGAAGAGTCCGCCCCGCGTCGAGCGCTGGAAGCCGCGAACGCCGGCAAGACCGAGCAGGAGATTTTCCGCGAGTCCGTTTTGCGTCGTGAACGCGAATGGCGCGAGGCGAATCGACTGAGCACGAAGGCGCGCGTTTGGCTCTGGACGACCATCTCGGTTGTCGTGGCTGCGCTCTCCGCTTATCTCGAGGTCGATGGCACCACTCTCGTGGATGTCCTGAAGCCGCAGTTCGAGTGACGTTGAACGTTTGAACGCTCTGGGAGCCATCCGATTATTCGGATGGCTCCTTTCTTATCGATTGCGTGTTATTCCGCATGCAGTCACCCTCTAAAATTTTCGAGGTATTCGATTGTGAAAGTCCTGAAACTGGTTTTGCAACTTTTTAAAGCAGTAGTTTTTGTTTTTCAGATTCCCAAAAAACTTGGTCGCAAGCTGCAAGAAGCGCTTGATGACTATTCTGAGATGGCTCCCTATCGCATACGAATGATGTCGAATTCTTTCAGCGGTTCGACGGCTACGGGTTTGTCGTCCATTAAGAATAAGGCTCCTGGAGCACCTTCGACATTCGATCCGTTTTCTGGAAGGGATGAGTTCACTCGGCGCGAGATGATAATTTGGCGCTTGATTGATTTCGACCGGATGATGTTTGGTAAGCACGATCCGATCACAGCGCGCCAGTGGATCACACTCGGCGATCTGCATTGGGAGTATCGTCATCCTGGTGAAGCGCGAATGTTCTATCAGCGTGGATTGAAAGTTTTTCGGATGTCGTGTGAAAACACCGATGATCGGTTGATTGCGGCGCAGAAGAAGCTAGCTAATTGTTATGTCGCCATCGGCTCTTACGAGGAGGCTGAGGTTCTTTTCAGAGAGATTGCGGCGGCGTTTGAATTGAAGTTGAGCGCTACCAAACTGATCGCGGAGGGCACCACTTGTGGTGACTCGACAGGCGAGGGGCGGGCGAGTAAGGCTGGCAAAACCTCGACCTCGGTTGTCGACCTCACCGCTGAGAGTGTCGTCAATTTCCTCGCACTCGCCGAGACGCTTAAGAGGCAGAAAAAATATCTGGAAGCAACCGCTGTTTTAAACCAGGTAGTCGACATCCATGAAGCCTCGGGACTGCCGTCTGGTGATGACTGTCTGGGTGTTTACATGGAGTTGTCGTCAACCTACGAGCAGGCGGGTGATGCGATGAAAGCCAATCTTTTCAATACAACCGCGCGACAGCTCGACTTCATGCGGGTAGTAGAAAAGGCGGTTGGCGCTGAGGCGCGTAGCTTGATTCTGGAACTGGAAGCGCTTGTGTTGCTGTACCGCAGGCGTGATAAGCATGCTGTCGTTGATGCGCTCAATAAACGAATTCGCATCTGTCATCTGGTAGATAGGACTTCTGGTCCGAACTACCCGGGCATAGAAGCGGATTTAGAGAGTCTCGCGTTGTTGTTGGACGCCAGGGCTGAAGGGGCAGATGCCACCAGGGCGTTCCATCTGAGGGCACGTAGAAAGCGGATTCTCGATAAGATGTCGAACAAAGTTTCGCTTCTGGCGATGGTCGTGGCGGGAAAACTGTCATGGCTGTTTGCTGCTGTCGAGAGTTGTGAACCAATGATTGCGGCTGCCTTGTGCAGCCTCATGTGATTAAACCTCGCCACCATTTCAAGTCAGGAATATATGAAAACTCTGAAATCCTCTGATGCAGGTCTTGCCGGCTCCGTCAGACGCAAAACCGACTTTTTGCCGACCGTGTTTGTCTCCGTCGAATTCGACAATGCCTTCGTTTCGCTTGTCACAGGCTGCTTCAAGGCAATGATCGTCGCTGCTCACAACGGGGGCGATCGCACCTGGAACGATTTGTTATGCCAATTGGATCGACACGGACTTTTCGATTTGACTGTTCCAAACGAAATTGTCCTCGCTCCAATGGAGTTCCACTTCAAGGATGCTGGTGGCAAGTCGACTACAAGAGTGTATGAACCAACCGAACCGCTCTCATACGGTTTCGAACGGCTGCGTCTTGAAATCGATCGGTCGCTGCTTTTGAACGAACGCCACCTTGAAGAAACGTCGGCTATTCTGGCGTATCTTTTCGCCTGGAAGCTCTTCGTCTTGCCGTTTCAAGCTCATCACTTCGCTCTTGTTCGCGTGGACGCCGAGTTGCTCAGCTCGTATCTTCGCTTGCATCATCGCGGTGAAGTTTCGCCGGATTCGCTGTCTCGTTTCATCATTGCAAGAACGATCGATGACCTGGTGAAAGACCTACCTGTGCTGGTTTCGTTCGATCGAGCCGTTCTGTCCACAGGCTAAATTTTGAAGGCGGTCTAGTGACATTTGTCCTAGACCGCGTTTTTCTTGGAAATTTTGATACTAGTAGTGTTAGTAAGTTGGCGCGGAGCGTCAAGCTTCAATGGACGAATCTTCGTAGTTTTCCCGGTTTGTCAAACGCCAGTTTTACTATCTTGTGTGGCAGGTTGATTTAAAAATCGACGTGGCGGGGACCGGGAGATTTTCGGTCTCCCAGTCCCGCACGTCGAAACTCTCTCGCTCTATCGAAGCGCGAGCAGCAAAACAATCAACAGAAAGTTAGTCAGACGATGAGCATACTGGTCGATGCCGAGGAGCAGCCAGAACAGCCTGTCACCGCGCTTTTGTTCGAGCGTGGCGTTCGCATGGTCCCTGGGACCCAGCATCTTATAGCGTCCGAGCAGCTTTGGATTGGCTTTGATCCAGTCCAATGCGAAGTGAATCGCGAAGTCGACGACAGCGAGCCACCACAGCGCTGGATTGAACCAGAGCATGATGACCAGTGTCGCCACAGCATGCACGCCGCAGTGAGCGGCGAGCGGTCCAGTCCACCTGGTGGCATTGAATTTGCCCAGCATGTACTTGGTCTGAAAAACGAAATCTGCGATTAGATGTTTGGTTTCAAAAACCAAACACAGAAGAATGAGCTCCCACATAAATTTCTGGTTCACTTTTGCTCATGGGTCGATTGACCCGGAGTGTCTAGAGGATGCCCACTCTAGAGGTCCGTAATTCGCAGGCGTTCGCTGAGAAGTTGGGAGGGTTTTTCGAACCCTCTCAACGCTCAGCGAATACGCGCCAATTGTTTGGATTGGAGACTCCGATTCTCACGCGACACCGCGGTATCACTTGTTGTCGCCGGAATTATCCTTGTCTTTCTTTTCGGTCTCTTCGACCTTATTGGTTTCATCCGACACGCCCTTGAGCAGCGGCAGGAGGAAGATGCATGCGAACGTGAAGGCCGCCGACAACCAGATCAACGGTGTGAGGTTGCTGGCGAAGACGCCCACGTAGAGCTTGGCTCCTACGATTGCCGATACCTGTGCCGCGGCGTTGTTGACCGACATCAGGGCCGCGAAGGTGAAGCCCTCTGATTCGCTCGGGCAAGCCCGGGCAGCCAGTGTGAGCGTCGCCAGAACTGCCACCATGCTGCACATGCCGAACACAAGGTTCAGAGTGATTGCGATGGCCGCAGCATGCGCTGAGAAGCTCACCAGTGAGAGGTACGAGATTGTGCCGATCACGCCGGTGATGATGCTGAACATGAGTTGGAAACGGAAGGTTTTCTTCGAGAAATACCGACCGAAGGCGATTGCGCCCAGAACCGACCCGACGGCGCTAATCGCTCCGAGTTGGCCGATGAAGTCCTGCGAGAACTTCAGTGTGTCGACCATGTGGTAATAGAACGGCGTGCCGAAGCTTGGGCTGAAGTTCCAGAACGCAATGAACAGCGCGACAAACCACAGCGTTTTGGTGCGCAATGCGAAGAGGGCGATCAGGAACGGCAGCGCCCAGATTGCCTTGGTTCCGACGTAGCAGAACGCAGCCACCAGAAGCACAGCCGAGAGCACCAGATACAGTGGCTTCACTTTGGCAAGCGGTTTCACGAAGGTCTGTTTGAGACCACCGAGATTGACCTTCGCCTTCTCTTCCTTGACGATAACCCAGCTCGCGATGAAGACCGAGAGCGGTGCGAGGAAGGTGATGAAAGCCGCGATGTGCAATGCCTGACCGGGTGGGAAGATGCTGCACAGGTAACCGCCAATCAGCGAGGTGCCGATGGACGCGACGTAGAACCAGAACCACTGCACGCTCTGGAAGCGGCCTGTGGCATTGAGTGCTTTACCCTTTTCGACCATCAGTGCGTCGACGATCACGTCGGACGCGGCTGTGCCGAAGGCGGTCAGCATCATCGCCCATACGATCATGGCAGGGGCGGACAGTCCGGTGAGCCAGAGAAAACCCAAGCAGGCCAGACCGTTCATTGTCATCAGCCAGGTTTTCCGGCGATAGCCGAGCAGCGGCACATAGTCGCTGAGCAGACC
>CAZRMH010000391.1:0-1098 GCA_964600935.1 uncultured Candidatus Obscuribacterales bacterium
CAACAGCAGGAGCAGGTTTGACCGGTACTTCGACTCGAGATACCGCAATGCTGTCCGGAGAAAAGTTCTGTAATTCTCCGAACGACCAGATCAACAACCCGGCGCATGTTCCAATCCCAATCACGGTGCTCAGTATCGGTACGAGCAACTTCACGCCGTCATGACTCATGACCTGCAGTGCAATCTTAAGATCGGCGAGTTCGCTGCGATTCCCTGATTCCGACTTGCGATCGATCAGGTCGGTGCGACTACTTTGTTCCGACATCCGTGGTGACCCCAGTTGTTTACGCGAGCACTTACCAGCGACATTGTATCTATGAGACTTTCAAGAAATAAAGTGTCATATATTCAGACTCATGTCAACAACACGATCAATACCTTAATCGATATCCAAAAGCCTCTCTACAACGGGGTTTTCAATAGTGTCAATTTCTTCCAATCTGGTTTCACTTCGAAACATTCCAGGCGCTCCTATTGGCAGCCAATTCTTGCCGTTCATGATAGTGTGAATAGACGCTCCTCACCGATGAATCGCTCGTTTACCGTCAACCTCAATGTGACTGTCAGATGACGCTATCCAATCTAACAACTCGCGTCGCGTTAACCACGTTACTGATGTACATGACTGGGTTTACACCGACGCTCGCCGCTGAAGAAAAAGCATCGTCAAAGCCCTCGCCGAATGCGGCGTCAACAAAGACGGAAGGCTCTCGTGAGGCAGAAAGACAAGCCTACGAACGGTGCGTAGAAGGCGATCGCTACGCCGCTAGCGATGATTTGGACAATGCCGTTGCTTCGTACAACTCGGCAAAATTATTCGACCCAACGTCATATTCTGCCTACATTCACGCGGCACTAGCCACTGCCTACAGAAAACAAAAACGTTTTTATAAAACGATTGCAGAAGCGAACGAAGCACTTAAGTACGATCCTCAATCGGCCGATATGCTTTATATAATTGGACAAACCTATGCAGATCTTGATGAGAAGGAGAATTCCATCAAGTATCTTAAGCAGTTTGTCGCAATCACTAAAAATCAATCGTTAAAAAAAACGACTCAAGATTACATCGATAAATTTAGTATTTGTGCGTATATA
>CAZRMH010000391.1:1108-7708 GCA_964600935.1 uncultured Candidatus Obscuribacterales bacterium
ACTAAGAGCAAAAATTACCGCGAAGCATTAAAACTTTTACGACGAGCAGCGCAGCAGGATCCATCGTCATATTCTGCTGATGTGCATTCACGGATGTCATTTCTTCTAAGAGAAGTTGGCGAGTCGGAAAACGCGGTTGAGGAAGGGAAAAAGGCGCTGGCACTTAATCCTAACGACAAGCGCACGACCTATAACATGGCTCTTGCTTACATGGACATGCCAAAATTCGACAAGGCCAAATCATGGCTGAACAAGTATATGAGCATGGAGACTGACTCGGCAGCGTTGGACAGATTGAAAACATTGCAACTCGAACTCGATATCGACAGCAAACAATTCGATCAGGACGCCAATAAAAAACCTGATTTTCTCGACGAGATGGAAGCAATAGGTAACCAGAAACGCGTTTCCTGGCCGGCAGACAGACTGCCTCTTCGCGTGTTCATTGCATCGGGAGAAGGCGTCACTGGCTACCAACCGAAATTTAAATCGTACATCACTTCTGCGCTCGATAAGTGGTGCCTCTCCTCAGGAAAGAAACTCAAATACAAACTGGTGAAAGATGCTGCAAACGCGGACATTGAGGTTTACTGGACCACTGCTCAGTTGGAACACAACGACGATAAACCTGGTCTAGCTGCGGGTGTTACAAGGCTCCAAAACAATGGTAAACGGATCACTAAAGCGACTATGAAAATTCTAACCGTTGATCCATTTTCTCCAACCACGCCGGTGGCAAAAGAAGTCTGCGCTTTTGTTTGCCTGCATGAAATCGGACATGCGCTGGGAATGGGTCATTCGACCAATTTGTATGACACCATGTATTTCCGCTCATGTCCGAAACAATCTGGTCGCCTGACCAATAGAGATACTGCGACAATCGCACGCCTGTACGAAGCGCATCCATCAACCGACTTTATCGCTCAAACAGAAGGTCCAGGACCGGTCGCGTTTCTTCCGCCTCCGATTTTCATTCCGCCTAAATTGAAAGCGGCTCCATCGCTCGGACCACTTCTATATACACCACCACCACTGGTATCAGAGAGGAAACTCGAACCGCCACTGTATATGCCACCACCCTTGCCAAAGAAACCGGCCAATTCCAATAAAGAAACACTACCGGATAGAACGAAGCCTTCGCTCCTATTCGTCCCGCCACCTTTGGTGCGAAAGCAACCGACCTCATCAGGACGCGCGCAACCTGAAAAAACACCGCCTCAGCCGCAGCTCTTTGTTCCGCCACCATTGCGTAAATAAGTCCGGCAGTAGAGGACGAGATGTTTACTTGTGTGAGTCTTTACTGAGTTTGATCGTCTCGACATCATCTAGAACAAGAAGTCCTTCGGAAACCAGCGAAGAGATGGCAGGCAATACCGACTCAATTTTCTCAGGCGTATCAATTACCAATACGATCTCCGGTAACGAGGTCGAAAGGTCCATGATTGAGGTGGTATGCACCTTGCGATGGATTCCGAACCCGGCACTCCCGCGCAGAACAGAGGCACCGGAACAGCCCTCCTTTTTCAACAGATCAAGTAAAGCAGCGCTCAAACTGCGTCCCTGCACTTTATCCGTTTCATCAATAAAAATCATCAATCGTTTCATCAAAACAGAGTTGTTCATATTGCCTCTAAATCAAACGCGCCAGAACTATACCGATAACTACAGCCACCACACCCAACAAGAGATTGCCACCGATATTCGCAGCAGCCAAGATCACATCGCCTCTCTGGTATAAGGAAGCGGTTTCAAAAGCAAGGGCACTGAAGGTGGTGAATCCGCCGGCAAAACCTGTGGTCAGGAAAAATCGTAACCATGGATCGATAACGCCGGGCTTACTCATCGCGACAGTGGCAATGAATGCCAGGAACGCGCTGCCGACGAAATTGACGATTAACGTCCCCCACGGAAATGTAGTGCCCAGCCACAGAGCCAGGTAGAAGCCGGTGAGATAACGACAGACAGAACCGACCATACCGCCGAGAGCTACGGCGAGCACGTCATTGAACGCTGGTAGATTCAAATCGTCAAACACTGACATCGTCGATGAAATCCATGAAACATCGCTATTATTCCATGGATTTGCAAGCCAGGTTGCCGCCCGAGACAGGGTCGGATCACCCAGAATCATTGTTGATCCAGTCGGCTAAATAGCGCCCCGTGGAGCCTTGAGGGACTATTCCCGAAAAGGATACCAATTGGTCACAATTTCCGAATAATATCCTAATCTGCGGTGAATCGGACCGGCTCTGGGGGAGCCTTCCTAATAATGACTATAGAAAAACAATCATCCGTCGGTGCCAGCACCGAGAAATTTTCTGCGCCTTCATTTACTAATATCGAACCACTAACATCTAGCCGTTTAGAATCGGAGAGAAGTTCGTCGTCGGCATCTGATACTACTAACAGTGGCAGCGCTCTCGACGCAGAGCGAGACAGCTCAGGAGCGATGAGCGATCGCGATTTCTTCAAAAACATGTTCGGAGACAGTCGAACACTGCTGAGCAGCAGTGACGATGCAACGAAACAATATCTTCCCGAAATCGAATTGTCGACAGTCGCGGAACTGGACGATAATCCATTCGATTCGAAATTCAATAGTGTTCCAGAGACTAGACCGAATGGAGAAAAAGTAGAACCGAAACCGGAGGCGACACCAGATCCAACCAAACCAACGGCTGACGCGCCTGCAAACAAAGAAGTCGATGAGAAGGCAAAACCCGCTTCTGCGGAGAAAGACGGCGAAGAAACTTTCAATCCATACGATCCTAAGTTCAACGAAGTTCCAGCGAAGCGAGATACGACTCCATCGACATCGGATGGTGGCACACCAACGAAGGTTGAAGCGAAACCCGCACCTGCCGCTGCTGAAGCACCAGTCACGAATGGCGAGAAGCCGAAACTCGAAGATGGAAAGAAACCCAAAGAAGACTTTTTCACAAGGGCAATAAATGATGCAGTCACCGGTTTGTCAAAGCTACCTGAGACCGCGATAAAAGAGGGAACGGATGCGGCTCTAGCCCTCGGCAGCATCATGTTTGGAAAAGACCAGGAAGCCGCTAGAATTACCGGCAATGCAGAGCGAGGTAAAGGGCATGCTGATTCGCAAGATGCTAAGTACCTCAAACAGTGGAGGGGTCCTACGGATAATGGACCGCTCGCACCCCCGAAAGAAGGCGAAGATCCGGCAAAATACACACATGTGAATTCCGATAGATCATCATATACGGTGACAAATGGAAAAATAAGCGACTTCACCACGGCGCCGACAAAGGATTATCCGGATGGTGTTAAATATAGTGGCATCACCTACGACCAACAAGGTCAGATGAACGGTTACACGAGTTTTGATAAACAACATCAGAGAGTCGGCAGTCCGGATGCTAACGGCTTCGCCTCCTGGAAGAGCACTGATACCAAACCAGCTCCGGGTCAAAGACCAACGGAATCAGTCTGGCGTGGTAAGCCGGCTGTGGACGCAGATGGTTTCCGCAATCTTATGCCTGACGGCACGATGAATTCCCGAAACATGGACGGCAGCCTTGTTACTACAAAACCCCGATACTCGAACAATCGGATGACTGGTTTGGAAACTACCACCAGACTCCCTGACAACACGCTAGTCACCCAGAGAGGAACGTTCGATTCTAGAACGAACAAGCTAAGTCACGATCCGGTCGTCAACGTAAAAGAAGCTGACGGTCCCAAGAAGAGTCAGGTCAAATTCGAAGGCAACAGTGACAAGGGCGAATTGGTGCCACAACCGAAACCGGAAAAGGGCCCTGACGGCGACAGCATGAAATTCTTCTCGGATGTGCTTTCACCAGGTGCACTAGACGCGATGAAAGATGTTGAATCGATGTCTATCCAGAGGACAGGAAAAAACTCCTTATCTATCCAAGCCGACTTGAACAATGTCTTTATGCCACCGCCAGTAGGCATTAGAGTCAATGGTCTCGGTCCACTGGGAAGAGTGTCTGCCACTCCTAATGGTGGCATTGTCGACAAGGTCAGCGCTGATATAAGTTTCACTAACGATCGTGTCACAGCCAACCTTCATGGTATCGACGGCAGCGCCAGCCTGACTCGACACAAACGCAGAGGCGATCAGAACATCGGCAGCGTGGCGACCAGCACGAAGTCCATGACTTGGGACATGAACAGTAATACAATGACGGCTCGAGGCAGTGACGGCAGACTGACAGAACTGGGTGCACAAAATTTCCCAGCCGGCAGTTTCAATTCCAGACTTCTGAGCAGTCAGTCCGCTGAAAATTCTGCCAAAGAAAGTCTGAAATCTTTGGATAAACAGCTAAACTCAGCAACCCTGAGACAAGTTAAGCCGGGCGTCTTTGAAGGCACGCTTGATTTGCAAAAGAAACAGTTTGCTGTCGATGCACCAGTAGGAGTGGCAGCCAACATTTATCTCGACGACAATGTCAATTTCACGAGAAGTGCAGAAGGTTTGTCCTTTAAACCAGGCGAAGCCCAGCTCGGGTTGCAGATCGGCAACGGTCTCGAAAGTCGAAGGGACATTGCCAGAATTTCGAACAGTACGGACAAAGGTCTCCCCGTAACTAAGATCGAGTTTCACGGCAAGCATAAGCCGATGATGATTCCACAAAAATCCGAAAGCGGAAAACCGGCTGACGCGAGACCGGATGTGAACGGACCAATTGAAGCGCCTAAACCAGGTGCCGTCCAGCCTGAGTCCCCACGATGCGACATTCCGCGAGGCCAAACGCCGGTCACAGCAGCGGAGAGGTCGGTCAGAACGCCACACGAGCGCGATGCGGCGCCCCGAATGATCGACCAACGCCCCGCAAATTCGAACAGCGGTAACAATCACTTCAATCAGGGCTCACATCGACGCGGGCTCTTTGGCAGACGTCGCTAAACTTGCTTAATCGAATACCCGAGAAACCGACCCGGATCTTGCCGAACTGGTAGCAGCCGTTTGCTCGAATACGAGTCAATCTCCGCAGCTGCGAATCGCCCAATGACGTAAGAACATCCACCCGTCCGGGCATCAGGCAATAGAAACCGAAAGCAAGGGAGTCGCAGCCTGTGTGGACTTTCAGTGTTCCGTCTAATCTTTATATGTGAAAACCGGAGTCAAAAAAACGCTCACAGCCGACAATAAAATCGACATATCAAAAGCCTGCCTTATACGTGACATCACCACTTCAGCCGCGCGCTATGAAGATTGCCAGTCAACCGCAAGACGACAATCGTCTCCCAATATCCTTACGGCGCAAGGTGATCCAGATGTGCAAGACCTACAGGTTAAATTCACGCCTTAAAAAATTTCCGGTTGCTGATGTCGATGCAAACGATTACATTAGAGATGTCAAGAACGGAACAACGCCTGAGGATGAGAGCCCAGCGGCGGGGAGGTTTGCCATGGAAATAATGGAACTGGCACCAATGGAAACCATAAATTATTGCAGCTTGGAAAACGTATCCAGGCAACTCAGCGAATTAAACGAGGAAGACCGATACTCGGTCATCTATGAGATTGCACGCATTCAAACCCTGATCAGTTGTGTGTCAACCGACTGTTCTCTATCGGCGGCATGAAATGATGAGAAATCAATTTCGCCACATAGATGCAAGAGTAAAAACAACTTCTAACGTGACGACAGCGGCGTTGTACGTCGCACTTTTACTGTACTTTTCCGCGAGCGGAAATAGGCCAGATACCAACCAAGTTATGGGTTCCTCGCACGACGTAAAAATTGTCATGCAATGCGACCGTGGTGTCGATGTGGGACGGGATTAAGTAAATTCTGTCGCCAGGCTGCAAATCTATGTCTTCGTGTTCCGATTCGATCACGCCATGTTCATCACCAGCTGGTTTGTACTTCCAATTGGGGTGGTGCAAAAGCTCGGCATGACCCATATCGACAGACAAACTTTTAGTGCCAGCGTCGACTACAAGACGTCGGGCATTTGGTTTACTGATGATGGTGGCAACTACTTGCAGTGCATTGCGAAAAGCAGCACCAGTAGCATTTCTATAAGCGACATCCATAAAAATAAACGAACCCGGTTGAACTTCGTTGACCCCAGCAGTCGACGCACAAATCTCACTCGTCCCGGTACCACCTGTGGTGACGACGTTTATCTCATGACCGTTGGAGCGTAACGCCTCCGCGCAACGAACGAGTTTGTCCATAGCCGCGCGGCATCTAGTTTCTCGGGATTCAGGTTCTAAATGCTGCAAATGTCCCTCGTAACCCTGAATACCTATCAAATTCATTGATGGTTCGCAATCACGAACAGCAGCAGCCAGTCCAACGGCCTGCTCGATGGTATCAACTCCGGTGCGATCCTGGCCAACGTTCAAGTCTATCAAGACATTTAACTTGTGCGGCGTCATCGAGGCACCGTGAGCGTAGTTCAGCTGTTTAACAACATTGCAATTATCAACAACTATGCGAATTTTGGAGTGCTCCTTGGCAAGGTTTAAAAGTCGCGCGATCTTCACATCGCCTGCGATTTCCGTGGTAATAAAAATGTCTTCAATGCCCTGTGCAGCAAAAACTTCAGCCTCGCTGACCTTCGCGACACAAATTCCAGCGGCACCGCGATCCAGCA
>CAZRMH010000392.1:0-7697 GCA_964600935.1 uncultured Candidatus Obscuribacterales bacterium
CGAGCATACTCATGGCTTTCGGATTGCCATCCTTGATGAGCGTGCGGAGCGCATGTCGCACGATATAATCCATTTCCTTCGCGTTCTGTTTGCCGGATTTCTGCCAATTCGCAAGAGTGTCCAATGCAAGATCTGGATTGATTTTTGAAATGTCGTTGACGTGATTAGCCACCGAGCGGGTAACAAATCGGGTCCTGTCACAGAAAAGATTGTCGAGTATTGGAATAGGCAAAGTAATCGGAATGTTGATTTTCTGAGACCATGGAAGCTTCGGACGTGTTCCCTCGCTGCAAAGTCTCCGAACGTGATAATGAGCGTCTTTAGACCATCTCAAAAGTTCTCTGACAGTTTCCTTTGGAAACGTATTGATGAAATATCTGATTGCATCCTCGGCGGAAAACCGCTGGGTCATCTCGTAAAGCGCATCAAACGACAGTCTTAGATGCTCTTTGGTGCATCCATTTTTTGCGACATACTCTGCGTATGGTGCATAGATGAAGTCTCCGAAGTCATTGTCCGAAAGTTCAGGATTATTTGACTCGGGCAGTGCCTTCACTAGAATTCCGACGGCACGTCCATAATCCCTTGGCAGGTACTCTTTTAGACACTCTGCAATCCACGAGATACGAGCTTTTAACTCAAGTTCTGGAAATTTTCTGACAACGTCCCTGACAAACTCATCCCTTTTGAACGATGGGTAGACGCGGCGTATTTCTCCAGCAATCTGTTCAACTTTTGCTTTGTTGAACAATATGTCTTTGAGCAAAACCTTTTCCGACATGAGATAAACCTTTTGCGATGTTCAGACGCAGTTTAAACTCCAAACACTCGAATGAGAAGTCTCTGCTCGCAGTTGTGTTGCAAAAAGCGAAGCACGACAGCTGATTGAGTCATTGCTTAACTTTCCGACGAACGAGTAACGCAGATTCTCACGCATACTCTTGAATCACAGGATTTTTACTAGAAGTGTAACAGACGATGCCACCGTATTTAGGGCACTTTGTAGACCATTTTGTAGATCCACTAGCACCGTATCTGGTGAAGCAGGCAGAAGATCTCAATCTCTGTTTCGATAAACTCTTTTGTATCGCATCGCAGACGAGTACCTAAAGACTCAGCTGCTGCTGGCACAAATCGTGGTAGAGTCCGCCGACCGCAATAAGTTCTTCATGAGTTCCAGCCTCAACGATCTGCCCCTTTTCCATAACAAGCAGCTTGTCTGCCATAGTCACGGTAGAAAGTCTGTGGGCTATTACAAACATAGTGCGCCCGGTGCGAAGTTCTTCGATAGATTTTTGAATGTGTCTCTCGGACTCTGTATCCAGCGCGCTGGTAGCTTCATCGAAGATCACGATGGATGGTTTGCTCACAATGGCTCTTGCGATTGCCAATCTTTGCCTCTGCCCACCAGAAAAATTGTAGCCGCCCTCGCTGATCGATGTTTCGTAACCATTTGGAAGTGATTGGATGAAGTCGTGAATCCCGGCGATTTTGGTGGACTGGATCAATTCTTCAGTGGTAGCTTCCGGCGCATATAGGCAAAGACATTCTCTGATCGTTGAGCCACAGAGATGTTCTTGTTGGGAAACCACGCCGATGTGTTTGCGATACTCAGACATGAGCAAGTGCCCGAGATCCTTTCCGTCTACAAATATGGTGCCTGAATTGGGTGGATAAAGCCCTTGAATCAATCGTATTAGAGTAGATTTTCCAGAGCCACTGCGCCCGACAATGCCCACCAGTTCTCCTGGTAATACTTCTAGCGAAACACCAGAAAGTGTATTAGTTTGCGCTAGTTCAGAGTATCTAAAGCTCACGTCGCGAAAAACGAAGTGTCCTTCGACAGATGGCACAGAAAGCTTGTTGAGCGGAGTGGGCTCTTCCGGCTCGGCGCCAAGAACATCGCCAAGTCTCTCCAAAGAGATGTTAACGTTTTGAATCTGATCCCAGACACCAACAAGACCAAGCACCGACCTCGATAACTGACCGACAATCATTTGCAGAGCAAACAA
Organism: uncultured Candidatus Obscuribacterales bacterium; assembly: GCA_964600935.1. GTDB lineage: Bacteria > Cyanobacteriota > Vampirovibrionia > Obscuribacterales > Obscuribacteraceae > JADYXR01. The sequence goes on from CAZRMH010000392.1 coordinate 2,013, forward strand.
TTGACCAATACTGATAGCCCCTTCAATCACAAGTGTTGCTGCCAGCCAGAGCAATCCCAACTGCCCAACGAGGCTAATAAAAGAGGCGACCACATTAACAGTTCCGGAGCCGATCACAAGTTGAAAACCGATCATCTGCGCATCGAAAAACAACAACTCCCATTGCCATCGTCGTTCATTTTCGGCAGCTCCGGCTTTGATGTTCTCAATTGCACGCATTGACTCGATAAGATGCCCTTGCACCTTAGCATTCTTGTCAAAAGCTATGCGGTTTAGATTCTTGAGATACGGAGCGGTTACGATCATTAATATCGAATAGAGAAGCAAGTAACCGATGGCTGCAATAGCGTATTGGATGTTGTAGAAAAGCAAAATTGACAAGCAGATGACAAACGTAATGGCATCCAGGATTGTCGTCACACCCGGGCCGGTAAGGAAGCCGGTGATGGTGCGGTTTTGTTCAAACCGGGTTGTGATATCGGCGATGGTGCGCTCTTGAAAGAATTTTAGCGGCAGACTCAGGAGATGGCGACAGAACGTGACAATCAATTCTTGATCAATACGCATGGAGACGTAACCAAGCAAGAAAGTACGCAAATACCCAACCGCAGTCTGAACCAACGATAGGATGAGCATGCCAATAAGCATTACATTCAGCATGGAATGATTCTGATGAACGATGACCTTGTCGATGATTACTTGTGCAAAGATCGGCTGAATCAGTACAAGAATCTGTCCAGCCAGCGAAGCCAAAAACACATCCTGAATCTTCGACTTAAATTGCAGGCAAAGCGGCAGTAGCATAGCCAGCGGTGATTTTTCTATGACCTTAGTCAAGAATTGATTTGTTGGTTGGAGTTCCAACACGACGCCAGAGTATTCCTTGCAGAATGCCTCTTTGCTTAGGTGCAAAATAGATTCGCTGGGATCACCAATGAGGGCTCGATGTTTATCGATCTCGTAGAGGACGACGTAATGATTTTGTCTCCAGAAACAAATAACCGGCAACTTGAGCGCGGCCAAACTGTCATAAGGCGCTTTCAATCCTCGAGCAATAAATCCAAGCTTTTCAGCGGCCTCGGCCAAAAACAACATGCTTGTGCCGTATCTTGTAACGTGGCACAGTTGCCTCAAATTGTTTATGTTCATGTGCCGGCCGTAGAACTGGCTCACCATCCCTAAACATGCCGCACCGCAATCACTTCGATTTGGTTGTTTAACGTGAGGATAGCGGTGTATCTTGCGCCTGATGTGCGACAAAACAGGGTCTGATGCAAGAGGCTTTCTCCCTTGCTCACCCGGTAGGACTTCAACAACCTGGCCGTAGTTCGCCCCCTGCGCACCGTCCGCTGTCAACGGTTGAGACTGGCTAACTAATTCTGCTTCGTGAATTTTCGCAGAAGTCTCGACAAGTGCAACAGATTGTTCCAGCGCCAGCCTGAATCCAACGACTTTCCTTGAAATTTCTAGCAACCGTTGGCTCGGTATACGGCAAACGACTACGTCGGTCGATGCTCTGATTCCGTAGTTGGGTCTGAAAGACTCGGACTGTTCGGCGACATGCAAAAGTTGCTCGCCTGAATACAAAAAATCGCCTGGCCTACTCAGGACAGATAGCGTCTGCTCGTGTCCGACGTTTTTGCAAAACAGTCTGACTTTCCCGGACACAAGAAAGTATACTTTGTCCGGATAATCTCCGAACTGACGTATCGTGACACCAAACGCAAACTTCAAAAACTCTGCGTGTTTCAGGAATTGGTCAAACTGATCATCAGACAGCGCCACAAACGTTTTGCTCTGCCGCAGCTCTGCAACCTCGGTAAACTCTGAGATGGTGACGGATGATTCTTGCACGTGTGACGACCCCTTAGACTCGCTTTGTTGCCCGAAAGTCATTTTGACTGAATATACGGACTACGCATTGCTTGTACTACAATTCTAAAAAACACTAGTATTTCACACAGCAAACTTCAATGATAATTGCATCTCTTCAAGGCACCAATTTGACCGAAAAGAACCTCTTGTCGGAGCTAAAACTCTCGCTGAGGTTGCTACCTGTCATAACGGATATGGTGAATAACAAGCTTATTGCAGTAGCCTGCGAGGAACTTGGCCTGACTATTTCAAACGGCGAAATTAGCCAATGGCTTACAACGTACCGCAATATGAACAAGCTCGCAAATCACGAGCAGATGGAAGTATGGCTAAACCAAAATCGGCTGACCGATAGCGATATCGCTAATTTGGCGATCCGATCTCTGCAGTACGAAAAACTTTCGAACCATCTCTGCGACAATTTATTGGAAAAGGAATTCGCCTTACGCCGCCAGGAGTTTGACAAGATTGAATACTACAAAATAGTCATCCCTCGTGAAGATGTGGCACTGGAAATACTGGCACTACTTCGTGACGGGGCGAATTTCCTGAGCTTGGCACACCTTCATAGCACCGATAAGACGGCCAAACTGGGTGGCTACGTCGGAATAGTAGATCGCGCCGCGCTCAGACCAGAAATAGAGGCAGTATTGTATGCTGCAACCCCTGGTGTTGCGGCTGGTCCGATCAAGTCACTTGGAAGCTATCATGTTGTGATGCTAGAAAATTTGTTTCCTGCAACACTCAATGAAAAAACAAAAGCCAGCTTGCGCGAAAAACTCTTTCTGGAATGGCTGGAATCTGAGCGCCGGCAAAAGAGTGTTGAAATCAGTCTCGCCATCTAGCCACGAATTGATGCATCGCGCAGCTTGGTGATTGGTTCGATCATTACTTCAAAAATGCTCTTATTTCGAATCACAATGTCCGCTTCGCCAACCATGCCGTTTGTCAAATACAATTTACGATCATTTTTTTCTGTTACCCAATTCCTGTCAGGCACAATTCGCACATTGAAGTAAGACCCAAGATCCTTATCATGCTGCGGCTGCCCCTCAATTTCCGAAATCGTGCCATTAATGACACCGTAGTCCTGATATGGATAAGCGTCTATTTTTAGCTTGGTCTTCTGCTTGAGTTTAACAAAGCCAAAGTCTTTGTTTGCAACGCGAACTTCCATCATCAAAGCAGTCGACGATGGAACAATTGTCATCAATTCTTGACCTCGAGCCACTACCTGTCCAATCGACTTAGCCTTGATGGCAGTAACCAGCCCTTGTACCGGAGCGCAAATTTCTGCTCGGTCGTAGTCGTGCTGAGCAGAAACTATCTCTGCGTCCACTGCTTTTAGCTTGTGTTCGCAGTCCAAACATTCATCAGACTCCTTTTGTAAGGCAGCCCTAGCTCTGGCTAACGCTGCACGAAATTCTGAACTGGATAGATTCAGCTTCCGGTCTATCTCGCGGACTTGCATTTGCGCATTGCTTATTTCGACACCGACACGCTTTACTTCCGACCGAGACTGCTGCATTAAAGCATCCATACTAGCTTTGCCTTCTGCCAGATGGAGTTTTTGCGCCACAATATTATGCTTTGCCTCTAGCAATTTCCCGTCAATATCAATTAGGTTCGCCTCTTCCTGGTCGAGCTGCTTCATCGAAGTTAGATAATCAATCTTTGAGATAGCACCAGCCTTATATACGGCTTCAAAACAGGCAACCTGCTCCTTGGTCTTGGCCAATGAACTCGTCAGACTTGCCCGCCGCTTTTCCTGTTGGGCGCACATCTTTATTGATTCCTGAATGACCGCACGCGCCTCCTGTTCGCGGACGTCGAATTGTCGTTTTTTATCGGCAATCGATGACTCGAGATGTTTCCTTTGTTCCTGCAAGCTAAGTTGTTTTCGCTTCAAACTTTCGCGATCAGACAAAGCATCGGGGACAACGCCACTACTCGTTGCTGAATCAAATTTGCTTTCGTGCATCAGCTTGCAAGCCGAATACAGATCGGTGATTACATTTCCCACAGTAGCAATGTCCAGCTGCTCTGAAGGGAGTTTCGAGGGGTCGCAAATGGCGATTGACAGCGCCTTTTTAGCACTCTGGTGCCGAGCCAACTCGTTCTTCAACAATTCAGATTGGCGTCGTTTTTGTTCCAGATTTGCTGCCAAAGGCGCCCTGTCCATGAGTAATAACTTTTGCCCGCGACGTACCTGTTGTCCTTCTTTGACGTAGAGGCGAAGAACAGTTCCATCGGCTGGTGGTTGCACGATTTTCACATCGCCCGTGGGAATTAAGCGGCCCTTCGCATTCGCCACAATGTCGATGCGCGCGATAATTGTCCAAAGCACGAGGAGAAAGATAAGCGCGCACATCACGCGGACGATCATCGAACACCATTGTGCAGGATATTCGAGCCTTTCTACGCCTTCTCTCACATACGATGGAGTGTTGATGGTGCCAGACATCGCCGGCGATATGGCAATGACCTTATGATTCGCTGTCATTTTCTACTCCCAGCAGTTGGATACCTCCGAACCCTGTGCCGATGACTCCACGAGAGGCTCTGCTGAAACCCTGACATCGGTGGTACCTGCAATTCTTGCAATCTGTTTGTTTGCGAGCTACTGAGTTGGCATAAGCAACAAAGCCAGAACAAGGGTGCAAAGGCCTTACTCTAGCTTTCTTGATTGCTCCCAGTCCGCAGTCGACAACCGTCAACTAAAACCAGCTGGAAATCCAATTAGTTGCATTACCGACGGCGTTACTTACTGTCGTAACTGCCGTATGTGTGGCTGACTCCACTTTATTTGGCAGCGTGTTGGTTGCAAATACGAGTCCATTAAAAACTACCGGTCCAATAGAAGTGGCATAAGGAACGCCGTTCTCGACGAGGTTATTTGTAATAATGTCCCCACCGCCAACAATGGCATCCATCTCTTCTGTGCATAAGTTATTCACATCCGCATCAAAATTCATATTCGGCCCCCATATCAAGTCCTTCCTCTCTTTCAAGAAGGCACATGCCTGAAACGAAAACAAACTGTAACACGGATTAGTCACTACGGCCAAATTGTTAAAGTGCTCAGTCGCAGATTCACCTTACTGCGTCAGCATCGAAACTACCGGATAACAGAGATTTTGCGGACATATGTCGTTCCATTTTCCCTCAGCCGAGGTTGAGCCGGAAACTCCAGGTGGTTCAGACCGTATTCTAGCGATATTGGCGTGAAGAAATACGGTCATCGGTGTCGCTTGCGGTCGTGTTTTGACATCAAAAATCAGTGCAGAGTCGAGAACTCGCTAGAGAAATTCACGTTGAGGCTAACTCCGCCCTGAACGGAGCAGCAAAGTTCAAAAGTTTTTTCAATTCGCGTTCCGATGGACCACCGACGTACGCGGTAGGAATGCCAGCACCACTCCAAATTTCCGCTCTTCGTTCTTCTGGGAAACAGGCAATCGCATCGCGCATCTGAACGGGATCGCAGTTGGTCACGAAGTAATGCCTCCGGCGATTTTCTCGAAGTTATTACCGCCGGTGCAATTGCCCTGGAACGAAACCACTGATCATTCGTTTACCGACCGAGAATGCTCTCTAAAGGCGCTTGATTTAAAAATTCGATTTGCCGCATCTGCGATTCCAGATAACCTCAAAAGTCGGCTCCGTATTAGACGTCATTAGGCACCCGGAGCATCTCAGTTGAATCGGAAGCCAACCTCGTGCTGACTCGTTTTTCATCTTACTGCCCACCAATCACCGAGACATTGCTTCCCAAAGTTATTTTGTTGGTACCACTATTAGTGGAGCCGTTAC
>CAZRMH010000393.1:0-7670 GCA_964600935.1 uncultured Candidatus Obscuribacterales bacterium
ATCCGCCGAATATGAACGTTTCTGAGACGAATGGCACGGTGTACTTCGGACCAAATCCTACCGGCGTAGTAGCGACCGGCCCGACTGCGGCTACCGTAAGCGCGAAGAACAAGAACGTCATTTTCAGTAACGGCTCCACTAATAGTGGTACCAACAAAATAACTTTGGGAAGCAATGTCTCAGTGATTGGGGGTCAGTGATATGGCAAGCGAGTCCACGCGTAATTGGCTTCGCAGCCTGAGTGTGTCCGTATGCGCGTCTGTTTTTTGCTCTTGCGCAGCACGTGCGGATTTCACTGACGTCCCGAACGTCAGTAGCATGGGCCTCGACTTTCAACCCCTTGCTCAGAGGCGTCATCAGGCCAACTTCCGGACACCTCGTAACGTCGAGTTGAATGTCTCTCGTGGCACGCAAAGAAACAGAGACGTTCTGCGGATTCAAAGGGACACTGCCGCATTATCTCGTTCAATCAACACAAATCGCCAATTCACACACCTGATGAACAGGATGTCGCACATTGGAATTGGTCGGCCAGGTCAAATATCTGCGTTTCGGACTACCGATACATCCCTCACTCAAACTTCGCTGGAACCTAGTGCGAAAACCGAAACAGTGAGTGCACAAACAGCTCTGGCTACTGATGCACCAAGACGGTCTACTTATATCAATTATGAGGGTGACGAAAAACATTTATCCAGAGGATTCACTCTCGATTTGTCTTCAACGGATGCCAATGTGACCGTTGGCAGCAATTTGCTCGACGGTCGAACAGTAACCATCAATGTGGGTGACACGACAAAACAAGTCAGTGCCGGAAGCTTGCTTACGGCAGCCGAGTTCGCCGCATTGAATCAAAAGCTAAACGATGGCAACCAGAGTTTAACTCTCAGTAATACAGGTGCCGCTACAGGTGGTGCCTTAAATCTGAATCTAGTGAGCGACGATGGTCGGACTATTCGAGCATCTGATTTAGTCGTTCCGCTAAACGTCTCCGTTGTCGGCGATTTTGCGCGCGCGGCTGACGGCATTCGTGTGCGAAATGATGTCGTAAACAGTGGATCGATTTATGCAATTTCGTCGAATCCGGAGAGAAGAAGTGCAGTGGTTTCGGCAAGTAATGTCACGAATACGGCTAGTGGCTTGATCTCGACTGAAGTTTCTTCCGACCTCTCCAGTAAAGACAAAAACGTTTTAAATTTAGTCATCAGAGCTGACAAGAATATCGATAATGATGGAACCATCATCAGTTCCGGTGACTTAGAGTTGACTGCAGGAAGTTCCTTACAAAGCAGGGGAACAGCCACAGCCAAGGGTTTGTTGACTGTCAACTCAGCGAATGTGCGAAATTCCGGTTTAATTCAATCGGTCGATAGCAATGTGATTATCTCAGCGCCTCAAGACTCGCATCTTCTTGTCGATAACACTGGCGGCGAAATCAGTGCCAACAACGGAAACATTGAACTCTCAACTGCATCTTTGCTAAATCCTAAACTCAACACAAACTTAGTTGGCGGTGATTGGCACAGTAAGCAACTCAATGTAGATTCGACCGATGGCTCAGTTGACGCGATCTTGGGCGATGTTACAGGTTTGGTTAGTATCAAAGCTGGTGCCGCGCACATCAATGCAGACACACAAGATCTTTTGCTCGGCGACATGCAATTAACCGGAGATCCGACATTCAGCAACTCCGGAAATTTGGTTCTTACCGGTCTAGCATTGGTTACTGGGGGCGCCCCGCTGGCGTTGGTAGCAGGTGGAAACATAACTGCTGGAACCGCGACCTCGATCGATACGAGCAACGCTGCCGGAGCCGGCGGGTCAATAACAATTGTGGCTGGTGCGAAATTTAACATAGCCGGCAACTTGCTCACCATCACAGGAAGCACCGCAACCGGTGGCAATATCGACCTGACTGGCGTCACGAAAATTTCTTCGTCTGGTACCACTGACGGTGGTGATATTCGGATAGTTACCCTCAATGATGTCTACAGTACTACGACTGGAAAAATAACGATTCCAGCCTCCACCAACATTACATCTGGCGGTGGTGGAACGGGAAAAAATGGATTCGTTGACATATTAGCCGAACGTTCGGATCCCGGTATAAGTATCGGAGGTGTCGACACTAGAGGCGGCTCAGGAGGCGGTGGATCAATTCGGGTGATTGTTCGCGATCTGGCAATTTTAGGCGGCGGCGTTGTGATTGACAACACAACAGGTGCAGTTGTCTCCGGCTCATTTTTTCCAAGTATTTTCAATTCGAACACGCCCATTTCTACCGGTGATTTATACACGAATGGGATGCCTATATCGGTTGAGACTGGGTTAGGGAATGTCCTGGCGAATAAAGCAATCGTCTCCACAGGGGTTTTAGACACGGGAGCTATCGGTGGAACCTTCGCACAGGTCTCGGTCGTCGGTGAAACCAGCGTGAAGGTTAATGGACTGATCAGGACACATAACCTGCTTCTATTTACTCAAGGGGTTTTGGATTTAAACAACGTACCCTCAATAACCATTCCTACAGACAATGGAAATGGCGGTTTCATCACCATAAGCGCAGACACACTCATAAGTTCGAAAGAGGTTGCGCTAAGTGCCATCGGAACCTCAGGAAAGGGTGGTTATATCAGTGTCGACATTGGATTCGGAGTCGGCCCGGGCCCTTCTGGTCCCACCACGATCGGTGGCGCCGGCAGTGATATTAAGTTAGACGCTCATGGTGTCACTGATGGTGGTACTGCCATTTTTATAACAGATGTACCCGTTGTGGTGAACGCTGGTGGGATAAACGCAGCTGGCACAAATGGTTCTGGCGCTACTATTGAAGTGCAGGGCTCTACACTTGAATTGAATGATACGTCGTTCATTACTCAAGCCGATGCCACAGGCAACAATGGTAACGGCGGTGGACTTAAACTCAGGGGGACTTTCGGAATTGATGTTGCAAATAGTCTGAGTTCTCCTCTGGTGCTGAGTGCTAATGGCATTGGCACCGGGAATGGTGGCGAGGTCAGCTTCGGTATTGCTAGCAATGACGTTCCTCTTTTTGTCGGAACACCATCTAAAGCTCCCAAAACCGCAGCTAACTACATCACTGCTAGCGCAAAGAGTGGCTTGCTAGGAGGTGATGGCGGTTCAATAAGTGTGGAAAATGGAACCACTATAACTGTTGACATGAAAGCGGCGGATGCATCGGCTCAAAGCAGCGTTGGAAAATGGAATGGAGCAAGTTATTCGTTTGATGCTAATCCAAACGGTTTTTCAAATGCAAGTAATTTGGTTATCACAGGTTCTATTAATGCCAATGGTATTAATGGTGGAAACGCAGGTATCGTTTCTCTCCAAAGTAATAGTGCAAAAACAGCGTTTACTCTCAACGCAGGAAAAACTCCAAAAAATGGAATTTCGGGAAGTATTTCTGCGAACGGAAACCTTGGAAGCATCAGTGTTCTAAATGAGCACGGTGGAATTAAAGTAAATAGCCAGCAAGCACTGACATCTCCGACTATAAGTTTAGTCGCAAGCGGTGATGCTCAAACGACCAAGGCAAAGATTACAGTTAAGAATGCGGTCTTAACAGCGGGGCAAAGTCTCTCACTTACGGGTTATAACGGTATTGGCACCCTGAGCGTTTCAGCTCCTACCCTTGCGATCAACTCCCAAGTAGGGAAAGTAAAAGTCACGAGCGTACCGACTACGGCGGTTACATTACTCGATTCATTCGGTGGAGCCGGATTCACGTTTACCAGCGGCGGTCCAACGACGTTGAACGACATCGGCACAAACGCAGGAGCTATCAAGGTTACAGGCGGCAAGGGTGGCTTGCTTCAGGTCGCAGCAAATTCCACCATCGAAGCGAAAAACAGCTCAGTTGCATTGCTTAACCTTGATACTGCCAGTGGTAGCATTCTGATAGGAAACAACTCAAAGATTCAGACCAGTGGTGCAAAGGCAAAAGACGCCATAATTGCGATCGGAAAATCTAAAAAAGCCAATCCGTTTACCGGTACGAATCCGCCAAACATGAATGTTACGGAGACGAAAGGCACTGTGTACTTCGGACCAAATCCTACCGGCGTAGTGGCGACTGGCCCGACTGCGGCCACCATAACCGCTAACAATAAGAGCGTCATTTTCAGCAACGGTTCCACTAATAGTGGTACCAACAAAATAACTTTGGGAAGCAATGTCTCAGTGATTGGGGGTCAGTGATATGGCAAGCGAGTCCACGCGTAATTGGCTTCGCAGCCTGAGTGTGTCCGTATGCGCGTCTGTTTTTTGCTCTTGCGCAGCACGTGCGGATTTCACTGACGTCCCGAACGTCAGTAGCATGGGCCTCGACTTTCAACCCCTTGCTCAGAGGCGTCATCAGGCCAACTTCCGGACACCTCGTAACGTCGAGTTGAATGTCTCTCGTGGCACGCAAAGAAACAGAGACGTTCTGCGGATTCAAAGGGACACTGCCGCATTATCTCGTTCAATCAACACAAATCGCCAATTCACACACCTGATGAACAGGATGTCGCACATTGGAATTGGTCGGCCAGGTCAAATATCTGCGTTTCGGACAACAGATCCTTCTCAGTTTCAAACGTCAATAGAGGCTAGTGCGAAAAATGAATCGTTAGAAGCGCAAACAGCTTTAGCGACCGACGCACCGAGACGAACCACCTATGTGAATTATGAGGGAGACGAAAGACACTTATCCAAAGGCTTCTCGCTCGATTTATCTTCGACTGATGCGAATGTCACTGTCGGAAGCAATCTGCTTGACGGTCAGACTGTAACAATAAACGTGGGTGATAACACCAAACAAGTCAGCGCCGGTAGCTTGCTCACACCAGCCGAATTCGCCGTATTGAATCAGAAGCTGACCGATGGTAACCAGAGTTTAACTCTCAGCAATACTGGAGCCGCCACAGGTGGTGCCTTGCACCTGAATCTAGTAAGCGATGACGGTCGGACTATTCGAGCTTCTGATTTGGTTGTTCCTGAAAGCGTGTCTGTTGTGGGTGATTTCGCGCGCGCAGCCGATGGTATTCGCGTGCGAAATGATCTCGTCAACAGTGGATCTATCTACGCGATATCGTCAAATCCGGAGAGGAAACTTGCGGTTATCGGGGCAAGCAACATTACAAATGATGCTGGCGCATTAATAACAACGAATGTGCCAGATTCGATATCAGGGAAAGAAAGCCAGAATCTAAGTTTAGCTCTGAGAGCCGATGGAAGCATTAATAACAGTGGCTCGATTACAAGTTCTGGAACATTGGAATTGTCTGGTAAATCGATCCAAAACGCAGGCAACGTGGTAGCCAAAAGTGATCTGTCACTTAATACTGCAAGTCTAGCGAACCAAGGATTACTTCAATCGATAGAAAACAACGTTTCGATCACTGCGCCGCAAGATACGCATCTTTTGATTGATGGCAATGGCGGCGAGATTCGCGCGATGAGTGGAGGCATCAACGTTGCCACCGCCGCGCTGGTGAATCCGAAACTGAACACGACATTACTGGGTGGCGACTGGCACAGCAAACAGCTCACTATAAACTCCGCAGATGGTTCAGCCGATGCGATTGTCGGAAATGTAACTGGTGTAGTTAACATCAAAGCTGGTGCCGCTCATTTCCATGCAGACACCGATGATCTCGTTCTGGGCCAAATGGATTTGAGCGGGGATCCAACCTTCAGTAACAGTGGAAATTTGGTTCTCACTGGCTTGGCTCTGACTACCGGCGGCGCTCCACTTGCGCTGATTGCTGGCGGCAACATCACTGCTGGAACTGCAACTACAATCGATACCAGTAACGCGGCAGGAGCAGGTGGGACTCTTACAATGGTGGCGGGTGCTAATTTCAGTGTTAGCGGCAACATTCTCAGCATTACCGGGGCTCTTCCTGCAGGTGGGAGCATAGACCTCACTGGTGTAACGAAGATTTCGACGACTGGCACCACGGATGGTGGCAACGTTCAAATAGTTGCACTCAATCCAACTTTTAACTCGACCGCAGGCAACATCACCATCCCAACTTCCACGACGATCACTACTGGTGGAGGAGGGGCGGGTAAAAATGGAATTGTATCAATCTTGTCGGAGTCCAAATCGTCCGGAATTAAGACTGGTGGAATTGATACCACTGGCGGTTCTGGTATCGGCGGCGATATAATAATTAAGGTCGCGGACGTCAAGATCGCAAGTGGGTTGGTCGAAATCGACAACACTACAGGTGCAATTATTAATGGCAGTTTCTTCACCGATCCTGTGGTGATAACAGAGGCGCCAATCACTGTTGGCGACCTGCATACACAAGGGCAGTCAATTACCATTTATACCGGTATACGCGATGGAGCTCCGAGCTCAATTGTATCTACTGGCGACCTCGATACTGGAGCGGTTGTTGTTGGACAACCACTTGCGGTGATCCGCGTTGTAGGCTTCGGTGGCATCACCATCGACGGGCTTGTTAGTACGCCTGATCTTACTCTGGAGACAGGGGGTCAGCTCAATCTAGATAATCTTTCATCAATTAACATTCCTACTGATGCGCTTGGTAACGGTGGATCCGTTCAAATATCGGCGCTTACAATCACAAGTGCGTCCAAAGAATTAGTGCTAAATGCGGTTGGAGCCGCGGGCGGGCGTGGTGGCTTCATCAATCTGGATGTTGGCTTCGGAAGTTTAACTCCTGCGGTGAATCCGATTGTTATTGGAGGCACTGGAAGCAACCTCAAGTTGGACGCGCATGGCGGCACCGATGGTGGTACCGTGAGGGTTGCGAATATAGGCGCCATCACCGTCAATCCAGGAGGATTAAATGCTGCCGGGACCAATGGCTCTGGAGCCGTAATCAGTCTTAGTTCGGCTTTTGAGACAGTCACTCTGAATGACACCTCCTTTTTGTCTCAAGCAGACGCGACAGGCAACAACGGCAACGGTGGCGAACTAACGTTGACGGCAACGGATGATGTCGTTTATTCCAACAGTCTCAGTTCTCCTTTGGTGCTGAGCGCAAACGGAATCGGCACCGGTAATGGTGGCAAGATATCCTTTGGTGCCGGGGTCAACGAAGTTCCCCTCTTCATTGGTACGCCATCCAAATCCCCTAAAACTGCCGCGAACTATATAACCGTTAGCGCGAAGAGCGGTCTATTGGGCGGCAACGGCGGTTCCGTCAGTGTGCGAAATGGAGCGAATCTTACAGTCGACATGACCGCTTTTGATGCATCAGCACAAAGCAATGTTGGCAAATGGAATGGTGCAAGTTACTCGTTAGATTCAAATGGTGGCACAAATACTAGCAATTTGGTTATTAACGGATCCATAAATGCTGATGGCATAAACGGCGGAAATGCGGGCGTTGTGGCTCTCGAAAGCAACAGTACTAAGTCTGCGTTCGTACTCAACGCCGGTAAAGCTGCGAAGAATGGAATTTCCGGCACGATTTCTGCTAACGGAAATCTCGGCAACATCAGCGTTCTAAATCAAAATGGCGGAATTAAAGTGAGTACCTCACAGGCGCTCACTGCTCCTACAATTAGTTTGACTGCAAGCGGTAACGCGCAGTCGACGAAGTCGAAGATCACTGTGAAAAAGTCTGTCATTACAGCCGGACAGAGCCTCTCTCTGACGGGCTACAACGGAATCGGAACCCTCAGTGTTT
>CAZRMH010000394.1:0-7641 GCA_964600935.1 uncultured Candidatus Obscuribacterales bacterium
ACGGAGGCAATGATCGTTTATCGAATCACATTTCGGCACCGACGAAAAAATCACTGGATGATTTGGTTGCCTGGACCGGCGAGCCGTTCGAGATTTATGACATGTGGAAACCGTATTTCTTAACGACTGGTTTCGACTCCTCGTTGATAAGGCAAATCGGTTTCAACATCCTCAATATCGAACAACTGATTCTCAAAGAAACCAGGTATTACGGAAAGCGACTCCTGGAGTTAGAACCCGCAGTCGATCGATTAAGGTATTTCGAGTCGCTGACTGAAAGCGATCAAGACTTGTGTGCTCGCTTAGCTCTTTACGATCTTCTCGATTACGAAAATCAGCAGAGGATGCTCGAAGAAGCATGGGTTGCCGGCGACGCAATTAGAACACTGGATGCGGTGATGAGTTCTACCAGAAGTGATCCGGATTTGCTGAAGGCATATACGAAACTCTATCAGGACTGCAACACTCCGCTTGCTGACGCTGTGGAGGCTGCATTTAAAAAGGCTGGACCGATTTTTGTTTCACTCGATGTTCGTCGAGTATACGGAGAGCAGGGGCTTCTCAAACTACTGGACCAGCGGGGGTTCAAGCTGAACCAGGAAACCGGTTTAATGCTTACTCTGGAACCAGGGGTTGTGACTGAACTTCCCTACATCGAAGGTGACGAAGGTGAAGTGAAGATTCCAGCCTCGCGCTAGCTACAAAACGACAGTTTAAGCGCTCTTCCGAGTCTTCGATTGGAACCGCCTGTGAGAACTCAATTTATGGCTGTCGGTATACTCTGTGCGAAATTGAAGAAATTGTCTGGATCAAATTTATTCTTTACTGCGACCAATCGTTCCAGATTGTCTCCATAATAACTGCGAGCCCAATTATCGGTTTCCCGGTCGCAATAGTTTACGTAAGAGAAACCTGAAACGTGGCTCTTCATCGCTGCCTTAAAGTCGTTGATCCACTTCACGTTGCGCTCGTCCTCAGCCTGCTTTTGCCAGCTGATTTGATAATGGATACAAAATTTGGTATCACCTCGATGGCAAAACGCGCTGTCCTGAATGGGAATGCGATTGATCTTTCCACCGTAGCTGTCGAACTGTATGCAACTGCTGTCGCGTGGACTCTCTGTGAGATGAGATACTATTGTTTTAATACCGTCATCGTCCAGTTCTTTATTGACGTAGTCAGACGAGTTTTTAAACCGTGGATGAATATGTTGATGCACCGTATCTGGTACTACCTTCGCCGACGGTGTAATCTTCGGTTTTACAATTCCGGAGAATCGATTGACCGCGTCCATGAAAGGCGAAGTCGTGATTGAAAATTTTGTTGGTTTCGCTGCTGTCATTAATGGTTTAATCAGCGATCCAACTTCGCTCTGGCTGCCGTTGAACAAGCCGATACATGAAACCCGATTCGACTTCCTGGAAGTCAGTGTCAGCACTGACGTCATTCTGTCGTCTACATTTGGTGCCCATTTTTGCCATGCCTTAATTACTGCAGGCATGTCATCCCAATTCCATTTAAGCTTGAAAACACTAACGTTATTAATCGGGTGCGCCTGTAACGTAAATTCGGTCACTACGCCAAAGTTGCCGCCTCCGCCTCCGCGGCATGCCCATAACAAATCTGGATTCATCTGCTGATTTGCCTCGATAATTTTTCCTGATGCGTCGACCATTCGAACTCCGAGAATGTTATCGCAAGTCAATCCCATGCTGCGCGCCAGCAGCCCGAAACCCCCACCAAGAGCCAGTCCTGCTACTCCGACAGTGGCGCAGGAACCGCCAGGAACAACTAATCGTTTCTGCCAAAGTGTCTCGTAGAGCAACATGAGAGTGGCACCGGATTCGACTTGAGCCACCTTTTTTGACGGATTGACTTTGATTCCGGTCATTTTGCTGACGTCGATGACGATGCCACCATCTGCGATGGAGAAGCCTTCGTAACTGTGCCCACCACTGCGAAGAGACACCGGCAAATTTTGTTTTCGTGCCCACTTTACTGTCTCGGCCACATCGCTTTCACTTTGGCAATAGACTACACAGTTTGGCTGGGAGGAGAAACGACCATTGTAATCTTTGGATGCCTCGGCATAGTCGGGCTCACCAGGAGATGTAACTTTCCCTTTGATCTTGAGCCTGGAAAGAGCTTCTTTGAACTCCTTCGAAATTTCGGGAACGTCGACCGAAGAAGATTCAGAAAATTTAGGCGAGTCGACAGGCGTTGGCTTAGATTGCACCGGTGCATCGGAACCAATACGGTCGGTAACTTCAGCAGTTTTGTTGTTATCGGAATCAGTGCCTCTAGCCAAAGCTGTGAGCTGACCCGCGGCAAGCAGCGCCGCACCAGTGATGGTGCGCTCTAAGAAGCGACGACGCGTTATTTCCATAGATTATAGCGGTGTGATTGGAACTGCCGGAGCGCGCATCGTTACTGCCCAATTGACACTGTATGTGCCATTCGACTGTGCTTGCCAAACGATTTGCCTGACGGGCGTGTTCTTTACGTAATGATAAATCGAAGCGGTGCGCTCATAGAAGCCGCGGGTGTGAAATGTGTCGGGAAGATCGAGTGATACCATATCGAGATGGTGGCAAAATTCGTGACACAAAGTACTTAAAAAGGTGCCATAAGACGTCGCCTTCTTCTGCACCGCGGTGCGCATCCAGAGTCGGATCTGGGTGGTTTCCGGATCATAGTCTCCGAAGGTTTCCCAGACCCAATTGTCTGTGGTTTTAAGCGGCCGGGCGGCTAAAACCTTCACCGTCGGCGGCGCCACATCGTAAGCTGCGCTGAGTGCGATTAGCATCTCTTTGCACGCTGTTTGAAGTCCCTTCCGATCATCATTCGCTAATGCTTGTTTTATTTTCAGCGCGATTGTGCGAGCCGGCTCGGCCGGTGGAAGCTTGATATTGCGCATTGCATCGCTGCGCAGGTACTGGTCCTTTTCCGCAGATTTCTTTGGCACTTTGTCAGTTTGCATACCATAAATTTTACCGCAAACCTGAACAGCGCTCAACGCCGCCCATCGTATAGCTAACTGTTATGCTTCTGGCTATTTGTGCGGCTTCCAATGGTTTCATCTTAAAATTAGGGCGATGCATTTGCACCGCCCTCAATGTCATAGTGATTTCTTTCGTGCAAAACCATGCTGTGGATCGACTGTCTTGGTTGTCTATTCTAGACAACCTTGTGGTCTGTAAGCCGTAAGATTTTTGATTCGAGTATCATCAGGAATTGGTCGCATGGACAGTTTGTGATCGCCATTACCGCCGTCCATCGAATACATCATTCGTTTGCCGGTAGACGGGTCTACGTCTCCTGCGATTCCTACCCCTCGCGAATTGGATCCATCGTTGCGGCTGAAGAACAAGACATCACCTGCTTTGATTTCACCTGGGGCCTGTTTTTCCATGCCGACTTCTTGAACTTGTTTTTCAAGTGTTGCAATTGAGGCGGTCATGATTGATTTGTAACCGGCATCACTGAGGACACGAGATATCGTAAGCGCGGCGCCAAGTTTTCCGTCTCTGGTGGCTTCCACCAGTCTCGGCAAAGTGTCTTTTTGTTCTTGTGACAGTCCATCACCTTCGGTAGATTTCCAATTCCAGGCAGGTCCGTCTTTGCTCTGCTTATCGACAGCATCCTGCGCTGTACTCAGAACTTCACCGGCCATTGGAGTGATGTCGCGGCGGTGTCCATCATCAGATTCCGTCGTTTTATCTGAGTTTTTTTGAACAGAGTCTGGCGTGGCTGATTGCTCCGCAGTTCTATTTGGTGGATTCCAGCCAGGAGTTGCAATTGGCGTGAGATCTAGGGTTCCACCTGGTGCGGAGTCGGCGCTGCCGCCAGGGGCGCTCTCGGCTTTGGGAGCGGGTGTAGATGGTGGTTGTGGTCGTTCTGTTCTATATGAATCAAAAGCGTCGGAGCCGCCTCCGCCTTGCGTTTGGGTTGAATCGGCTTTGTCTGAAATAGTAACGTTTTTGTCGGCCATGGTGGAGTCCTCGGGGCAGGAGTGGAAATTAAGTGCAGCTCATTTGCTCTGCCACCTTATTACTCCATCGTGACATCTGCGTGACCGTTGTCCCGAAATTGTTGTCGATATAGGCGGGTATATAAACCGCCCTGAGCCAAGAGCGAGGCGTGGTTGCCTGATTCGACCACTTCACCCGCCTCGACGACAAAGATTTTATCGGCTGATTGAATGGTGGAAAGTCTGTGCGCGATCACCAGGCTGGTTCGTCCTTTCATAAGAGGAACCAGGGCGGATTGAATTAGCGCCTCGTTTTCCGAATCAAGTGAACTAGTCGCTTCATCGAAAATTAACAGCCTTGGGTTTTTGAGCAAAACTCTGGCAATCGCTAAACGCTGTCGCTCCCCGCCGCTCAGTTTATGTCCACGCTCGCCCACGATACTGTCGTAGCCCTCAGGCAATGCGCTGATGAAGTCATGGATATTGGCCGCTCGAGTCGCGTTTTCAATTTCTTCATCGGTCGCGTCGGCTTTTGCGTATCGAAGATTATTCCTTATAGTGTCGTGAAACAGATACGTTTCTTGTGTGACTATGCCGATGTGTCGCCGCAAATCGGCAAGACCGATGGTCGTTATGTCACGACCGTCGATTGTGATGCTGCCTTGCTGTGGTTCGTAAAAACGGGGTACCAACATCGTGAGCGTCGTCTTGCCTGCTCCAGATGGACCGACGAATGCCGCTACTTCGCCTGGTTCTATATAGAATGAAACGTTTTTCAATGCATCAGAACGATCCTTGTAAGAGAAGCTTACGTTGTTAAACTTGACGCCGCCGTCGACTTGTCTGAAGGGTTCGCCTTCGGTCGCATTGCCTGGCTCTTCGACCATGTCGAGATAGTCGAAGATTCGCTCGAATACAGCAAGGGCGCTTACCAATTGGGTTTGTACACCAGCCAGTGCGGCTGCCGGAGTATAGAGTCGACTTAGTAGTGCGACAAATGAAACGACAATACCAACTGTGATACCAGCGTTTATGCAAAGCCAACCACCGATCAGCCAGATTAAAGCTGGACCGATCGTAACCATCGCCGCGATGGCAGCCATAAACCATCGACCTACCATCGCGAGATCGATCTCTTGTTTCATGAGATCGGAACTTAGTCCGAAGAAACGTTTGTGCTCATAATCCTCTCGAACAAATGTTTTCAGCAGCATGATGCCTGAAACAGAGAGTGTCTCTTGCTCGATTGCATGTATCTCGTCTCGCTTCTGTCTGGTCGTGCGCCTGATCTCGTACATCCGGCGACCGACCGGCCACATGGGTGCCACCATAAGCGGTATGACCATCATAGAGGCGATGGCCAGTCGCCAATCGAGCCAGAACAGTGTCACCATCGTAGTCGCAATCGTGAAAAAGTTTGTGACCACGGAAACCAGTGTGCCTGAAACCAGTCCATCGATGCTATCGACATCGTTGGAGACTCGATTCATGATTTCGCCGGTTTTTGTGCTCGTGAAAAAGTCGAGGGGCATTTTGTGCATATGGCCCATCAGCTGAACACGTAAATCTCGCATAATGCCTTCGCCGATGGTGGCGTTTAAAAATCCTTGCCCGACGCCGACTAATGAACCAACGAGGGCGGTCGCTATCATCGCGATTACTAACTGAATGACCATGGTAAAGTTGCCTGTGCGAATGGCAACGTCTATGAGCCACATGGAGAGCAGCGGCGGCAGCAGTCCGAGCAGCGATATCAACAACACGCAGATTAAGACCAGAACGCCTTGTTTCCAGTAAGGCATGAACAGTTTGCCGATTCTTTTCCAATCAATTGGTTTCTGAATCTTGGGCTTCTTGGGGTCGAACATATTCGACCACATTAGATGAACTGGAGGGGCGCCGCTGAACATGGATCACCTGACTGTCTTCGAGCAGAGGCTGGTTGCTTGCACAACTTTAGATTCTAACCAACTCTGAGCCGATGCGATCAACCCTGCCCCTGTTGCTCCGGGCGACGGCGTCCGGCGAGCCCGGTTTCTACGGCAAAGTGCGTGGGCATAATTAAGGAAATACGTTTATTTCCGTTTGCGCCCCATGGTTGTCATTAAAGTAGGAAAATGAACGGCCAGTGCTGATTTTGATCTGGCAATTCCTGATCTCGCACTGTGAAGCTGGAATTTCTCGACGTTTATAAGTTGGCTTACTATTACTAGAGCTGAAGAGAATATGTCAGAAGAGCTGATACGAAAAGAATTGAGAACCAGTCTGCGGGCAGTTGCTCCTATGAAAAAAGGTGGCAATCCCTTTGCCATAGTTGTTGGATCTGTCCTGTTTGTGCTCGCTATTTACCTAACATGGGGAAGTGTTTGGACCGCCGTTCTGGCGCACAGTAGTTCGTTCTATGCGAACAATTCCTGGTTATATTGGCTCATAGAGTCAGAATCTGAGTTCAACGCAATTGTGCTAGTAGCAGCATTAATTCCTGTGCTGGGTGTTTTTATTTTTCTAGGGTTGATAATTCAGGATTTCGTCACCGCTCCGGGACGCCGAAAAGCTAAAGAACAGCTTTTGGAGCAAGCACGAATGAGGAATCGCTTAAACTGAGCCGCGTCGTTCACAATTTGTTTTCTTGCCGAGCCGGATTTAAGTCAACATTTTAAAAATCTGCATAAGCAATTCTTTGAGTGGTATCACAGTTGCCACTAGGGGCAGTGCCGGGAGAGCGGCCGCTGAAATGAAGGTCATAACGAAGCGGCGACCGAACACAAAAGGACTCATGTTGGAAACCGTGTCATACGAGGAGTTTAAATCTGCGAGCGCTGAGGGATCTCCGCTTGAAATAATCGGCTCATCGTCTTTGCCCCTCGTAGCCAGCCATTTGTTTGCAAACAGCTTGCTCATTTCGTGACATAAGGAACCGTATGAAAAGACTGCCCGGAGTTTGGTTTTCGCGAGCGTTGGAGTGAACACTAACAGTGGTCCGATAAAAGTCAAAAGCAACGCGGCGAGGAATACGACGCCTAGATTAGTGAAGGATTGCAGCTTTACTCCGGCGTAGAGAACTGCGTGCGCGATAACGCTGCTGACGGCGGCTGAGAGTGCGAAAGCCGCGACACAAAATTGAGTTTGAGCCACGCTGACAAATGCAAGACCGCCTGCGCCATCTGGATGTGTCGCGATGACATTTAGCTTGAATCGAGAAACTTTGAATAGAAAATAAACCCACAATAGGTAATCGACCACCCAGCTAAGAATGATGTATCGGAACAATGGTTGCGAAATTCCGGCGTTCCACATCCCCGGCGGAGAAAGCGTTGACGTGCCCGAGGCATTGGTCAGATGCCAGCTTGAAACATCCATCGCAAGAACCATACTGGCGTTAAAAATCGATGATAGAAATGCAATGACGAACAGTCCTGCGTCTAGCGCTACTGAATTGCGCATGCGAAAGACTTGTTTGAACATTTTATTGTAGTGATCGGCATCGTCTGGATTGATGAATGTTCCTAAGAAATGTTCTGCGGTTTTGATCAACCACGGGCGGGTCAATAAATCAGAGAGAATCAGCATCGGCGCCACGATGAGCATTCGCGACATACTGATGTAATCGCCGAGCAGCGGTACTTTGACCTTTCCAGGAAGCGCCGTTCCGTCGATTAGGCATAGGACCA
>CAZRMH010000395.1:0-7615 GCA_964600935.1 uncultured Candidatus Obscuribacterales bacterium
TGTCCGTACGCTCCTGGAGCGGCTGGCAATCTGGCTACTGAAGATCTTGTCTACATGCTTCACGGCCTTGGAGTAGAGACCGGAATCGATTTGGACCGATTAGTTGACGCTGGAGCCCTGGCGCAGAAACTACTCGATAAACAACTTCCAGGGCGGTATCTGAAAGCAGCGCTCGCCGTGCGTGAAAAGGCAAATGCAGTATCCAACCTATGCTAACTCAGGAGTAAAGAGATGCCCAAAGCAGTGGCTCCCAAAGAAAAGGTCCTATTGGTCGAGAAACAAGGTGCAGTCGCCTGGCTTAAACTCAATCGTTTCAAGGTTCTTAATTGTCTGAATCGGGAGCTGCTGCTCGACATTTGCGATGCTTGCGATGATATTGCCCGAGACAAAAACATTAGAGTCGTTGCCATAATCGGCAGCGGCAAAGTGTTTTGCGCCGGCGCCGATCTTGCTGAGCGCAAGGGGATGACTGAAGGAGAAACTCTCGACTACATCGCTCTGATTCAAAAAACCATGCGCACGATCGAGACGATGCCGCAACCGGTAATCGCTGCCATCAATGGCTCAGCTTTTGGTGGCGGTACGGAGCTGGCTCTTTCGTGCGACTTGAGAGTTATGGTCGACGACGCGCAGCTGCGATTGACCGAAGTCAAGCTTGGTATCATCCCTGGTGCCGGGGGAACGCAACGACTGCCTCGTTTAATTGGCAAATCCAAAGCCAAAGAGATGATTCTCACAGCTGCTCCGATTGGCGCAGCAGAAGGCAAAACCATCGGATTGATCCATCGCGTGGTTGCCCGAGATGAGAACGAAGATGTAAGCGATGGTTTTTCGCCATCGCTTATGAAAGAAGTGAAAACCTGGGCTGATGAAATCGCTACCGCGGCGCCATTGTCATTGCGTCAGGCGAAGCGCGCTATCGATATGGGCTACGACCGCGATCTGGAAGCCGGTCTGGCTATTGAAACCCGCATGTATCTTGAGTTGTTGAACACGAAGGACCGTCAGGAAGGTTTAGCTGCGTTTCAAGAAAAGCGCAAGCCGGTCTACCGGGGCGAGTAGTTTCGCGTGTAAATGACCTCTCACTTTTGCAAAAGGCTCTTGTTGTCAGCCCCGCAATTCGATACCATATTCGTTTTTCCGGGGACCGAGAGAGAGTGACTTCAGGTTATACAGAACGCGAGCCACTACCATTGCCGTTGACGGCGATCATACTTTGTGGCGGTAAATCTAAGCGTATGGGGCGTCCCAAGGCGTTCCTGCCCTATGCTGGATCAACGATGATCGCGCACATTGTTGAAACGTTGAACGATATGTTCGTCAAAACGCTGTTGGTGAGCAATGAACCGGCACAATTCGAAGACCTGGGACCAGATGTAGTTAAAGACATACTTCCTTTTCGCGGTCCGATGGGAGGCATCCTCTCCGGTTTGCTGGTCGCTGAAACTGACTATTCGTTCGTCATTGCTTGCGACATGCCGCTTGTCAGCAAGAAGCTCGTTCGTGATATGACCGCTGCAAGAAGTGGTTTCGACGTTGTCGTACTTTCGCATGCTACTGGTTTAGAACCGTTGTTCGGTGTCTATTCCAAGAGTTGTATAAAACCGCTTGAGGAGTCGCTTTTTGCCGGTACTCTTAGCGTTCAAGACTTAATTACCGGTTTGAAATCATCGATTTTTAAATACGATGAAACGAAATACGAGAACGATTTGTTACCGCCGTATTTCAACATCAACACGCCACAGGATTACTCAAGGCTGATTACGAAAGGGTCTTCGTCGGTTCATAAATTTCCGGAAAAGCGAAAAGTTTAAAACCAATCAATAGTGATTCGACTTTATCTTTTTGCGTTCTTTCGCATGCGTGCGATCTTCAAGAGTGAAGTTAGGTCCTGGCAGTCTTGCGGGATGCCGGCAATGCCTATAGACAGCTGGATTTCGTTTGGTACGAAAGGCGGTTGCTGCAAGAGCGTCTCTACGCGACGGAACAATCCAAGCGCAGCGTTTGGATCTGTGTGCGGCAAGATGACGGCGTAGTCATCACCTTCGTAATGACCAAGAATGTCAGCTTTTCTCACGGTGCTTTTTACAACATCGAGGGCATGTTTCAATCCCTCCGGAGTCGGCCCGCCTTGCGGCTGTGTGAGCCGGAATAGCGCGATCGTGAAACCCGTGTCGTAAGAATGGAAACGATAAAATTCGTGTTCCAGGAAAAACAGGAAAGCTATTTCAGTGTATATGCCTGTATCTCGACG
Organism: uncultured Candidatus Obscuribacterales bacterium; assembly: GCA_964600935.1. GTDB lineage: Bacteria > Cyanobacteriota > Vampirovibrionia > Obscuribacterales > Obscuribacteraceae > JADYXR01. Next base: position 2,255 of record CAZRMH010000395.1, read on the forward strand.
AGCGAGACTGGAAGTGAATTTCTCCAGTGCCACCAGATCTATGGTTGGATTCGATCCTGTTTGATCTAAGGAAACGACCTTCGTAGGCACTTCTTCGACTTTGTTTTCAACGTTGACAATTCCGGCAGATACCAAATTGAAGATCAATGGTGTCCATACGGAACGCACTAATCCGCATTGCCCGATCAAATCGGCGAACAAGATTTTATTGTCGATTGCTTGATACATGCGCTTCTGCAGGCTCATGTCGACAGGTACGAGCGCATTCACTTTGCTCTCGAATTCTTTTTCGGTGATGTTCGGATTAGCGCGCATCAAGCACGAGTCGTGCTTCAAACCCTTCTGTCCGAGATATCTGGTGTGATCGCTGAGTGATGCGGCTGTGAGCATGAGCGCATCAAGACGCAGTTTGATAGTTTTCTTCTGGGTTACATCAGAGTCGAAGAATTTAAAGTCGCCGGAAGAGCTGTTTAAAGCGACCTCGATAAAAGCTTCGTCACCCTCTTGCTGAGGGCGCTGGCAAGCAACGACAGCGCCTTCCTCGAAGTAGATGTCCGACTCTTCGTCTTGCGTGTGAATGTTTAAACGTCCGGTAAGGCGGCTGGATTGTATGGAATTGAGTAGTGAATGAAGCGGCATGTCAGCAAGACTACCCTCCATGACGCCTCTGGCCTGGCGGTTTCTAGGCTGCGAGCCGCTCTGCTGCGCGTTGTTGTTTTGACCGACTATTTGCTGAGGACCGCTCTGTTGCCCGTTGTTGTAGCCTGGTGGTTGCAGGTTAGCGAGGAGGGCGCGATCGGTCGGTGGGGCGTCCGACGGGAACGCAGTCATGATCAGGCTATGGATCATAACGATGTCGGTAGTTTCGTAATTCCATTCAAGCTTTGAGTCAGCTCCGTCGCCTCGGTAAAACGACCACTGATGCGATTGTTCGTTATTGCGTCGTTCTAGTTTGGTGGTTAAAACGAAAGGTTGTCGGTTGACCGCCCAGGGCAGCTCAACGACGTGTCCGGGCTGCTTAGCAGCTTCTCCGAACATATATTCGAGGTCTGGCACCTCAGGGACGCGCGACTGCTCCGGCAAACGATGCCGTCGCTGAGAGGAATTTCCAGCCTTAATCATGGATGAACCGAGTTTTCTGACCCGTCATTTCAATGCCTTGAGAGCAAAGACCGCCAATAGAATTTTATCATCCGGCGGGCGTCGCCGGGAGGACTTCGAGCCGATTTATGCGTCGGGTGCCTGGTCTCTGGTAATACGAGCCGGTTTGAGACGCCCTGAATATAGGTCGTTGTTCCGAATTGCAATGCTGTGGGGCAGTCAGTTTAACCCGATGCCACTGTCTTTCGGTAAACTATCAGCGAATCGGATCGAGTTCCATCGTAATCTGTCGTCCATGTTCCTCGAGGACCGCTTTGTCTTTGCCGATGTCGACCAGTGTAACGGTGTCGAATTCTTGACCTTGTGAAAGCGTGATGTAGGGTTTGAAATGGTTTTGTTTTTGAAACCGACGATCTTTGAAGGCCAGAATGACATGGTCGCCAAGGATAGCGTTGAGTTTGAGTCGCTTCGACAAGAGTGGTCGATCCGGAGGCGGAGGAAGCTCTTCCAGCGAAATGCCGGGCGTCGATAGTGGTGGCGGTGGTGGTGGCAGGTTCGTTGCCAAACTTGGTGAGGGATCAGGCGTAGGCGGCGGTGGCAATCCTTCAGGCCCAGTTCCGGCGCCACTTCCAACTTTCGTACCGGCTAGCTTTTCCAGCGAGCTTGATTTTGAATTGGATTTTTGTTTTGGAAACGGTTGACTGTTGGCTAGTGGTTCGAAAGGATCAGGACGTCCAGCATCTTGTCGAGCCATCATCAGCGCGTCTTGCTTGCGTGTTGCTTCGATAATCGAGACCGGCATGGTCTGCAAATATTGTAGTCGCTGTTTATTTGAATCGTAGTTCCCTACAGGAAGTTTCGCCGAGGGCATCATGTTTTGCAGGTGTTGCAAGGTTGACTGAAAGTTTGGAGTTTGAACCGAGGTTGTTGAATCACCGTTAGTATTCGGTGTTGTCGAGTTTAGACCCGCCGCAGCGCTGGTGCTAGAAGTGGCAGTCTGACCGGATTGCGTCGAGGTTGTTTCAGTTTCGCCGGTCTTCACAGCTTTTGTTTTCTGTTTTTTTCTAATCGCTTCGAGCTGTTTTTCGTAAGCGGCTGTCTCGCTGGAGTCTGTTTCTTGAGGCTGATTATTGGCATAGTAAGTAAGGGGGATCGCAATCACGCCAAAAGCTATTATGAGTATTAAACGGCTAGGCAAAACGAACTCGCACCCCGTGGACAATTAAATTCTAACTTAAGGCAGATAATAACTGCTCATCAGAAACGTCATTACCGGCTGATTTAAGTCGAGATTTCGACCTTTTTCGCTAGCCAGAGTTTTTAACGTATCTCGATCTCCATCTTCCGGCATTGCGATAACCAGATTTCGAATTCCGACTATTCGTTGATAAGCTTCCAGTCGTTTGAGAAAGTCGACAAGCTCTGCATAGCTGCCTGAAACGAAGACTCGACGCTCAACGCTTTGAATTCCGAGCGGATTTTCTTCGCGTTTTTCCTCCGGTTTTACTCCTGGTTGCGGGATCTTCGGCGGTGGTGTTTGGGCGGCTGCAGGCGGTTTTGCCGGAGGCGCGATCCGTCCGCCCACTTCAGCAATAATCGAATCCATGATATTTTCTGATTTTTCTTTCTTTCCGTCAGCCGATGGTGGTTCGACGGAAATCAAGTTTGTTCCGGCTTCAGTGCTCAATCGTTCTATGTCGATAAGCAGAATATCCATGTCCGGTGCAGGTGGCACGGCCGCTCGCATGCGTTGAATATCATTATCGAGAACGCGCTTCTGTTCCAGTAAAACTTCTCGCTCTTTGACCTTTTGAGCCAGACGATCGAACTCGTCGGTTAGGGTTTTCAATTCTGCCGACGTTCTCGATGCTGTTTCAAACGATGGACTGATATAACCGAGCAGCAAAAAGATCGTAAGCACATACGGGAACCCGGCGAGAATCATTTGCATTGATTGGCTCATTACCATCGTTTTTGCTCCCTTGCCGAGAGTTTAATTCGATCAGCATCTGGCGCTGATTTCGTGTTCGTGCCGGTCTTGCCGTTTTCGAACAAAGAGATTGATGGTGTCGTAGATGGTGCCTGACCGCTTGGTGCGAATTCTTTAGGCGAGGCGACGGGTTTCAATCTGGCAGTTAATCCGAAAGTGACGAACTGCGGAATCTTGTCTTTTCGTCCGGCAAAGTCAATGCTGGACTCCCTGATTAGTGGCGAACCTTCGAGGTTTAGCGACAGTTTCGAAACAGATGTGAAATCTTCTGCCAGACCTTCAACTTGAAATTCTTGCTGACCGAAAACGATATGGTCTATCTGAATTCCTTTTGGAGTATTGGATTGGAGAGTATCCATATAGGAGGACCATCGTCTGGTTTTGCTGACCAGGTAATTGAGCACCTTTTGCCGCATGCGCAGAGATGTATTGCTCTCTCTTAGTTGATTTACTTGTTCCAGGTCTTTTCTGGCTTGAGCAATCTTGGCTTCCGTTTCAACGAGCGCCGCTTGTTTTGCCGGAATCTCGACGAAGTTCAAATATGCGAAAACAGCGCACGACAGCGCCAGCACGAAAACACCGCCCAGTAGTGCGGGACGGAACCAGTATGGTCCGACCGGACGTTCTTGTTCGATTTTTTGAGTGGCACGTTCGTCGTAGAAAAGTGGCAGTCGACCTTCTTTGTTTAAATCCAGATCGACGGAGAAACTCTGGTTCCAAAGCGGGTCCAGTGAGCTGCCCAGTGATGATGCCAGAATCGGTCGCATGCGCTCTACTACAAGAGTCGGGTCGAACGTCATGTCGCGCATCGCGTCACCGAATATGGTTCTAAATCCCATACGGCTGCCAATGTACTGATCGAGGTTCGGCACCATGCAACCAGGTCCGGTGAGGATGATCTGGTCGAGTTTTACGTCGCCGACTTGTGATTGATAGAATTCCAGCGAGCGTTCCAGTTCATCTGTGATGTCGCTGAAGATAGTTCTGGCTACCTGGGCCGCTTGACCCATGCGCTGATCCTTGGGCGGCATGCCGAATAGCGGAATTTCAGGAAGAAGCGTCAATGCTGTTTCAAAGTCGACTTCCAGGCTGCGCGAGATCGCTTCGGTCAATGTTTCCATGCCGATAATTACGGAGCGACCGAAGAGCGGCATGGCGCTTCTTATCACGTTGATATCGGTTGCATCCTGACGAACGTTTACCACCATCGACATCTGTCCGGCTTCGCTGAGATAGCCTGCTGTTGCTAGCGCTCTGATGGCCGCGAGCGAGGATACTTCAATCTTTCCGAGTTGAGCACCACACGAATCGGTAGTGCGCCAACAGGTTTCTACAATCGATCGTTGCACCGCCGCCAGTATTACGTCAACGCGACGGACGCCGTCGGCATCCGTTCGCTCTGTCGCAGGCATCAAGGACCAGTCAAGGTTTGCGTCGGATATTGGAAACGGGACGTGGTTGGTTGCTTCCTGAGTTACGACCTCAGCCAGCTCATCCGCCGGCATCCCAGTCGGTACAGGCATCAGTCGAATAACGACAGCCTGAGCGGGGATTGTCATGTTGAATGACGGCGATGGACCGGATGGTGGAATGCATGCCAGCACCATCAAATCGCTTATCACGTAACCGATTGCACTTGGATCGGCGATCAAGCCTTCGCGAACCGTGTTGGCCGGCGTTGGCATACAGGCGAAACGAGTCACTTCGATCCCGATTCTCGTTTTCTCGAGTTGGATGAGAGTGATACTGTCGCTGTTTATGTCGATCCCAAACGTGGGACCTCGCTTTTTTCTGATGCCGAAGCGAAACAGTTTGCTTGTGCCGAACATCTACTTTCCGCCATTTCCAGTAGTCGAAGTCGTTTCGATTCGATCGGTCATCGACCCATCAAATGTAACACGTTCTTGCGTTTAATAACCGCCCCCCGGGTTAGTTATGCCCATCGATTGACCGAAGTACCAGGCTTCGCTTGATACTAGAATGGCGATCAAACCTCCGACCGCCAGTGCTGGTCCGAATGGAAAGCGGTTTTCAAACCGTTTGGTGCCGGCCATAACGGCATTGAATAATCCTCCGGCTAAGCCTGCACCGCTAGCCGCTGCAACCAACCCTGGTGTCACAACGTCCTTTAGATTATTGGTCAGATATCCAAGTAGAACCATTGGCAGAAAGAGGACTGCAAAGCCAATCAGAAAGCCAATCAGGGCAGGTTTCTGTGCATCTTTGAGCACATCCCGGTCGTACATATCTCGGAGCATATAGGTGGCACC
>CAZRMH010000396.1:0-7608 GCA_964600935.1 uncultured Candidatus Obscuribacterales bacterium
GTCATCAAAGCGTTTCTAGATGCCACGATCCTACTCGGCTACATCGTAGACTTACAAAGCAAAAAAGTTCTTCGCCACAATCGACACCGCCAGCGGTGCCCAGACTTTAAACCAAGGGCGCCGGGTAGGTCCCAGCGCCCTTGGTTTCACTTGAACCGTTTGTGTTTACTTCACGTCCAGTGTGACCGTAAACGTTCGAGCAGGCGGCGTGTTCTTCTCCCACGGGCGAAGATACTCGAGCTTGACAGTGACCTTGCCCGGCGATAGCGCGTCGAACCTAATCAGACTCGATCCACCTCGACCGACCATTGGAGGCGAGCCCGGAGGTAGCGGAGTCGAGACGTAAGTGACCGTACCATCTTGTTTGACCGACTTCGCCGAGACGCTTGCCACTCGCCACCCGTAGCCAGTGGACGGATTGCTATCCAGTTTGATTTCGATCTTCTCGCCGGTTTTCACCACTACGGTTTGGGCGTCGTCCTTCTCGGTCAGCGCGACAACCTTCTGAACCTTAGCTCCGGATGACTTGGCAACGGGGGCTTGCGCGATGGTCTGCGACAGGTCGCCACCGAGCGTCAACTCTTGGCCGACCTTTAACTCGCCAACGCGGTTGCGCTCCGCCCGGGAAGTCTGCGCATACATGCCACCACCATTGGTTGCGCAGAGGACAATCAGAACACCGGCTCCAAGCGCCAGGAAACTAGCGCCAATCGTTTTCATCGTCATGGATTCTCTCCTCATCGCATTCTGCCGCTCTAATTCTACAGCTACCGGCATCGGACGAAGATACCGCTTTGGTATCTGCTGTGAAATCGCCGATTGAATGGATTGGTTGTCTGGTCGACGGAAGCTGTGTAAAACGGAAGTAATGCGCATCTCAATCTAGCGCTCACCGACAGCCTGTAGCTGCAACTTTTGCACTGTAAAACATAAAGCATTTATTCAATATACAAAGTGCATTTCGCGCTCCGCTAGCCAAGACCCACAAACACCCACGTATTCAATCCGGCAGATTTTCCTTTGATATTAAATCCCTGATGGCGAAGATCGAGACTGGCAGCCGCTAGAGGGTTCCGCTCAGCCTGGTGGTCAAGCCCGGATTCGCTCGGTTGCCATAGAGCCCAACCTACTAATCGCTTTAGTATAAAATAAAACAAAAAACAAAAAATCCGTCGACAGTGTCACCACAAGCGGTGACACTGTCAAAAAAATCGCCGTTCAGTCTGCACAGATTATATAGCAGCAATTTCAGCAGCTTCGCGAACACGAGCGATCACAATTGCAGCACGCTTGCTGGGCTCAGACTGGCGATAAGCACTTCCTCGCCCCTGCTTATAGTCCGGCGGCGTCCGGAACTGTCCACTGGTAAGGTCGAGAGTTGAACCAGTTTCCCGATGCTTGAGGTAGAAATGCTTGACGCCCTCGTGTGTCACACTGGCAGGCATGTAGCCACTCTCGCGACCGCCAAGCAAATAGTAAATTGCTTCGGAGGCAACGTAACAGTGCCCGCCGAGCGGATGGTTTTCCTGCAACTTCCGGAACTGCGGTAAAACCAGTTCGGGCGACAGACTGGCGAGCACGGCGGCGCCAAGTCTCTCTATGGTTGCTGGGCTCGTTTGCGCCCGAGCCAAAGTTGGCACAAGTTTTCTTACTGCCATAAAATCTCCTGCGAAAAGCGGGAGCACCGAGGTTTCGGCGCTCCCTGTTTTTACATCGTAAGAAACGGCTCCGATTGACGATTTCACTCAACCGACCAACATGACGATTGCGGTCGCGTTGTCGCGAGTGTGATCGGCCAGAGCCATGCTGATGAGCTCCTGAACCATCTGCTCGGCGGTGTGTCCGCTTGCCAGAATTTCGCGCACGCGTTTCAAACTGCTGTAGTCAGTCAGCCCGTCAGTGCAGAGCAAGTAGACATCACCCGGCAACATCGGAAACTTGAGCGTGTCCCACTCTGGCTTGGGGTTACCGCCGATGAACCGATAAAGCTTATTGCGCAGCGGACTTACCTTAGCTTGCTCGGGCGTGAGGTGACCCCTCCGAACCAGCGCTGCAGCGAGGTCATGTTCCTCGGTCAGTTTCTCGAGCTTTCCTCGTCGCAGACGGAAGAAGTGAGAGTCACCAGAAGAACCCAATTCCAGCTCATTCTCGGTATGACGAGCCGCCAGCACCGTAGTGCCGAATTTCTCGTACTTCGCATCAGCAGCCCGGAGAGCCGCCATCCGATTGTTACCCCGAAGGATCCCGTCGGACAGCCATGATGGAGAGGCCGGATCGATTTTGTTGAACGAGGCGACCACGACTTCCGACGCCACCTCGCCGTAACCTTGACCACCCATGCCATCCGCGAGAACGACGAGATTGCCTCTAATCAGAAAAGCATCTTCGTTGTTTTCGCGACCACCGATATGGGTGCCACCGGCAGTGGTGACGATCAGGCGACGATGGCGAGCGACTGCCGGCTTATCCGGCTGGTCCCGGGCTCGCTCTGAGTTCCGAGCATTGCGTCGCAGGACGACAGTGACGGCGACAGCCAGCGCGATGGCCAATCCGCAGGCAATCGCGATAGTGAAGCCGAAGTTGACGCTGCTGGCGAAGACTGGAACACCAGCGGACGTCGAAAATTTATCAAGAGACATGGGCAAAGCAAATTCCCTTAGCAGGAGGAGAATCGAGACCTCGCGGTTCTCGATTACAGAACAGCAAGTGGCCACGCAGACAAACGTGGCTTTCAACTGTGAACGGATGTCGCGTGTGAGGCTGAGTACGTCGCTATGAGACTCAGACGCGAACGGCAGACGGCAAGAACGTGTTGTTTGTCGGTGCTTCTCTCTAGTTAGTTTTTAAACGAATACAGGGTCTATGGTTGGCAAATCGAAGACTCTAAAGCAACGCATGTATTTACTTGTTACCTGGTTTTATCCGAATGCCAAGCTAGCCATCCTGACGAATTGAATACTCTGTCATATCAAAAGCCAGCGTCAGATTCAGCCAACCATGGGCTTTCCACAAAAAACTGATGAACCATTTCCACAGCCACTTGAACCCAACCAGATCCGAACACAAAATGCATTTTTTGAACGGCATCAGTTCAACCTCACTGCAAACAACACACCATCCCTGGTGGCAATCCAAAAACGAATGACTAGATAAATAAATCTTTGGCTGTCAAGCGCGACTCGTTAAAGCCTGCGGGTAAGAAAGACTTATCGGGACAGTTGATTAATGAAAGTCGAGGTGCATCATGGCAGGACTCTCGAAGACATTTTTGTCTTTATGGAAACAAGTTTTGACGTCTTTCATTCCTTCGGGAAGCGAGAGCGCTTGGGACGACTATCGAAGCGCTCGTTTACTGGCAACGCAAGTTGTCCGGACAAAATACTAGTAGTGCTTTTTGCACCGGATTGTGATCGAATCCTGACGGCCAGCAGTCAAGGTCGAAAAAATGCAGAAGTTATGATCCAGTGATAAGCTTACCTAGATGTATCGACCCGCACGGGTGACGGTGCCTGCATTCTTGAAATGTTCTCTCCAATCACGCTCAGACAAGGATTTAGATCAATGAGATTCAAAGTACTCCTGGCTACACTAGCCGTAGCTTCCACTGCGCTCATAGCAGTTCAAGCGCAAGACAGAACAGGTCTATACCTGCGCGGGACCAGCCATCAACGCGGCGGGGAAGCAATCGCTCAGGAGACCGCTAACCTCTATGTGTACGACGGTGCCAAGGTGAAAGCATATGATCAGACCAAGATTTGGGCGCACGACACCTGCAGCGTAGAGGCTTATGGACAGGCAACTGTAGAAGCAAAAGCCGAAACCAAAATTCGCGCTTTCGATACTACTCGAATCATCGCCACGAACTCAGCGAACGTCGAAGCCAACGGTAGCAGCAACGTAGTCGCCGATCAGCACGTCAAAGTAGACGCTCACGGCAACGTCAACGTCAACGCCGGAGATGAAGTTGTAATCAACGCCGACGGCAACTGCACAATCTTCGCTCGCGACAAAGCCAAGGTCACTGTAAACGGAAACTGCATCGTCATGGCATTAGGCAACAGTTCAGTTATCGCCACAGGGAATGTTCACATCAAAGCCTATGACAGCGCCCGAGTCAATGCCAAAGGCGACTGTGCCGTCGAGGCCTGGGGTTCTTCAGATATCACGACTGACGGCAAAGTCGTAGTGGAAGCACATGATAACTCCGTCAAAGTAAACAAGAAAGGCTAAACACGAAGTAGGCGACCAGCGAGGCTTCTATTAAAACAAAACCCCTGCCCTTTACGGCAGGGGTTTTTAATTCGTTCAACAGGTCAGATCGCCGCTCTAGGCAATGGTTACATCTTTGCAGAGGTAAACATCCTGGATGGCGTTCAGCAATTCGATACCTTCTTTCATTGGCTTCTGGAAGGCTTTACGACCGGAAATCAAACCAGTTCCGCCCGCTCTCTTGTTAACGACAGCAGTCATAATGGCTTGTTCCATATCGTTGGCACCGGAAGCACCGCCGGAGTTGATCAAGCCAGCCCGACCCATATAGCAGTTGGCGACCTGATAACGAGTCAAGTCGATCGGGTGATCGGTAGTCAACTCGGAATAAACGCGAGAATCGGTTTTACCGAATTTGATGGCGTTATATCCGCCGTTATTCTCAGGCAATTTTTGCTTGATGATATCGGCTTGGATGGTGACGCCGAGATGGTTTGCTTGACCGGTCAGGTCAGCAGACAAATGATAATCAACGCCATCTTTGACGAAGGCAGAGTTACGGACGTAGCACCAGAGAATGGTAGCCATGCCCAGCTCGTGTGCGCGATGGAAGGCTTCGGAAACTTCGATAATCTGACGAGCGGACTCATCGGAACCGAAGTAGATCGTTGCGCCAACTGCAGCAGCACCGAGTTCCCAAGCTTCTTCTACGTTGCCGAACATGATTTGATCGTATTTGTTCGGATATGAGAGAAATTCGTTGTGGTTGATTTTCACGATGAAAGGAATTTTGTGAGCGTATTTACGGGACATCGTTCCCAACACACCGAATGTGGTGGCTACCGCGTTACAACCGCCCTCGATAGCGAGTTTCACAATATTCTCACCATCGAAATAAATCGGGTTCTTAGCGAACGAAGCGCCGCCCGAGTGCTCAATCCCCTGGTCGACAGGGAGGATTGAAAGGTATCCGGTACCCCCCAATCTACCGTGATTGTAGATCGAAGCGAGATTACGAAGAACTTGAGGATTTCTGTCGCTCTGAGCCCAGATGCGATCGATAAAATCAGGACCAGGCAAGTGGAGCAATTCTTTGTCCACGCCTTTGCTCGTGTGCTTAAGGTAATAAGAAGCCTTGTCACCAAGAGCCTTTTCAATATTAGACAACTCTGTCATCACTGGCATGATAAATAAATGCCTCCGCAAGGTCGGTATAAGTTTGCAAGCACGACTAAAGACGCGCCGATCCACAATACGCTAGCAGCAAAAACCCTGAAGCGCCTGAAATATACAAAAACATCAATAATTACTGCAATGCTGCTTAACGGAACGGGTTGCGCGAGCGCCCCGGAGCGTTCGGCTATCAAGTTCTAAACTGCTTTGCTTCTCAATTCCCTAACCATTTTGGTTGATTGGTTGAGACAATTCCAGCAAAACGCCGCTCGTACTTTTCGGATGCAAAAACGCGATTGATGCTCTATCAGCTCCAACTCTTGGTTTTTCATCGATCAGTTTCACGCCCTTACCTTTCAATTTAACAAGCTCGTCTTCAATATCCTCGACACCGAGGCAGATGTGATGCAGACCAGTACCTCGCTTGGCAATGAATTTTCCGACTGGAGTGTCCGGACCTAGCGGCTCCAAGAGCTCGATGTGCGTGTTTCCCAGCTCAAGCTTCGCCACACGCACGCCCTGCTCCTCGACTGTCTCAATCGTTATACAGTCCAAACCGAGGGTTTCTTTATAAAAACGAAGAGACTCCTCAAGATTGTCGACTGCGACTGCAATATGATCCATGCGCACGAAATTGGTTCTCCTCTATAGACGTCGGGGACACGCGCTACGGATCATACAGGAAAAATCGACCTGCCCGACCGCTCTCATATTCCAAGTTCGAGCTGCCTCGACCGATGTTCGAATTTGGAGAAATCCTGAAACTCCGAGATTCTACGCAAAGTCTTCCGAAATGAGCTATCCATGGGGAATTCGAAGAACCACTTCACTTTTCCGAAGCAAGAAAATTCTTACAGCAAAAATGATAAACGGTATAGGCGATGCTGCAAATCCAGTATTTACGTTCGCACGTCTCCGAGCACGGTCTGGAAACGCTCTATTTTCCTTCCACCTACAACCTTTTCTCAAATATGTTGAGACGGAACTGACTTCAAAAATACCGAAAAGGGCGCTAAGTCCCGCCTGCAAGTGTCTTCAGGGACCGAAGCCGGATGCGCGTTCAAAGAATTTATGGATGATATTGAATTTTCTGAGTTCGCTAAACTCGTCATATTCCTTCCACGTACTCATTAAGCGAGTCTGCCGCTCGATTAGACTGACCTGATCAAATGGACCCCACACTTCACCGCGCCATTTCAAGTCGTAGTAGAACTTATTGAGGGCGGTAGTCAAGTTCACCGTCGTGTCGACATTGAGAACGTAATCCTGACCATCTTCGCGAACCGGGAAGTAGAGCCCTTCGCCTGGCGGTGTGACGCGTCTGCCACTGGCGACCGCATGTGGAGCAGGAAGACGTTCGCGGTCCTTTCCTAAGATGTGTGAAAAGAAACCAGCCTGGGCTGGTTGGGCAGTCGACCCTAAACCACAGCACAGAAGTAGCGAACATATGCAAATTCTTATCTGCGTCATCGTCATCAAAGGTTTTCTCCGATTCCACGCCTGCTTAACGGCTCTGAGCTGAGTTGGTCAGATACCATCATAAGGCATAGTAGCTCGATATGCGCAACAACTTAAGCGATCCGCATGTCAGACGCGCTTGGCATGAGGTAAACTGTGCGCTTATCAAGTTCGACCCTGGTCTGGAGAACGTGTAATGGCTAAGAGAATCGAGAAGCGCAATGTTTCTTCCCGAGTGAAATATACGAGCCTTCTTCTTGGAATCTCTGCATCTCTGGTTTCAATTCCAGCATTTGCTGATGATGACGGCGGTGGATTCGCTCAAGTCGCTAAAGAAATGGCGGGCGGTGGCGCTCCGGCGTCGACTGCAGTTGACTCTGGCGAGTTGACCTACGATCAAGCATTGCAAGAGCTCATGCGAACTAACAATCACACCAAGGCGGCAACCGATTGGGGCAAACCACGCACAGTCGCAGTGCCGAAGGGCGCCGACCCAGAACGTGTGATTCAGGAACAAATGATCAAAGCTCCCGGAATCAGAGGTATGGACAGAGGCACCATAGACCCGAGCAAAGCTTCGGCAAGCGCTATCAAAATTGATGGACCAATCACTTCAGCGGAGAAAATTGATATCGGCGGCGGCGCTGCAAGACCGGCTCCTACTCCAGGAACTGAAGTGGTCGAAGAGAGCGGATGGGATTGGGTAGGCAAACAACAACAGCAGCCCACTGCCGCTTCCACACCGAAGGCAAAAACAGGTTTCACAAC
>CAZRMH010000397.1:0-7605 GCA_964600935.1 uncultured Candidatus Obscuribacterales bacterium
TCCGGCCGACGTAGCCCTCGGACCAGTCGAAGTGGTCATCGCCCGACTCGTAGGCATATCAGATCAGTACCTGAATGGGCACCATCAGTAGAGGCACCAAAGAAACCCGCTTCAATCAATCTAATTGGTCTTGTCGGTGCGTTGGCGTTGCTGGTTATGAGTGCTTTGGCGATTAATGCGATTTTGTCGAACGCGACCCAAAAAGACGCAGCCGATCTTGCTCTTGAAAAACAGAACAGTCTGAGCAACAAATCGAATGAAAGATTAGAGGTTCAAGATCCACTCGACCTTGAAAATCAACCGCATAAAAGCGCTACTGGCGTCTACTTCTCTGGTGCTGATAGCTCGAAACGTCTACAGTCGGTCGCTGATTCCGGTCAATCCAAAGAGTTGGTCGCATTCAATAATGCGACGATTAGCGAAAAAGACGTGGAAAATATTGCGATTGTGAAACCTGAGGTGCTCCAGTTTTTTGGTTGCAAAATCGCACCCGGTGTAATTGCGAAGCTCTCGACGATCGACTCAATTCGTGAATTGAACTTTCACGTTTGTCCTAACATCACTCCGCCTCTCCTTGCTCAACTTAAACGGATGAGAAACTTAGTATCTCTGCGGCTGATCGGTTGTGGCATTGATGATAATCACATGAAGGTGATTGGTGAATTCGGCAAGTTGCAGCGTCTGGTTCTCGATGGAAACAAGAACGTCTCGATGAGCGGTTTGCTGCGACTGAAAAGACCCGGTGCCATCATTGCCGTCTGGCTTAATGAGGGACCACTTACGAGTCTGAGCGCAAAAGAGATTGCCATGTTGAAAGCCAAACATCATATCTACTTGTGGAATAGACTTACTCGTTACGAAGGTGACGGTGGTGACGGAATGAATAATCCTGGTGCCTTGGAGTTGGTCGAGTAATGACCGGACAAGGAGACTTGTGACCGGATGACAAACCTGCAGCCGTCTGGATCGATTTAAGTTTTTTGCAAAGAAAGCAACCAGGCGCGAGCAGCGAAGATGAACTTTTCTCGATTAACGAGGCGAGAAGAGCCGCTATTTGTTTTTAGCTGTTGACATGTCGCAAAATTGCTGTGATTGTCCTACAATTAGGCGGTTTGCCTTCCCTGCTGGGCTGCGAACCCTGAAGCGGTAGGTCAACTGTATTCGAAGCATCTCTAAAAGGTTGGTCTATGAACATCTTTGCAAAACGAAATTGGTCGTTGAATACTCTGGTCGCGGCGATGTGCCTCGCCAGTCTCAATTCGATGCAACCGTGCGCAGCTCAGGGTGCGAGTGGATCGCCTTCCACACCTGGTCAGGACTCGACCGACAAAATCGCCGCGCTGGCGAAAACTATCGATGCCTCTAGTTCTCAGGGAATCGCGCTGACAATTTACAATCAGGATTTTGGGCTCGTCAAAGATGTGCGAAACCTTTCCCTCAACAAAGGAATCAACTTTCTGCGTTTTGAAGATGTCGCTGCTGCAATCGATCCCACCACTGTCAATTTTATGTCGTTGACCGCACCGAATTCGGTGGTGGTGCGCGAGCAAAATTATCAATACGATGTGATGGACCCTGAAACTGTTTTGTCGAAGTCGGTAGGCAAAGACATAACCTTTCGACAATACCTGGACGGGCGTGTTAATGAAGTTCGCGGTACTCTTCTTAATTCTCCCAAAGTCACCATAGTTGATACCAATGGTAATGCTCAAGAGCGACGTCAAGGTTTGGTAATTAAAACCGATCGCGGTGTCATACTGAGCCCGTCTGGTGAGATGGAACTGGCAAAACTTCCTCCTGGTCTGGTTTCAAAGCCATCGCTTCTTTGGAAGCTGGAAGCCGATAAAACTGGCGAGCATAAAACTGAGATCAGCTACCAAACCAAAGGTTTGAATTGGCGCGCTGATTACGTTGCGATTGCGAATGAAGATGATACTCTGACTGATCTTGCCAGTTGGGTAACTCTGGACAACAAGTCGGGTGCCACCTACGCAAATTCTTCTTTGAAGCTGATTGCAGGTGATGTGCATAAAGTACAAGATAATCAACCGCGTCCAGAGTCCCGAATGATGGCTATGGATGCTGCGGCACCGATGGAGAATCAATTCTCCGAAAAGTCTTTCGCTGAATACCATATGTATTCGCTCGCCGGAGTAACTGACGTCAATGACAACGAGACGAAGCAGCTGAGTTTATTCAATGCAGCAGGCGTGCCAACTAGAAAGTTGTTTATCTATGACCCTACTCAGCAGCCAAACTACTATGGTGGCTGGGCTCCACAAGTTAATCCTGGAAAGGTCAACGTTAAGATTGAAGTTGAGAACAGCGCAAAAAACAACTTGGGTATGGCTCTTCCAAAAGGCAAGGTTCGCGTCTACAAAAAAGATCACGATGGTGCGCTTCAGTTTGTCGGCGAAGATCTCATCGACCACACTCCGCGTGACGAGAAGGTTCGCCTCTACATCGGTGATGCGTTTGATGTTGTTGGCGAGAGAAAACAGCTTACGCAGGAGCAGCCAAACAATCACCTCACGCGTGAATCCTACGAGATAAGTTTACGCAATCATAAGGACAAGAAAGTCACAGTGACTGCTGTTGAGCATTCGTACGGCGATTGGAAAATCAAAACCAACAGTCACAAATTCACCAAAAAAGATGCTCACACGTTCGAGTTTGAAGTTGAGGTCCCCGCTCGTGGCGAGGTGACGATTACATATGAAATTGAAACACGCTACTAGGAGCGATACTGAAAAACGAGCGGACTAAACCTACTCGACAGCCAGGTAAAAAATTGACTTTCATAGTTCTTCGACAATTAAAGAATTTTGCGTTTTTCACGACACTGGCATTGTCGCTTTCGATCGCGAATCCTAATCTAAAATCAGCCCTGGCTGCCGAAGTTGGTGCATCCGCTTCGGAAGGAACCGCGCTCACTATATACAATCAAAACTTTGGACTGGTCAAAGATACGCGGCGTGTGAAGTTGAACACTGGAGTAAACTTCTTACGTTTTGCCGACGTCGCAGCAGCCATCGATCCAACCACGGTCAATTTCATGTCGTTGACGGCGCCAAACTCGGTGGTCGTTCGCGAACAGAATTACCAGTACGATGTTATGTCTCCCGAGACGGTTCTTGGTAAATCAATTGGTAAACCGATTACTTTCCGCCAATTCAGCTCAGGTGGAGAGCGGGTTGTGAATGGAACTTTGCTGAATGGTCCCTATGCGTCGGTCTCCGACATCAATGGCAATGTCAGTGTGCGAAACCAGGGGCTAGTAGTGAGAACTGATTCCGGCATAGTTCTAAGACCAGCTGGACAAGCTGAGTTACAGGGGTTGCCTGCCGGGTTAGTTTCAAAACCGTCGTTGCTCTGGAAGCTGGAGGCGAACAAGGCTGGTGAACATCAAACCCAGATTACTTATCAAACTGGTGGCATGAACTGGCGAGCCGATTACGTTGCGATCGCAAATCCTGATGACACCGCCCTTGATATCACGAGCTGGGTGACGATTGATAATAAGTCTGGTGCATCATATTCGCAAGCTTCGTTGAAGCTAATTGCCGGAGATGTTCATAAAGTTCAACCGCAGCCACGACGAGCAAGCGGTTACTTGAAAGCTGGCAGAGGTGGTGCCTTCGGCTCTCCGCAGTTTACCGAAAAATCATTTGCCGAGTACCACTTGTACTCATTGGCAGGCCATACAGACGTCAATGATAATGAGACCAAGCAGCTTAGTCTCTTCAATGCAGCGAGTGTTCCCTCGTCCAAACAATTCGTGTATGAACCGGAACAGAACCGAACTTTTTACGGCGACCCTGGTTACAATTCGCCGAACAATTCCAAAATCCACGTCAAAATCGAAGTGGCTAATACTGAGAAAAACGGTCTGGGCATGCCGCTTCCGAAAGGGAAAGTACGCGTCTACAAAAAAGACCACGACGGTGCATTGCAATTCGTTGGCGAGGATCGAATCGACCATACCCCACGCGATGAAAAAATTCGACTCTATATTGGAGATGCATTTGATCTCGTTGGCGAGCGAAAACGGCTGCAGATTCAAAACGTAAATCCGCGTACGCAGCGGAGTTCATTCGAGATCAGTCTGCGCAATCACAAAGATACCAAGGTCACGATTACTGCGATTGAGCATGCTTATGGCGACTGGAAAATTCTTAGTTCGAGCCATAAATCAAATAAACGAGATTCTCACACATTTGAATTTCCGGTGGAAGTTCCAGCTCGTGGTGAAGTGAAAATCGAATACGAGATCGAGACAAAAAATTAACTGGAGTGGACTTCACGAGTTCTCACTTTGATGTCCGCGAGTTTTTTATGGACGCTGTAAGCTCGCTGTAGCGTCAGGTTTTGGAGTTAACCAAGGTGCGAGACTAGGGTTAACCCTGTCTCTTTGATGTGCCTAAAAATGTATTCTTGCATGGTGGTGTCATTGCAACTCTGACGTAGCTCCCAGGAGGGAACGGCGCATGTATTCGTTTGCTCAAAATCAAATCGAGACACAGCCTTCGGGGGCAATCTTCAAGCCCAGAAAAAATCCGCTGGTCGTGGAAACGCGAATTGATTTGAAGCCAGGCGATGTGATCCGACCTGAGAATGTTTGCGAGGGAAAAGTGCCGTGCCTTGCCGATAATCCTATCACTGGTCCGTTTAGTGATGTTAACGATATCATCGGTAGAGTGGTGGCAGCCGATCTACCTGCGGGAACTGTCATAACAGGTGCTTTTCTGCGTCCGCTTGGACCGGTGCAAATGGAAACGCGTCTGAGAAATTTTTGGCGTCGCTGTCGATAGCAAACCGTCGATTGCAGGGCAAAGCGTTTTCGGAACGCTCTTCGAGCTCTGGAGCTAGTTTTTGTCGGTGTCGACGATCTTGCCCCATTGATCCCAACTTTGGATCAAGTTTTTGACTGCTCGGTTTCGACTGGAATCGTTGACAATCGAGAGTTCCTCTTTTACCGTCGTAAATCCAGTTGGTGGCACAAAAAGTTTTTCTTCATAAGGGATCTTTTTCACGCTGGTCGTGTCTACTTCGATGTTCGTTTCACGTTCGGTGTTAACCGTGATAAATTTTAGCGGCACTCCACCGGGCGGAAGTCTATACAGTTTGTTCAAAACTATCTGAAAACTTGGAGGCAGATTGGGGTTATCCCACATCCAATAATCGCCGGTTTGAACTTCACCAGTATTCATTGCCACTCCGCTGTAACCCATGGATTTTTTCTTCTTTCCATGTTGTGGTGCAGCAGGGTTTTCTATATGCATCGTGAGAGCTGGTAGGTGCGCGTATACGTCTTTTGTGCGCGGTCGGCGAAGAATGGGGAGGTTTTCCAGATAGCCGCCGAATGCGCCTGTGCCATTCGCCAGATTGCCCTGGAATTTTTCATACGCTGTCGAATAAATCGTTTTTGCAGAATTATTAAAGAGATAGACACGCCAATCTGGTGCTTTTGAGACTATCGTGTACCGATTACCGATGCTTTGAATTCTGAATGCTTTTGGCGAAACGATTAGGCGATGCTTACCCGTAATCAAACTGGTCTGAATGAGATCCCAGCATTCTGAGTCCGCCCCCAGCGCGGAGTTGGACGCGCCGAATAAACATAGAATGATGAAGGCTGTGACAGGAATGATTCGTTTACGAAAGACAGTTGCAGGCAAGTTGGCATCAACACTCAGATAAGCAGAACGCTTGCTGCTTTCACGCAACCTGAGATTACGCTTGAAACCTATTTTGGTATCAAGCAGGCATAATTCGTTGTAAGGCTGCTGCTTCACTCGTGATTTTGTTGGGTTTAACGACGCGTCATCAGCTTCGCAAGAATCAGCAATCCAGCGACTAAACCGGCGCCGGTTCCGAATTTTTGAGCTTCCCATTCCGGGGTGCTGATTTCGGCTTTCTCAGGTGCCTTCACGATCTCGATTTTTGGAACGACCTTGGAGTTGGACAGTTTGTTTACGACTTCCCGGACGCCATCAATCGGTGCCTGAACCAGGGCATGTCCGAAAGAGTGAACAAAGTTTCCTGCGTAGCTGCTGCTGGGCTTACGATCGAAATCGATATGTTCTGCCTCAAATACTTGATCGTCGTTCGATGTCATATTGAAGTCGACCTCTTATATAGGGAGTGCTAATACATTATATAGGGAATGAGTTTAAACCACCGTTTAATGTCTCCCGGGCCATGGGGATAATTGATTTACCGCAAAGCCAAGCACAATGGTAACTCCGAGCGAAAACTGCCCAAGCTGTCTGAAGCCGAAGACCCGAGCTTCGGGTGGATTTGTCACGCAATTTGTCGACGTCTGCCGCTGTGGTCAAAGCGATTTGCCGCTTCCTGAAGAGCTTCAAACAGTTTATTCCTGCCAAACTTGCAACAAGCTTATTAATACCCGTAAGTCTGGGAGTCTTACCCAGTGGGTTTTTAAGCCAGATTCTTGTCAGTGCGACACTCCTGTGCCCGTCAAACGAAGTGCTCCGTCTGCCGGAATCGAGCGTCCGGTCTTCGTTTTGGAAGAAGATGACGGCGAAGAACTTGATTTGAACCCGGAATCGTTTCCTGTGGATCGATATCAACCGAAAGCTCGACTGGGAGCTGGAGCATCGGGTAGCGTTTATCTGTCTCGCGATCGGCTGTTGGGTAAAAGGGTTGCGGTGAAGTTATTGCACGAATTGACAGCGCAGCAATTGATGGCGTTTCAAGAAGAGGCGCGTATCACCAGTCGATTGCATCATCCGAACATAATCCAGGTGCTCGATTTCGGACCGACTGGTTCGGGAGTACCGTATATGGTGCTCGAATACATCGACCGGGCTGAGTCTCTTCAAAAGTATCTGGAATCTAACGGTCCAGTCGATGAAGAGACGTGGTTTCACATTTTTTACAAAGTTGCTGATGCCTTATCGCATGCGCATGATTGCGGAGTATTCCACCGGGATTTGAAGCCTTCGAACATTCTTTTGTCTGGTATCGAATCTGGTGATCCTCAGGTCAAGCTGATTGATTTTGGTGTAGCTAAACTGAAGATCAATTCGCAGGAGCCAACTATAGTGCAGGGGCGAACAATTGCCGGAACGCCGGCATATATGCCGCCGGAACTGGCTCAGGGGCGAGGTTTTGACTCTCGATCGGAAATATATTCTCTTGGCTGTGTGATGTATGAATCGGTCACGGGAAGTCCTCCATTTTATGGCGAAACTGCAATGGAGATTATTGCTAAGCATACGAATGAACCGGTGCCATTAGTATCTGAGGTGGCTGATCGAGATTACGCTGAAGGGTTGCAGATGATTATTGCTCGTTGTCTCGAAAAGAATGTTGATGATCGGTTTTCCTCGGCGACGGAGTTGCGGAATGAAATAGATCGCATCTACGTTTCAATGTCGAGAACTGATCAGTCGAGAGTTGGCGTTTTGTCGGAACCCAGTCTAGATACTCTTCCAGTAATGGCAGACGCTATGCCGCATAAGATGACGCACTCCATGCCACACACACAGATTAGTGCGGCGCCAATGGCAAATATCATTCCCACTCCGGCAGAGCCTCCGAGAAAAAGTGATATTAGATTCGGTACCATACTGACGATTT
>CAZRMH010000398.1:0-7603 GCA_964600935.1 uncultured Candidatus Obscuribacterales bacterium
GCACGCCATTTAAGCATACCTTATCTCCGTTGCCTCCTAGAAAGCTCGGTTGTCCCAGATCGGCCTCTTAGTTTACTTGATCTGATCAGGTGTCCAATTATTCTTGCCACCATTACAACAATTCCAATCAAAAAATAATTAGAGTAAGGTCGCAGTTCGGTTGTCAAGCAGGATCCCAAGTACCAAATGGAAAAAGCGAGCAGCCACATGGACTGCACTAGTAAATTTACTCTATTTTGGGCGAACTCTCCGATCTCATTTTCTAAAGTCTTTACTCGGCTTTTCACTTCATTGAGTTGATTTAGCAAATCGCTCATTTCATGGGCGTTTTCGTCTGCCGCACTTGGCGACTTCGGCGCGTCGATGTTCGGAGATGTTGAGATAGATTTGCTGCTCGACGTTGTCAGTGGCAAGGCTGATGGTTTGCTCTTCTCTACTTGACCTTTGCCTTGCGATTGCAGAAAAGCAAGCGATGCATCAAGGGATTTCGCATTTATCAGATTCGTCCAGGCAACCTTTAGAGCGCTTGCATAGTCGTTTCCCATGAGTTTGAGAACGTTGGCCGCCTGGTCCGGTTTATTCAATATCCACTTGCGAAGCGATGGTTTAGCTGCTTCAACGAAACTGAAATTTGGGTGGAGGGTGCGGGCGACGCCTTCCAGAGAGGTTCCCGTGCGGATCAGATATGCAAGTGTCGGCGGCATGCAGATCGCTCGTTCTCCGGCGATCTGATCTATATCGTTTTCCAGATGCGAGAAATCCAGCTCGCGAAGCCCTTTTCCGGCGTAGTAGTCGATTAAGGGCTCGATAGCGCGCCTGACCGGCTCCAGTCGAGCGTTTTCTTTGACGATTCCGAGAATTTTCAGTTTGACGATTAAATCATCTAGATCGCGTCTTATAACTGCGGCGATACATCCAGTGATTGCTTCGCGCTGCATCTCGGTGATCTCGCCAATCATGCCAAAGTCGTAGAGCACGACGTTGCCCCAATCGTCGATCGCGAGGTTGCCGGCGTGCGGGTCGGCATGGAAAAAGCCATGCAGCAGCACCTGGTCTAGATAGCAGCTCACCAGCTTGTTTCCAATGGCGACCAGATCGAGACCTGAGTCTTCAAGCGCTTTTACATCGTTTACTTTGATGCCTGGAATGTATTCCAGAGTGAGAACCCGTTTGCCCGTGTACTTCCAAAACACTCGCGGCACTCGAATATCAGGATGTCCTTTCAATATCTGTCTAAGACGATCGGCGTTTTTGCCTTCCTGGATGTAATTGATCTCTTGAAAGAGAGTGCGACCGAATTCGTCTGATAATTGAAACCATTCATCCCAGATGTCGCTTTTCTTTAGCCGATTACCAACCCGCGTGGCCAAACGCATATAGCCAAGATCCTGGTAAAAGCGCGTGGCCAGATCCGGACGCTGCACTTTCACGACCACAGGGGTTCCGTCTTTGAGCCAGGCTCGATGAACTTGCCCGATACTTGCAGCGGCAATCGGCGTTTCCTCGAACTTTATAAAGATCTTTTCCGGAGGCGCGCTTAGACTTTGTTCAACGATTTTGCGAACCGTGGCGATATCACTGGGCGGCACCTGATCCTGCAAAAGGGTTAATTCATCTGCCATCTCGTCGGACAGAATGTCGCGGCGAACGCTGAGAAACTGTCCCAATTTGATGAATGTCGGTCCCAGTTCGATTAGTGCCTGGCGCACGCGTGCCGCGCGTTTCTTGCGCTTCTCACTTGATGTCAGCCCGGTATCCTTGCCGACTTTCTCGGAAATCGATCCGGCGACAAATAGTGACAGCGTTCTACTGACCTGCCAGAAACGTTTGTCCTTCACCAATTCTGATGGGCGAATTGAACGATCTGCTTTAATTGGATCGTACGCAATCAAACCAAGAGGCTGTAAATTCGTGTCGCTAGCCGTCTCCTTCGGTATGACGCGAGCGATTTCCTTTTCTACTTCTTTCGCCACTTCCTTGGCGATTTCAGTCTCATGGGCGGTCGCCGTGATTTTTTCGCTGTCGAGATCTGTTACGACGCGACCAAGTTCACGTTTTTCATCTTTCGTTTTCGATATTGAATTATTCGCGTCGTTTGGCTCCGCAACCTCGATCTTAAGATCCGGTTCCGTGGCTTTATCGGGTTTTTGAGACGCTTTTTTCTGGCCGCTAGTTTTCGAAGGGCTTTCTTGACCGTCGTTTGATTGAGACTCTCTCATGACATGAGCTTTTGTGACGCAGTCAAGCGGGAAGTATGATGTTCAGTTTCGAAACTAATTGACTTAAACCGATGCCTTCATCTGCTTGAGTTCAGAAATCTCAGCACGGAGCGTCGCGATTTCGGCGCGCAGCTCATTAATCTCGGTTGAGTCACCGAGTGCACCGAGCGAGAAGTCAGCGACTTGTCTGCGAATTTTTTCGCGCACTTGACTTTCGAGAATTTCGGAACGCTGCCAGACATGTTGCGAAAGCTCGTTGGCGACCTGCGATACACGATCTTTCGTTTCCGAAAGTTTGTCGTTGCTGGTTGATTTATATTCACTGGCTCTGGCGGTGACTGCATCTAGACAATCTTCGAGACGCTCACGCCCGACTTCTACAGCCGCTTTAGCCAGGAAGAAAAGTTTTACGATGGGCCGAATCACAACTCTAACCTCCATTGCATTCAGTTTTGCGAAGCCTTTGCTTCGCCGCCTCTTAAAAAGCACATAATGCTTCTGATAGCACGCGGATTGAAAGCGGCTGTCGACCGACTAATATCGGCATTTTGTCGCGACAATCAAAGACAAAACTATCGGAAGATTATACACTAGGGCTATAAAGATGCGAGTGTTGTACCCCTGTCAACTTGCGCTCTGTAACGGAAAATAGACAGGACGGATTCCTTTAGGAGTTCGGGAAACAACCTCAGCGGATTAGACCTACAGAGTGGATCTAGTCCGCCCACTACATTTGGCAAATTAGAGGAAAGAACACGCGATATGTCACCAGAAATTAAGAGTCCTGAGAAATCGGCTCAACCTGAAAACGTTGCTAAAGCCGGTGGCAAGAAGATTGATTCGGTCACCTTGATTTACGTGCCGTTGCATCTGGGCGGTTCACACAGAGGTGTGAGCATGGGACCGGCAGCGATGCGAGTAGCGGAGCTTCCCGAAAGCATTGAAGCTCTGGGGTTCAAAGTTGCTGACGAAGTCGACATCCCGGTTCCTTACTCTGTTTGCTGGTGGGATAAACAATCTCCTGCTAAGTGTGTTCCTGAAATCGGACAAGTCAGTCTCGACGTAGCCAATGCCGTAGAAGCAGCAATGGCTGCCGGCACCATTCCCATCACGATTGGCGGCGATCACTCTTTAGCGATTGGCAGTATCGCAGGTGTTTCTAACTACTATCGTAAATTGCAGCAGCAATGGGGCTTGATCTGGTTCGACGCCCACGGCGATATTAATACACCAGAATCGTCAGGCAGTGGAAACGTTCATGGTATGCCGCTTGCTGTCTCCCTGGGCATCGGTGACGAACGACTGGTCGAACTGCTTGGTTATTCACCGAAGGTTTCACCAAACCGTTCCGTACTGATTGGAATCCGTGACTTGGACTCTCCTGAGCGTGAATTGATTGACCAAACCGGAATCACTCCATTCACCATACGTGATATCGATCACCTTGGTCTTGGCAGGGTTACCGATTTGGCACTTGGTGCGTGCGGCTCTGATACAGCCGGTCTTCACGTATCATTCGACATCGACGTGATCGATCCTGATGTTGCTCCTGGTGTCAGCACACCAAGCCGTGGTGGTTTAAACTATCGCGAAAGTCACCTTGCCCTCACGCTTTTGGCCGAAACACAAATGATTCGTTCGATCGATATCGTTGAATTGAATCCGGCTAACGATGTTAAGAACAGCACGGCTAAACTGGCTGTTGAGCTGATTCTGTCTTGCCTGGGGCAACGAATACTTTAGTTGGTTTTGATGCCACCTATAGAAGGAACGTTTTGAAGGAACTTCTCCTAGCGAATAAACATCGGGCGTACCCATATCCGAAAACGGCTTGGGTGATG
Source organism: uncultured Candidatus Obscuribacterales bacterium (assembly GCA_964600935.1). GTDB lineage: Bacteria > Cyanobacteriota > Vampirovibrionia > Obscuribacterales > Obscuribacteraceae > JADYXR01. The sequence continues at coordinate 4,061 of CAZRMH010000398.1, forward strand.
ACTCAAGAGTGGAATGAGTTACTTTTCGCTCACTGGCGTTTTGAGCCGGATGTCGTTCAAAAATTGATACCGCATGAGTTTAAGGTTGATACCTTTGATGGTGCCGCCTGGATCGGCGTCGTTCCCTTTCGAATGCAAAAGGTGCGTCCTCGACTGACGCCCTTGATTCCTGTTCTTTCTGAATTCTTGGAATTGAATGTTCGGACTTATGTCACCGTAGGTGGTGTGCCAGGGGTTTATTTCTTTTCTCTGGATGCATCCAGTTTGTTCGCTGTGGAAGGTGCGCGGCAATTGTTCCACCTTCCATATTTTTTTGCGGAGATGTTTTCGCACGAACGTGATGGAAGTTATCACTATCGCAGCCGTCGTGTCGATAAACGGGCTCTGCCAGCCGATCTCGATGTGATTTATAAACCGATTGAGGACGTTTTTTATTCAGAGCCGAATACGCTTGAGCAGTTTCTGACTGAACGGTATTGTTTGTACACTAAATCCGGCGACGGTCAGGTCGTGCGTGCGCATGTGCACCACAAACAGTGGCCGCTGCAACTAGCTGAGGCAGAGTTCAAAACAAACTCCATGCTCTCGCCGTTGGGATTGGAAGCCGCGGCTAAACCAGTTTTGCACTTCTCAAAAACCATTTTGACACTGGAATGGGCGCCTGAAGTTTTAATCGCCGAATGACAAAGCCTGTGCTTCTTGACAGTTGTCACAATTAACTTTTGATATTGACGAAATTGGAGCCAAATTGTGTCCAAGAAGGCTGTAGCGGGAATATCTACGGGAGTAGATGTCTTCAGGTCGCAATATGCCTCCAATCGTCCCGAAAACGAATCCAGCAAACGCTGAGCCGGATGAAACTCCAGGCGTTTCAAAACCTGCTGTTGATAATGCATCTAATCCATCGCCGGTAAAAGAGATTCAGGACGAAGCTAAGCAGGACGCCGAGGATGCTCGTGAAACTCTGGGCGGCGATGCTGTTGATTTACTCGAGAATGCCGGAAATGGACAAAGCAAGGGTGAGTCTGCTGCTGGATATGAACTTCCTGATTTGTTTTTTGACCTGAAAGGTTTCGAGTCTGATGGGGCGGTTGGAAAAACCGGTGATCAGAAGCCGGCAGGAGCTGCAAAAGAACCTGCGCCCATGGCTGATGGTCAGAAACCGCCTGGTGGTGGTCAAGTCAGAGCTGGTGATGGGGTCGCGTTGAAAGCTGCTGTTCCGAAACCTGTTGATGCATCCCAAGAAAAAGGTGAGCAGCTAGCAGAAAAAACTCCGGCTCAAAAATTGAAAGAGTTTGATGCCAACTATGACGAAATCTTGAAGCGACTCGATAAGGAAATCGCCACGGAAAAAGTCTCACTCGAGATGATGACTGACGTTCTAAAGAAAGCGCGAGCTGAGTCACTAAGCTTACGTATGAAAACAGGAAACGGTCTTGCTCTTGAAGAAGATGCCACCGCAGCTGGTGACAAAGTTAAACAGGAAGCATATGCCAAGCAATTAGTTGAGCTGAAGAAACAAGATAAGACGGCGGAAACCAACGAACGCAGGATATTCGATCACCTGCCCGACGCTACGAAAGCTCGCTCGATGAAGGCACTTTTGCAGATTGCCAGCGGCAAAGACGATCAGATTCAAAAAGGCGAAATCGAACTCTGTCGCCTGGTAAAAGAGAATCCGCAACTGGCAACGAACAAATCATTTCGCGATCTCGTCATGGTGAGCTACGCAGAAATGGCTGCCACTCGAGAACTTCGGGGACTTGGAGAGTGGCAACCGAAGGTTAAAGTGGAGGATATCGTCGAGGGGAAATCTGATCCGTCGGCGAAACAAGATCCGATCGAACTTCTCACCAAAGCGAATGAGAGTTTCTTTCAAGATGGCATTGAAAAAGCTACGCCTTTGTTTAAACAAGCTATCGATGCGCAGAAAAGTTTGAATCAACAAACCGATCGCAAACGTCTTGGTTTGTTCATCGACAGTCTCAGGCAGGATGCCACTATTGCACAGGATGCTCAAGCTGGAGAAGAAGTCGATAGACTGATTGAAAAGCGGGTTGCTCATAAAGAGTTGGAGCAGAAGGCGCTAGAAGAATCTTTGACCGGTACAGACACGGACTCGAGTATTCGCATGAATTTCGCGTTTGCCAGAATCGCCACTGGCAAACCACCTCTCTATCAGGAAGCGATGAAAGATCTGGATGAATGTCTGAAGGATAATCCGGCGATGTCTTTTGACGAAGGTTTTCAAAACAGCGCACGGCAAGCTTTTAAGGCTTATGTTCAGAATCGCAAAGCAATCGATGAGTCAGTAGCAAAAGGTGATAAGGAAGAGGTTAAGCCTAAGTTCAATGAACTGGATTTGACAAAAATCGTTCATAACGATGACGCTAAAGCGGCTTCAAAGGCGGAAAGCTATCTAGTTGACGATCTGACCGGTCCAGCGCTGCTCGCCTTGGGTCTTGGGTTAGCTCTTACGCAAGCGGCACGTACTCGCAGTAAACAGCACGCCGCGACCATAATGAGAGAGGGCTTTACTGCGGCTTCGGAAGTGAAAGCTATCGAAGATTTGAAACCTGATCTTCGAGCCGAACGTCCTGCCAGATCAGGTGAGTTGGCGAAATTTGAAATAATGGGCACCGCCCGTGATGGCCGCATCGTGTTGTTGCGTGATTCGACCAATACCCCGGCACCGGAAATTCCACAGGCTGATTTTAAAGAAGTCAAACCTGGGAAGAGCTTCTCTCCAGAGACCTTTCAGTTCGACCAGTACACTCCAATCTCAGTAGACGGCAAGCAATTTTTCGCGGACAAAGATGGGCGCGCTTATAAACTCGAACATAAGCTGTTTTCTGAGCCTCGTTTATTTGAGGATAAGGAAACCAGGCAAATAGAGGTTGTTCCTCGTAAAGAGGTTCAAGCGCTACTTCCGGAAGTGAAAGTCATTCCAGAGGCTCTGGAAATGACGCATGAACATCCGCAGAAGGCGATGCCGAAGGAGTGGCAGCGGGAGTTCGACTTCATCCGCGATCTGAAGCGTTCTTTTGCTGAAACAGATACGCACGTTTCCAGTCGATTAGAGACGATAGACCGTGCCGTCAAAGGACTAAATGATACTGCTCATGGTGACAGAGTCAAATACCTGGCCGAACTAAGCAAACAGATGGAGAGAGTAGGACTGAAAGTCGAATATTCCGATCAACCTGGTCCTGATGCTCGTGAAGTGAAAGTTTATATATCGGAACCAGGCTCTGATCGGCGACTGGTAATCTCTGGTGACATTGATAAACCGTCGACTCTCGAAATCAAGGACAAAGAGGGTAAGTTTACTAAGATTGAGTCTGGCAGAGTCAAAGTTGTAGACGAACTCAGTCGTTTGGAAGGCATCGTATCGAAGAGTTTAAAGACCGATAGTGTCAAAGAGAAACTTCGAGCGACCGATCCTGAACTCGATAAAGATGCGTCGCGAAAAGAGGTGCGCAGAAGTTTCGTAGACGGTCTCTCTAAAGACTGGAGAGATGCGCATCAACACACCCAAAAATT